>CAIZLN010000001.1 GCA_903933815.1 uncultured Solirubrobacterales bacterium
CTAATGAGGCCGCGTGGTATCGAGCGCTGTATCCCATCACCGCAGCTTAAGGCGTACTGGCAGAAGCAGCCGATCCGACACCTCTGCCTCAGAAGCCGACCCAGATCTTCAGCTTCAGCCAGATCAGGTCTGCGAGGTCAGCGAGAGCTGGTGAGCTGAGCACCACAATCACCACCAGGACCAGAAATGCCCCGAGAAAAAGCGCCAGCGGTCCGACCGAAAGGCCCGGGCTGTAGAGCCGGCTCACTCCTTTGGCATCGATCAGTACCTCTCCGATGCGAAGCCGGGTCAGGAAGGTTGATGACATGCCGTCGCGATCCTTGTCAAGGAACTCGATCAGATTGAAGTGGGCACCCACCGAGACGATCAGATCGGCCCCTTTTTCGAATGCCATCAACATCGCGACGTCCTGGCTGGTTCCGACCGATGGCAGGACCGAGTGCTCAACCCCGAGGTCGAGCAGGCGCTGCCGCCCGGGCGCCCGACCATCGCTGTAACCGTGGACGATGAGCTCGGCACCGCTCCGTAGCGTCTGGTCGGTCGCTGAGTCCATGTCGCCGAGGATCATGTCCGGACGGTGACCGGCCTCCCGAATGGCGTCAGCTCCACCGTCGACGCCGACCAGGACGGGCTTCATGTCCCTGATGTAGGCGTGAAGTGCCTTGAGATCCCGTTTGTAGTTCGGGCCTCGAACGACGATAAGTACATGACGGTCGCGAAAGTCGGTTCGGGTAACCGGCAGCTCGATGTCGCCGGTGAGCAGCTCGCCCTCCCCCTGGATATGCGTAACGGTGTTCTCTGCGAAGGCCGCCAGCGCGAGGTGTATCTCCTCTTCCTGGGCCTCGACCCTGACGTTGAGTTCAGGCTCCAGCTGCTCCACCCCGGTGGCGATCACAATGCCGTCCCGAAGCAGCTCAGGCCCGCGCAACTCAATCCGGTCTCCGTCATTCAGCAGCTCAAAAAGGTCCTCGTTGGGGAAATCGATCAGTCGGATGCCGGCCTCGACCAGCATCAGTGGTCCGCGATTCGGATACTTGTCGTCCGAGGAGGGCTCGTCGTTGAGCACTGTCTCGACTCCGCTGGTGATCAGATCCTCAGCAGCGATCCGGTCAAGGTTCCGGTGGCGGATCACCGCAATCTCACTGGCCTTGATCCGCTTGACCAGATCCTTGGTCTTTCGGCCAAGCCGCACTGCCCCAGTCGAGCTCGCGGACTCCCGGGTGCTGTCTGAAGGCTTGCCGTAACCGCGCGTACCCAGCCTGTTCAGCATGGCGCTCACCCCATGAGGGTAGTGGCTACCGCCCGGCCGAGACGAGTTGACGGGCATGGCGGGTTGCGGCCTCATCTCCGCTCTCGCCTCCCATCATCCGACGGACCTCTTCCACGACCTCATCGCCCTTGAGTTTCGTCACTGTTGCCCGAGCCGGGTCGGCCGAGCCATCTTTTTGCACCGTGAAGTGTGTCCCGGCCTTCGAAGCGACCTGAGGCAGGTGGGTGATTGCCATTATCTGACGCCCTGATCCGACCTGGCGAAGCCGTTCACCAACCGCCGTCGCGGTATTGCCGCCAATGCCAGCATCAATCTCATCGAACACAAGGGTCCGACAGTCACGTGAGTCAGGTTCAGCCAGGGCCAGCATCACCCTCGAGAGCTCCCCCCCGGATGCGGTGTCCCTGAGCGGACGAGCCTCGATTCCGGGATTGGTGGAGAGCATGAACTCGACCGTCTCGGCACCGGAGTTGCCGAATCCGTCGGCAACCGGCACAAAATCGATCGTGAGCGTGGCACCGTCCATGGCCAGGTCGGCCAGGTCGGCAGTGACCCTCCCTGCCAGATCCGCAGCGGCTCTGCCACGGCTCGTGGTGAGATTGGCTGCGGCGTCCTTCAGTTCGATGGTCAGTCTCTCCACCGACTCCCGGAGCTCGGCTTCGCGGCTCTCGCCTCCCTCCAGTGCCGCTATCTGCTCCCGGCACCATGAAGCATGAGCAAGGACCAATCCGATTGAGCCACCGTGCTTGCGCTCCAGACGCGAAAGCAGGTCAAGGCGCTCCTCGATCCGCGCCAGCGATTCCGGATCAGCCTCGATACCGCTCGCGTACTCCCGAAGCTCGATACCGACGTCATCCATCTCCACTGCCAGGCTTCTGACCCGCTGATTAAGGGCATCAAGGGCCGCATCAACACCGCTCACCTGATCAAGCCCGTCGGCAGCCCCGGAAATCTCAGCAGTCGCACCACCCTCGAGGCTGTCCCCGCGCAGTGCCGTTGCCGCCACGGTTGCAGCCCCAAGCAGACGGTCGGAGTGACGAAGGCGCTCCCGCTCGACCATCAGCTCTTCCTTCTCACCTTCCCTCGGACCCGCCTCATCAATCTCCAGCAGCTCAAAACGGTGCAGGTCCAGATCTCGCTCCCGCGCCCTTTCACCGGTGGTCAACGCTTCCAGCTCCGACTGTGCTGCGCGATGGGAGCGAAAGAGCTCCCGATAGCGCATGAGCAGCTCACCGTGCCCCGCATCGCCCGCCTCATCGACCATCGACAGTTGAGCGGATCCGATCGTCAGCTTTCGGTGTTCGTGCTGGCCGTAAAACGCGATCAATCCTTCGCTGATCAGCTGCAGTTCGGGGGCGCTCGCAGCCCGGCCGCCGATAAAGGCCGATGTCCTGCCCCCGGCAAAGACCCGGCGACCCAGCACCAGCTCATCGGTTCCTTCGGGAAGTCGCTCCCGAACCTGTGCGTAGCGTTCGGAATCAGCCCAGTCCGGGGGAAGGTCGAAGACGCCCTCGACCCAGGCCTCGTCTGCCCCGGGCCTGACAATGCCCCGCTTCGCCTTGCCGCCCATGAGCAGGTCCAGAGAGTGGGCAAGAACTGTCTTGCCCGCGCCGGTTTCACCGGTAAGGACGTTGAGGCCTTCGCCGGGCAGGAGCTCGGCGTGCTCGATCAGCAGAAGGTTTTCGATCCGTAGCTCACGAAGCATCAAGATCCTGTTTAGCAGCAGAACCGGACGCTTCGCCCCCCTCGGGCCGGCTGAATCCCTGGTCAGGTCACCGAAAAACGAGCTCAGATCGCCAGGTGACCGAACTTCTCGCGGATCCGATGGTAGAAGTTTGCGCCCGGCAACTGCGCGAGCCGGGCCATCTCACGCCGATAACGAACCTCAGCCTCTGTCCCCGGGGCGAGTTCGCCCACCTGAACTCCGTCTACGACTACATCGACGCTGTCGCGGCTCCGGTGGTTGAGCACGACCAGCACATCTTCCGGAGCAACGACCAGAGCGCGGGCGGTGAGGGTGTGAGGGGCGATGTAGGTCACCGCATAACCGTCCACTCCCCAGGCCAGAATCGGACCATTGTTGGCCAGGTTGTAGCCGGTGGAGCCAGTCGCCGTTGACGCGACCAGTCCGTCACAGCGAACCCTTCCCACCTCTTCATCGGCTATCCGGTAGCTGAGCTCCGCAACGCCGCTGTGAGGCCGACGACTGAACCCGACATCGTTCAGGCCGATCGCCGGATCACCACCCAGGCTGACTTCGAGTCCGGGAAGGTCGATCGACTCGATGTCCCCGGAGAAGACCCGGTCAAGTCCGGTTTCAATCTGCGCTCCATCCACTGCCGCCAGGAAGCCAACCCGTCCGAAGTTGATGCCGAAAACGGGGACTTTCGTGCCGGTCATCGCTCGCAGCGCCCGCAAAATGGTGCCATCCCCCCCGAGCACGATGCACAGCTCCGGGACACGGTCACCCGCCTGTCCGCTTGGAAGAACCTCCCATCCGTGTCGATCAGCCGCGGACATCACGCTTTCGGTCGCCTCTGCGATTCCTTCAGCGTGGTCGTGCGAAAAGATGAGTGCGAGTGGTGCGCTGCTCATAACTCGACACCTTCGCAGAGTTCGGCACCACTCGCGGCACCTTCCGACCCGCCCGCCCCCCGACCGGCGAGTCCGAGATGAAGAAAGGTCTCAAGGTTTCCCTTGGGACCCGGCAGTCCGGTGGGGGCCACGCCGAGCAACGCCATCCCGTTCCCGGCACAGAAGTCAGCCACCGACACGACGGCTTCGCGGCGGTCGGCAGGATCTCTGACAACCCCTCCCCGGCCAACCCGCCGCCGGCCGAGCTCGAACTGGGGTTTCACCATGGCGAGAATCTCACCCTGCTCCGCCAGGACCGTGACCACCGGTTCGATCACCTTGACCAACGAGATGAAGGAGACGTCAATCACCGCCAGCTGAGGGGTCCCGTCGATGTCGCCTGGCATCAGGTCTCTGGCGTTCATCCTCTCAACGACCGTAACTCGGGGATGGTCTCGCATCGTCTGGTCAATCTGGCCGTAAGCGACATCCAGCGACACCACGCTGCGGGCACCTCTCTGGAGCAGGCAGTCAGTAAACCCTCCGGTTGAAGCACCGATGTCGAGGCAGTCGAGTCCGTCAACCTCCAGCTCAAGTCGGTCAAGGGCGTTCGCCAGCTTGATTCCGCCCCTCGAAACATAGGGCCGGGTGCCGACAACCTCGATCGCCTGGTCAGGCGCGACGTCCTGACTGGGACGCAGGGCAACCCGACCGTCGACGCCGAGCTTCACGTGTCCGGCCCTCACAGCCTGCGCGGCTGCGGTCCGCGAGGGAAAGAGGCCTCGCTCGGCGAGCACCGTGTCGAGTCTTGATCGCTTGCGGCTCATCGCCCAAAGTTACCGGGATGAGACCCGGACGCCACATTCACCTGAAGGCTGAAGGCGCTGTTGAGTGACTGTGATTCGACTCACACACAACGAGCGGATGCTTACCTATCTTGATGGAGAAGGATCATCAATGAGACCAAGACCGATCAACATAGACATCCACAGCGGCCTCGTTCTGGCTTGTGCTCCGCTTCTGATGGTGGTTCCCTACCTCCTCACCTTCAGCCCCGGGGTCGGTCTTCTGTCTTTCTTTCTGGGCTGCCTCCTGATGGGCGTTGCCCTCGCGGCAGCATCCCCCCACCGGTCGGTTCCTCTGTCGGCGATAGCCGGCTTTGACTGGACCCTCGGTGTCAGCATTCTGGCAATAGGTCTGGTCAGCGGAATCTTCGGCGACCAACCCGTTGCGACAATCTTCCTGGTCGGATTCGGCGCCGCTCACATGGCACTTACTGCGGCAACGCGGTATAGCGCCCGCGGCGCATGAAGAGTCCACCTACCTCCCACTGATCAAAAACATATAAGAGATCAAGAATCTCTCTCCTCCCTAGTAGTACGAGAACCCCGCCCTCCCAGCGGGGTTCTCACCATTAACGGGGCGAGTTCCTTTCGTCGGTGGCTGTCCCTAGTGTTGTCCCGTGACTTCCTTCGTCGAACAGGCAGACCGGCTTGCCGGACAGCTCGAAACCGAGCAGGCCGAGGGGCGCCGTCGCTCCGACACCGACATTGAGCTGGAAAGGTTGAGAGGGGCCTGGCGGGAGATGGATCCTGAGGCTCGCCGTTCGGCATCTGAAGCTGCCAGCCGCATCGCCAGGCTCGTCTCTGGCCGCCCTCCTGAGCCTGCCCCTTCCCCTGAACCTGCCCCTTCCCCTGAATCTCCCGGGCCGCAGGTCAGCGTGTCGGCTGGCGCGCTCGAACCAGCTTCAAAGCAGGAGTTTCCGCCAATCCCCGAGGAACCCCACTGGGCCAGTGGAGACGCCTCATCCGGCCGTTTCCTGGATGAGGAAGCGGAGGCGACACTGGCGCTGCAGGGACTGGAGAGGATCCAGGAAGACGAGGCGGTGCCGGTCCGGTTTTACGATGGTGCGCCCGATCCTGACCTTCTCCTGGCTCACATGGGATACGAGAGCTACCGCCCCGGTCAGCGCGATGCCGTGGCTGCTGCGCTTGATGGGAAGGATTGCCTGATAGTGATGCCGACCGGCGGGGGCAAGAGCCTCTGCTACCAGCTTCCGGGTCTCGCCGGCACGGATCTGACTCTGGTTGTCAGTCCGCTGATCGCGCTGATGGCCGATCAGGTCCGGCGGCTGCGCGGCGAGGGTCACCCCGCCGTGATGTTTGCCTCCGGCCTGCCGGATGAAGTCTCCGCTGCGTCACGAGAGGCAGTGAGGGACGGCACCGCCCGGATCGCCTACTGCTCGCCCGAGCGCTTCGGTTCCTCGTCCTTCCTGGACCTGATCGCTACCCGCAGGATCGACCTGCTTGCGATCGACGAGGCCCACTGCCTCTCGGAATGGGGCCACGACTTCCGGCCCGACTACCTGCGTCTGCCAAAGGTGGCCGAGCGCCTGGGGAGGCCTCCGATCATGGCCTGCACGGCGACTGCCACCCCGCAAGTGGCCGACGAGATCGCCCGCCGGATGGGAATGGACGAACCGGTCGAGGTCCACTCAGGCTTCGATCGGCCGAATCTCAGCTTCGACACCGTTGCGCTGGAAGGGAAGGGGTCCAAGGCCCGCAAGGCCGCGCTCCTCGAATACGGGCTGAAAGATCCGGCCAACCGGCCGGCGATCGTCTACTGCGGCACCCGGCGCGATACCGAAGAGGTCGCCGACGACCTGCGAGCAGCTGGAGTTTCGGCAGTCGCCTACCACGCGGGCATGGCTCCCGATGACCGTGCCTCCGCCCAGATCCGCTTTATGGACGGCGACGTCGAAGTGGTGGCAGCAACCAACGCGTTCGGCATGGGCATCGACAAAGCTGATGTCAGGTCCGTCTGGCACTGGGCGATTCCTTCGAGTGTCGAGGCGTATTACCAGGAGGCCGGTCGCGCCGGACGTGACGGAGACCCCGCCCGGGCAGTCCTTCTGGCGATGCGCTCCGACCTCGGTCGCCTGGTCCGCTTCAACGAGCAGCGCAAGGTGGACCCTGGTGACGTTCTCGCCTACGTCGAATCATTGCGCGGGGACGCCGATGATGACGGCAGTGC
>CAIZLN010000002.1 GCA_903933815.1 uncultured Solirubrobacterales bacterium
CGCCTCTTCGAAGGGCTGAGCAGGCGTGTTCATCGCGCTCGAGGGCGTTGACGGGTCGGGCAAGTCGACCCAGCTGGCCCTGCTGGCCGAGGCACTCGGACCGGACACTCTGAAGATCCGCGAGCCTGGTGGCACCGAGGCGGCCGAGGCGATCCGCTCAACGCTCGCCGACCCCGGTATCCCGCTGGATACGACCGCCGAGCTGCTGCTGTTTTTTGCCGCCCGGGCCGATCTGGTCCGCCGTGTGATCCGGCCGGCGATCGAAGCCGGCCGTACCGTCGTCAGCGATCGCTTCGTCGACTCGACCGAGGCCTACCAGGGTGTGGCCCGCGGGCTCGGTGTGGAGGTAGTGCATGAGTTGAACCGGATTGCGACCGATGGTCTGCTGCCGGATCTGACCATCCTGCTCAGGGTGGATCCCGAGACCGGACTGGCCAGGGCCGAGAGTGAGGACCGCTTCGAGGCAGAAGGTGTCGCCTTCCAGCGACTGGTCGCCGGGGCCTACGAAGAGATCGCCCGGCGGGAGCCGGACCGTTTCGTGGTGGTTGATGGCTCCGGCAGCCCGGAGGAGGTCCACACCCGGATCATGGCTGCCCTGGGGTCGAAGGCCAGGCAGTGACCGCGCTTGAAGATGCAACCGAGCATCAGCTGCGGGCTCGTTCGGCGCTGACTTCCGCGCTCCGGGAAGGCCCCTCTCACGCCTACCTGTTCATCGGACCTGCCGGCTCGGGCAAGAGCGCCTCGGTCAGGGCATTCGCCGCAGAGATCCTCGCCAATGGCAGTCCTGATCCGGAGAGCACCCGCCGTCGGGCGATGCTCGATCCTTCCCCTCACCCCGATCTGGTCTGGTTGCGACCGGTCGGCATGAGCCACGCCGTCGCCGAGGTGAGGGAGCGCCTGATACGGCCGGCCCCGCTGAAGCCGTTCGAGGGCGCCCGTCGCGTCTTCGTGGTCGAGTCGGCCGAGGCGTTGAACGAAGAGAGCCAGAACGCGATGCTGAAAACCCTTGAGGAGCCGCCACCTCACGCCCACCTCATCCTGATCGCATCTGAGGAGCAGGCCATCCTTCCGACCGTTGCCTCACGCTGCCAGCTGATCGGTTTTGAAGCTGTCCCGGAAGGCTCGATCGCCTCCCGGCTGGGTCCCTCGGTCGCTCCCGACAAGGCTCTCGCCGCCGCCCGTCTCGCTCGTGGTGACCTCGGCCGGGCCCGGCTGCTCGCCGGACCTCGCGGGGATGGGATCCGGGCGTCGGTCGAGAACATGATGACCGGGGTACTTGAGGACGAACTCGCCGGTTCACCCTGGCTGGATGTGCTCGCCGCGGCGACTTCAAGCGGCGACGCTGCCGCAGAACGGGTCGAGACCGAGCTGGCGGCTGAATCTGAAGAGGGCGTCAAGCGGACGAAAAAGGAAACTGAAGATGCGGTCAGTCGCGCCCGGCGCCGGGCGCGTACCGGCGTACTGGACCTCGCGCTGTCGGTAGCTGCGTCCTGGGCGCGTGACTGGGCGGCAGCAGTGGCCGGTGCCGACGAGGTTCTGTTCAATCCGGACCGCGCGGACATCCTGCGCGAGCAGGCCCGGGGGATGCGGATCGGTGCCGCTCGCGACGCAGTCGTCCTGATTGCCGACACCCGCCGCCGTTTGAACCTGAACGTCAGTGAGGAACTGGCCCTGGAGGCCCTTTGCTTCCGGATGACCAGGTTGTTCAACCCTGCCTGAACGGTTCCGTCCGCCACCCGGACCGGTGGCAGGCTGAATCCAGTCAGCCCTTGTCGATTGCGGGTTTGGTCGACTCGATTTCGCCCGGCTGCTCGATCGTCTCGATCGCGCTCTGCTGAGCAAGCCGGGTTATCTGTTTGGCCTGACGGGAGGCAATCACGCTGAAATTGAGGGCCAGCCCCAGCAGCAGCAGCAGCACCGCCGAAAACAGAGCGATCGTCACGTCGCGGACACCCAGCGCCCTGGCAAGCAGCTCCAGCAGGATCGGGAAGGCGGCACCGGCGAGCATGACCAGGCCAAGCAGGAACCAGACGATGCTGTAGCGCTCAAGTAGCCGGTCGCGACGAATCAGGTCGAGGATCAGGAGCATGAAGGCCAGCGCCAGGACCGCGGCAATGACCCGCGTCTGCGGAGAGAGGCGCACGACAGGCTCGACTGCTGCCAGCAGCCCGCTCACGCTTCCCACCTGTTCGGCATGAGCCTGGAGCCGTTCACGGGTGTCCGTCCGGTTCGTTCGTTCGTGGCCTCAGCTGCCCCACCAGCAGCACGACCAGGGTCTTGAAGATGTAGAAGGCGGAAACCAGCGGAGTGATGAACGATTTCCCCTCGGCTCGCGGCAGCATTCCCACCGGAAGCTCCCGGACCGTCAGCCCGGCGCGTACCGCCTGCTGCAGTGATTCGACTTCGGCGAACTCCGAGGAGTAACGACGAACAAAGAGCGCCATCGCACGGTGGTTCAGTGCCCGCATGCCGCTGGTGGTATCGGTAAATGACTGGCCGGTCGCGCTCGAGACCAGCAACGAAAACATCCGCTGGCCGCCGCGTCGCATCCGCGAGGCCCGGTAGTCCGACTCTCCGGCGAACCTTGATCCGACCACCAGATCAGCGTCACCGGACTCGATCACGGCAACCAGCCGGACGAGCTCGGAGGCCGGGTGCTGACCGTCGCCGTCGATCTGCCCGCAGGCTTCGTATCCGTGGGCCAGGGCGAATATGTAGCCGGTCTGGTGGGCTGCGCCGACTCCCTGATTGAACGGAAGCGAAGCGACCATCACTCCGGCGCGCCGGGCCCGGGCGGCGGTCCGGTCGGTCGAGCCGTCGTCGATCACCAGCAGGTCGACCTTTGGCAGGTTTTTCCTCGCGTCCGCGATCACCGCCTCGATCGAGTGCTCCTCATTCCAGGCCGGGATGAATACCAGCGTCTTCACAACACGATTGTGGACGATCCGGGCGCGGGAGGTGGTAACGCCCGTGCCCGGACGGCGATGCAGGTGGCCCCGGGGTTGGCAGGCCCGATGCTGCCACCGCCGTCCTCTAGGGTGCCTGCTGTATGAGAAACCGCTCCCAGCGCCGCAGGAGGCGCCATATCGGGATGAGGCTATGGCTGGCCGCAGGGTTCACTGTGGTCGCGACTCTGACCGTCGCGATCATGCTGAGTTCGGTCACCGGCTCGAGCCGTGACCTGCTCTCGGAGCGCTCGACTGAACTCGGCCTTGGCCGGACCATTCGTCTGGCCGACCGCCTCTCGAGCTCCGGCGTCAACATTGATGCGGAGGTTCAGGCGGCCAATGGCGAAGGTTTTGTCGCATGGTTTTTCCTGCCGGACGGGCAGGCCGGTACTGGCGTGTCCAGCACCAAGCCCATCATCGACAGCCCCAAGTTCGATGAGGTCCTTGGAGCAGCGATTTCGGGAACCCGGGAATCACGTGAGCTGAAGGGAGGTGAGGTGACGCTGGTGGGCGCGCCGGTCTACACCGACGGGGAACTGGCCGGTGCCGTCGTAGGGAGGTACTCGCAGCCGGTTGTGATCAGTGGTGCGCTGGAATCCCTGCGCTCCGACAGTGTTCGTGCAGCGGTACTGGCGATCATCTTCGGCACTCTGCTCGGGGTCGGGATCGCATCGCTGATCACCGTCCGACTCAAACGGATTGCCGGCGACGCCGACGACATCGCCTCAGGCAACTTCGATGTTTCCCTGCCGGTGCGCGGCAGGGACGAGATCGGTGACCTGGCACGGTCACTCGACTCGATGCGCTCGTCGCTGAAAGAGAACTTCGGCGTGCTGACGGCTGACCGCGACAAGCTGACCGCCATCTTCGACGGCCTCAACGACGCCGTCATGGTCGTCGATAACGAGGGGCCGGTGCGCTTCTACAACTCGGCAGCAACGGTGCTGCTCGATCGCGGCGGTCTTCCCCCCGATTTGATGATGCCGCAGATCAAGCGGGCCGAGCGGGAGGGCTTCTCGGCCCATCCGGCGCTCCGGATCGGTGACCACGCCTACGCGATGCAGGCGAGAGCACTGCCGGATGAAGCCGCGGTGCTGGTGGTTGCGCGCGATCGCACCGAGGAAATGCGCAAGGAGTTCGCCGAGCGGGACTTCGTCAGCAATGCGGCCCATGAACTCAGGAACCCGCTGGCCGGGATTTCGGGAGCAATAGAGGTACTGCAGTCCGGAGCCAAGGACGACCCCGTAGCTCGCGAGCACTTTCTCAACAGACTTACGGCCGACGCTGACCGGATGAACCGCTTGACGCAGTCGCTCCTTACCCTCCACCGGGTCGAGGCGCTCGGTGCCGGGGAGGTAGAGGTAGTGGATGTCGCCGCCGCGGCAAACGACGTGAAAGCTGCGGTGGAGGTACCGACCGGACTCGAGCTGAATCTCGATGTTGAGGGCGACCTTGCCGCAAAGGGCGATCCGACCCTGCTCCGCCAGGTGCTGATCGGCCTGGTCACCAACGCGATCAAGAACACCCCGCCGCCCGGAAAGGTCACGATCCGCGGCCGTCGGGTCGGTGATTCCGAGATGTTGCTCGAGGTGATCGACACCGGCAGCGGCATCCCGCAGGCCGAGATCGACAGGGTGTTCGAGCGCTTCTACCGCCGCAATGAATCCCGGCGCCAGGAGGGCTTCGGGCTGGGCCTGGCGATCGCCCGCCGGATGGCCGATGTGATGGGTGGGGAGATGGGTGCCAACTCGGTTGAGGGCGAGGGCAGTACCTTTTGGGTGCGCCTTCCACTGATAGAACAGTCTGAGGCCCCGATCGCATGAACCAATCCGCAGGAAAAATCCTTATCGCAGACGACGAGCCCTCAGTGAGGGACTCGGTTGGCTACGCGCTCCATCAGGAGGGCTTCGATGTGACCCCCGCTGTCGACGGTACCGAGGCAGAGGCCAAGCTGGCCGGGGACTTCGATTACGACCTGCTGATTCTGGACATCATGATGCCCGGCAAGAGCGGCCTCGACATATGCCGTGAGGTCCGTTCCCGCTCGGCCGTTCCGATCATCATCCTCACCGCCAAGGACGCCGAAGTCGACAAGGTAGTCGGTCTTGAAGTTGGGGCTGACGACTACGTGACCAAGCCGTTTTCGGTCCGCGAGATTCTCGGCCGGGTCCGTGCCCAGCTCCGCCGCCGCGAGCTGGACCGTTCGCCGAGCCCCGAGGCCCAGCGGATCGTCGCCGGTCCGGTCACGATCGACCTCGCGCGGCACGTGGTGACGGTGCGCGAGCGCACAGTCAGCCTCACCCGTTCCGAGTTCCAGCTTCTGCGACTGCTCGCCGCCAAGCCGGGGGATGTCTTCTCCCGCTCCAAGATCATGGAGGAGCTCTGGCAGACCGAGTTCGACGGGGATGAGCGCGCCTGCGATGTCCACATCTCCAACCTCCGGCAGAAGGTCGAGATCGATCCCCAGAGGCCCGAGCTCGTCCTCACCGTGCGCGGAATCGGCTACAAGTTCGCCGAGGCATGAGCCCGACCCCCCTCGCTGATCTCGACCTCCCCGAGTTTCCACTTCCGGGTCCCGAGATAAGGGGCGAGACATGGCACGCGATGATGGACGGCATCATCGAGGAGGGGGCTGGCGACGACGTCTGGCTGGCCCGCAATCCGATCGCGACCCTGGTGGCCGATCGCGAGGCCGGGGAGTTCTTCCTCAGGTCCCGCTCGGCCCGCTTTCCGGGGGAATACCTCTATGAGACCTTCGGAATCAACGAGGGGCCACTCCATGACCAGATCCGGCACAACCTGCTCAACACCGAGGGCGACAGGCACCGACGTCTCCGGGGGCTGGTCAACCCGTCGCTTACCCCGAAGGCCGTCGAGAAGTACCGTCCGGCCATCCGCGAGTACCTGGCGGAGCTCTGGGAACGACTCGACGATCCGACCGAGTTCGACTTCATTGAGGCAATAGCCAAACCGTTGCCGGCGATGACGATCGCCAGGGTGATGGGCGCGCCGGCTGAGGACGCCCCGAAGCTCTGGGACTGGTCGAACTGGATCCAGCAGCAGTTCGATCCGGTCGCCCTCGCCGACCCCGGCGTGCTCGAGACGATCCAGGAGAAGGTGGTCGAGTTTCAGCACTGGATCAAGCCGATGGTCGCGGCAAAGAGGGGAAACCCCGGCGACGACATGGTCACCGAGCTGATCGCTGCAGAGGAGGAGGGTGAGAGGCTGTCCGACACCGAACTCGAGAACCTCGTCCTGAACGTCCTGGTGGGTGGCGTCGACACGACCCAGAGCCAGCTCTCACACATCGTCCGGCTCCTGGCCGACAGTCCCGATCAGTGGCAGGCACTTCGTGAGGATCCCGGGACCCTGATCCCGAGGGCAGTTGAGGAAGGGATCCGTTACGAGCCGATCACGCCGTTCACGGCCCGGATGCTGACCGAGGATGTGGAATACCGCGATGTCCTCTTCCCCGAGGGCACGCCGCTGATCATCTGCGCCTACACCGCCAACCGTGATCCCGATGTGTTCACCGAACCGGCCGAGTTCGACATCACCAGGGACCCCAAGGGCACCCGGACCCTCACCTTCGGAGCCGGCATCCATTACTGCGCCGGCACCAACCTCGCGAAGCTCGAGCTGGGCGAGGCCCTCTCCTTCCTGGCCGAACGGGCAGGGACGCTCGAGTTGGCATCGGAGCCCGCCTACGCATCGCCGATCGGGGTCTACGGCATCGATTCGATGAAGATCCGGATCACTCCGGCCTGAGAACCGTCCCTGCCGGGACGCCGTCCTCGACAACTCGAACAACATCTGGACCGGCTGGATCGTCCTGACCCTGTTCGTCGGCGGCACGCCCGAGTGGGTCAGCATCGCCTTCATCGTGGTCGGGGTGCTACTGACCAAGTTCCTCTCGGACGACAGGGACGAGGAGCTAAAGCCCTCCCCGACGGGCTAGGAGGCCTCCGGGGCCGGCGAGCCCCGTCTCCAGAGCAGGACGGCCGCCGCGACCGTAAAGACAGCGATCCCGGCAAGTGCCAACGAGGCGTCGGCCACGCCGAGCCATACCCCCAGGGCGCCGGCCGCCGGGTAGGCGAGCAGCCAGGCTGCGTGGGAGAGCGAGAACTGTGCGGCGAACAGGGAGGGTCGCTCGGTCGAGGTGGCGATCCTGTTGAGCAGCCTCCCTATCGGAGTCTGGACCAGGGAGAGTCCTACCCCAAGCACTACCCAGGCGAGGGCCAGCTGGGCAATGTCCCCGACCAGGTAGCCCGCCGCCAGCCCGACCGGGAGCAGGCAGGCACCCCCGATCATCACGGTCCGCTCCGAAAGCCGCTCGAGGATCCTCGGAACCAGGATCGCCGCGACCACGGCCCCGGCTCCGCTCGCGGCCAGAGTCAGGCTCATCTCGACGTTGCCCCCGGAGAAGTACTCCTTCACGAACACCACCGTGTTCACAATCACCATCGCTCCGGCCAGGGCCACGGCCGCGTTGAGGGCAGCGATCCCCCGGAGCTCCGGGATCGACCGGAAAAGCGACAGCCCGGCAGTCGTCTGACTCCAGTCCCGGCGGGGCAGCCCCTCGCTTTCGCTTTTCGGGATTACGGTCCGGATGATCAGCGCGGCCGAGAACAGGAAGGTCAGCGCGTTCAGTGCGAAGAGGGCGTCGAACCCGGTGAAGACCAGCAGGACCGCCGCGATCAGAGGGCTGCCGAGGTTCTCCAGCTCATACGCGATTCGCGACAGCGAAAGTGCTCGCGTGTAGGTGGGCTCGTCCTCCAGTATCTCCGGGATCACGGCCTGGAATGCCGGCGTAAATCCTGCCGAAAGCGAACTGAGCACGAACACCAGCACATATACCTGCCACACCTCGGTCACGAACGGGATCAGGACCACCACCACGGCCCGGGCCAGGTCCAGTCCCACCATCAGCTTCTTGCGGCTGGTCCGTGAGAAAAGCCCCGCCGCCACCGGGGCCACGAACACATAGGCGACCATCTTCAGCGCGAACGCGATCCCCAGCACCAGCCCGGCCTCGCCCCCGGCAAGCTCGAATGCGAGGAGCCCGAGCGCGACCGTACCTGCGCCGCTCCCGACCAGCGAGAGGACCTGGGCCGAGAACAGCTGGCGGTACCGGTTGTCAGCGAGGGGGTTTGTGTTGCGATCGCTCAAGGGGAAACGAGGCTAGCGGGGTCCGAGTTCAGGCTGGGGGTCGTCGTCCCGCAGGCACCGCAGGTGCCCGAACCTCACCAATGTCTATCCGGCAGGCAGCTCCAGCCCTGGTTGCATCTGTTTCCCCGTCGCTTACTTCTTGAGGTAGGTGACGGTCATCGGGTCGCGCAGTGCGTTGACGATCTTCTGCCTGTAGCGGGGTCCAGGGCTCGTGTAGAACACGCCGGCGACCGGAGTGGTTCCCGGCCCTCCCGGGTTGAAAAAGGGCTGGTAGCCATTTCCGGTAGCGGGGATGACCACTGAACGGACCCGCTCGGCTGCCTTGATCGAGCCGCCCAGAACGATGTCGAACTGGTTGTCGTGGTCTTCGTTGTAGCAGTAGTCGTAGGAGTCCTGCTTCATTCCGACATCCGCGAGGCCCAGGACCCGTAACGGGTAACCATCGATTCGGTAGGTCCGTCCCGGGGAGATCATTCGAACGACCTTGCCGCTGCGTGAGCGGGCCACGACCTGGAAGAAGTTCCGGTAGTCGGTCGGGTAGATCCCGCGGATGCCATCCGGCGAGAATCCGCCCGTGGTGAGAACGCGGATCCGGAACTTCGCGGCCTTGCCGTAGAGGTCGACGCCGTCGTTGAGCAGGTTGCCGCCGTACAGGACGGGCGCCCGCTCACCCGCCGTCGACATCTTCGAGATCTTGCCACCGATGAGCTTTGGGCCAGCCCACTCGGTTGGGTCATTCGAGGGGAGGTCGTAAGGCGAGGTCGTCTTCGTCGCGCTCATGCCAACGGCACTTACCTTCCTGGCGCGGGGGCCGATCAGCTTCATCGGCCTCACGACTTCGACCTTGGTTGCGAAGACACCGCCCTGGCTGGACGGGAACGGAGTCCCGAAGGGTCCGACGAGGACGACCGTCGAGCGCTCGTTGTACTCGAAGTTCGGCGTGATCGAGACGGCTTCCGGTGTGACGGTCGATCCGTCACTGAGAGTTACCCGGAAGTCGGTTGCATCCACGGTGCTGGGCAGTACCGGCCAGGAGAACTCCACCGGGAGTCCGGAACCGTCCGTGACCGCGGCGCCATAGCCGGTCATGATCTGGTCAGGGCTGGCGGCTGCGGTGAAGGCGCGCTGCGGTGGGGTAGGGGTCGACGGACAGGTGAGGCCCACGTTCCATGCTCCGGAAACGGCCTGGACTGCCGTCTGGGCAACGGACAGGTCGGTGGAGTCGGCGTTGGTCACGCCGAGGATGTTCGTGAAGCCAAGCCCGGCGGCGAGCATCTTCGGCTTCCTGTACCAGTAGTCGGCGTTGACCAGGACATCCTGCATCAACGCTGTGTAGCTCGAGTTGGTGGAAGTCCGGACCTCTCTCGCGGATGACGATGAGGGGAACAGCGCGGCGAGCAGGGGCAGAAAGAGAACTGCCGCCAAGGCACGCCACATCGAAACGTTTTTCTTCATGTCCGTCAACGTAGTCTGATTCGATCAGGCTCGCGGCTTCGGTCAGTCTGACCTGACCTCGCAACTGCGGACGGGTGACCGTTGGCATGACGCTTCCGTAAGCCGACGAGCGGAATCGAACCGCTGACCCCTTCATTACGAGTGAAGTGCTCTACCAACTGAGCTACGTCGGCGCTCGGGGCATTGTAGGTGCTGCCCGCTTGCCGGGAGCTCAGGTTGGTCAGGCGGCGAGCGCCAGCTGAAGTCCTTCGGGACGCTGTTCCGGGCAGACTCCTCGGGCGATCCAGCTGATCCGCCCCGCGCGGTCGGTCAGGACAACGGCGATCCTGTCCCGGTCACCCAGGCCGAGCGGCCCGGTAACCCTCCGGGTATCACCGTAGACGGTGACGGTTCTGGCCCGGGTAACAGGATCCGGGATCGCGGCTGTCATCCCTCCGTCAATCATCGGCCTGAATGCCTTCCAGCGGCCGGAAATGGTCGGCATTTCGTAACAGGCAACGTCCTTGTGTTCTTCCTCCAGCGCAGCGAAAACGCCTTGCCAGCTGTCGACCTCCTTCTGCTGGCTGCGATGGAACGCGACTGCGACCAGATTGCGATCGCCCTCAAGGTCCCCGGGCAGCAGAAACAATCGCCCTTCCAGCGACTTTCCCTCAACCTGCGGAAATCGACGATCCGAGACTTTCATGAGAGAGAGACTATTCCCCGGCACTGACCTGCCTCGGATATTTGCCTTTACCGACTCGCCCTGGTTCGCCTCGGGAGTTTTTCTGGCAACAGTCCCGCTCGCCTTTATCCTCGGCCCGTGGTTACCGAGTTCAGCGCTTCAGCTTGACCGGGGCCAGGCAGTTGACGACACCGCGCCAGGAGAGGGAGCCTCCCTGACCGTCTACATCGGCGTTCGTAACGGTGAGCCACCAGGTCCGCGGCGTGTACTTGCCGCTGAGCGGGTTGTTGGGCGACGAGGAAGAGATCAGCAGGTTGATGTAGCCGCTGATAACCCCACCTGAGATCGCCTTGTAACCCTCCGGGCAGCTGATCCCGGCGAAGGTTCCTTTGCCGGCTTCGGTCACAACCGGTTCCTTGGTGATCCGTGAGCTGAGGACAATCTGCCCGCTTGCGGAGGTCCGTCCCCCTCCGGTGCCAGCCGCCACTCCGGAGAGTTTGATCCCGGCTGGCAGCTCCCGGGCTGCGCTGGGCTGTGGAACCGAAGCAACCACAACTGGCCGGCTCAGGGGAGAGGCCGGCAGGGGCTTCTGGTTGAGACCGTCCCCGACCACCGGTGCGACCCCGAAGCCAAGCCCGGCAACGAGGATCACCAAGGCCACCAGCCGGAGCCGACGCCGTCGTCGGCTCCTCCCGATCTGCGCAGTCGGCCCTCCGGGCACCTCGCTGTCGGAGCCTTCAGAGTTTCCACTCCTGATGCTTTTCCACCCTCCCATGAAGTCATTCTTACATGTCGGAGCCAGGATCTGCCCGGATTGAACCGACCGAACCCCCGGACACCGATTCGGTCGACCGGAAGGACAGGTGAGCGGAGTCCGTGGCCTTTGGCTTTAGACTAGGCCCACTGTGACTTCGCCCTTTGCCTTCCTGCCTAACATCGGCCCCCTTGAGGTGGCCATCGTTTTGCTTATCCTGATCGTCATCTTCGGGCCGAAGCGGATCCCGGCTGCCTTTCGCTCAATCGGCGACGCCCTGCGCGGGTTTCGGGACACGATCGGTGGGGAGGAAGAGGACGTGAAGGAGCCTGCCGCACTGGCAGATTCCTCCAAGGAAGATGGCGATCCACCTGCTTCGGGCGACAGAGGCTCCGAAACCGCCGGGCAATCCGGCGGAAGGAGCGAAGCGAAGACCGACGTCTGACCGCCGGTCGGGCGCGCTTTACAGGATCCCGCTTTGGTACCGCTGAACATTCCCAATCTGCTTACCCTTCTGCGGATCCTGGCTGTGCCGGTGGTCGTGGTCGCCCTGCTCGACGGCACCCCCCACGGCGACACCCTGGCCGCGATCGTCTTCGCTCTGGCGGCCCTGACCGACGGACTCGACGGCTACATCGCCCGCTCCCGCGACTCGATCACCACCTTCGGCAAGCTGATGGACCCGCTGGCCGACAAGCTGCTGATCATCGCTGCGCTGGTCTCGCTGGTCTCGCTCGGTCGTCTGCCCGCCTGGGTTGCGATGGTGATCATCGCCCGCGAGCTGGCGGTTACCGTGCTGCGGTCGATCGCGGCCGAGCGAGGAGTGGTCATTGCCGCCAGCTGGATGGGAAAGGTCAAGACGGTGCTCCAGATCGGTGCGGTGTTCGGGCTGATCCTTGTCGATCCAGCGCCCCTGGCCGTGAACCTTCTCGTCTACGCCGCCGTGGTGGCGACGATCATCAGCGGTTTCGATTACTTCTTCGGCCTCCGTCGTCGCATCCAGGAACAGCGGACGAGGGAACAGGCCGAAAGGGATCAGGCCACGCCGGAAACCACCGCGGCGGACGAGTCTGCTGGCCGGTCCGGTCCGGTCGCCTAGCTCCGAACCTTTGAACCCCGGTACCGCGGCTCAGGCAGGCGGCAGCCGGAACCCGCTCCGCTGGAGCTTCAGCTTCCGACCTCGTTCAGCCACTCCCGCATCGAAAGGTGATGACGCTGGTGGCTGTCGCTGTTCATTTCTTCACGGAGGTCCGCAAGCCGCCCGTAGCGCTCAGCGACAACGTTGTGCCGGTGGATGGTCTCAAGATTCTCCTGCTGAGCCATCACGAAGGCATCGTCGGAGAGGTCGGGGAAGGTCTCGACCACCTGCCTCAGCATCTCTCGCACACAGTCCTCGACGAAGCGGGGCTGAGCGTGGGCCTTCTCGACCACTGAGAGTTCGTCCGGACGCTTCATCAGCTCGTAGATCTCCGAACTCATCGAGCCCTCGACCAGACGCAGTAGCTGACGGGCGTCGATGTCCGCGGCAGATCCGTTGGCACAGCCGATGTAGAGGGTGCCGATTCCGCGCTGGTTGTGCGTCGCGATCGGAACCATTTCGATGATTTCAGTGACCTGTTCCTCGGTGTAGCCGCTCTTCCGGAGCCTGTCGCGGGCAACGTCAGCGACCATCTCCTGCGCGCACGGGCAGGCGGTCATGCCCTGAGCCTGAACACCGGTGACCGTACGGGTCTCGCTCTCTGACGCGACCGCGGTCCCGAGCAGGGTGTACATCTCCTGCGTGGGAATGCCGGAGGCAGGGGCAGGCATCGTCTCGGCGTAGCGTGCCTTCACGGAAACCTCCGCTCTGATTCCGTGCTGCTTTTCGCGAACCAGCTCAGCGATCCGGGCAGCCAGTCCTTCGGCCCGCATCGATCGGGATCTGACCACATCATCAATCGCCTCGGCGACGTTCTCCTCGAAACGGGACATGTGGACGCCGGCCTGGTCAGGCCCGAGGTCTACAAAACATTCCATCTCGGCGTGGAAGTGGCCCTCGTCTCCGATGCTGAGGACCTTCTCAACGCCGGTCACGCCAACGCGCGACAGGCTGACTCGAGTGGCGGGGCGGGATGCCTGCACATCTATACCGTCAGGCGAAAGCGCGATCTCTGGGTTCATTTCCGTCTCGTTTTGAGGGGGTGGGGTTCGCATAAGAGTACCCGCCCGGAACGTCCGGCGCTACGAATGCCTGACTTTTACAACTTTCGACCTTAATCTGCCTATAATCCGAGCTTGTGATTTGAGGCACAGAGTCCGGGCGGCAAGAGGCTGGATTGGGGGTATGAATGGAAATCGAGTCCGAGGAAGTCAAGGCGCTGGTAGCAGCGGGTCGCGAGCAGGGCTTTCTGACCTTCGATGGCGTTGCTGAGGCCCTCGCCGACCTGGATGTCAGTCGGGATCAGGTCGAAGAGCTCCACGCCTACCTGGTCGAGCAGGGAATAGAGGTAGTCGCCCGCGACGAGACTGCAGGCAAGCCGGAGGCGGCCCCGGTCGAGCCCGTGGCCGAACCTGCCATGGTCAGCCAGCCCTCAGAAGCCTCCGATGCGGGTGCGCAGGAGGGCAATCTGGATTCACTGCGGCTCTACCTGCGGTCGATCGGCCGGGTCGAGCTTCTGACTGCCAGTCAGGAGGTTGAGCTGGCAAAGCGCATCGAACGCGGAGACATGGACGCCAAGCGCCAGATGGTCGAGGCCAACCTGAGGCTCGTCGTCTCGATCGCCAAGGGCTACCTCGGCAGGGGACTCAGCTTCCTCGACCTGATCCAGGAGGGATCGCTCGGGCTGATCCGGGCGGTGGAAAAGTTTGATTACCGCCGCGGCTACAAGTTCTCCACCTACGCGACCTGGTGGATCCGCCAGGCTGTGACCCGGGCCGTGGCTGACAAGTCCCGCTCAATTCGCATCCCGGTCCACATGGTCGAGAAGCTCAACCGGGTTCACTTCGTCGAACGCCAGCTCGTTCAGGACCTCGGTCGTGAGCCGGAGCCGTTCGAGATCGCCCGTGAGCTCGGCTGGACGGTCCAGGACGTGCGTGATGTCTGGCGTGTTTCCCAGGTACCCGTCTCACTGGAAAAGCCGGTTGGCGAGGGCGAAGAGTCCGAGCTGGCAGACCTGGTCCCGGATGTGAACGCGATGGAGCCCTTTGACGAAGCCTCTCTCAACATCCGTAGTGAGAGCGTGCGAAAGGTGCTCGGCGGACTGCCGGAACGAGAGCGTGATGTCCTGGTCATGCGCTACGGCCTTGGTGGCGAAAGCCCCCGGACCCTGGAACAGTGCGGTGAGGCCTTCGGGGTCACCCGGGAACGGGTACGCCAGATCGAGACCAGCACCCTGCGCAAGATCAAGAACCTCCCCGAAGCTCAGAGCCTGCGCGAGGCTTCATAGAAAAACCCGCCCTTTCGGGCGGGTTTTTCTGAAACAGATCAATGCGGCACCTGGCCGCTCGGGTTGCCGTAAGGCTCAGTCAGTGACAGCCGCCCGCCCGGTTTCCGCATCAGCAGATCCCCCGGACATGAGGCCCTTGACTCCGGTAACCAGAACCACCCCGAAGCCTACCTTGGCCAGCAGGTCGATCACTGCGAATACAGCAACCTCGGTGTTCAGGCTGATTGTCTCGGTGCCTTCGGTTCCAAGCAGCCACAGCACCGGGTACACGAACCAGAGTCCGGTCAGGATGAAGAGCAGCTTGTCGTACAGCGCCGCGATACCGCCGCCCTGTGCCTTGGCTGAGGTCCGTATCGGGCCCCAGACCACAAAGAGGACTGCGAGAAAGAAGACGCAGCTGACGATGAACCACACGTACTTGTGGGTTGAGTCGAGCGACAGTGCTCCAAACAGCCCCGTGACGATCATCAGGATGTCGGCGCCGATCACGCCGGCAACCAGTCCGGTGCGCTGCCGGACATCTTCACCGGCGCTCTTGACAGCAGCCAGGCCAACGCCGAGCAGTCCGATCAGGAGCAACGGGGTGGTGACGACCCAGTCGAGGTAGCGGGCGAAGTAAACAAGGCGGGACTCAACATCCACAGCAAGTCCCTCGGGGGTGAGAACCACATCTTTGGCGGTGATGATCACATCACCCTGGCCCTGCGCCATCAAGAGATAGAAACAGGCCGCGATCGCACAGACGAAAAAGCTGGTGACGGCGTGGTGCGAGTGTTTTCCGAGGCCCCTGCCCAGGACGAGTATCAGTATGGCGCCAAGAGCCATACCGGCTGTACCTATCCAGAGCCAGGTTTCCTGCATCGAGGTGATCACAAGGTCAGACATTTTGAAGACTCCTTGAGTTTGTTTGTCGCAGTCCGAAACGGTGGCTGCGCTTGGCACCGAGACAACGCCGAAAGCATAGCGACCGCGCGACTGGTCCCTTCGAAATCCCGAAAGTCAGGCAATATCGCTGATTTTCCGGATCTCGGCAGCCAAAAAATGGGGGAGACAGGATTCGAACCTGTGTAGGCAGAGCCAACTGGTTTACAGCCAGTCCCCTTTAACCACTCGGGCACTCCCCCGGCTGACGGCGCAGTTTATTGAACTGCCTCCGGATGAGGCATCGCCCCGGCGCAGGGCGAGGCCCCGGACGGTCAGCTTCACTTGCCCGGGCGGTCGGCGCGGCTGGTGGTTGCCCGGGCATTTGCCGGTGGCCTCTGCGCCAGGGAGGCTCGCCCGAATAGGGTGCCCCGGATGGACGCGCCGAGAGGATTCGTTTCCGATAACTGTTCCGGGGCCCACCCCGCGGTACTTGAGGCGATGGCATCTGCGAACGAAGGCCATGCCGGCTCCTACGGTTCGGACCTCGAGACGGCCCGGCTGGACGAACTCGCCAGGGCGGAGTTCGGGCCGGCTGCCCGGATCTTTCCCATGCTCAACGGCACCGGAACGAATGTTGCCGCTCTGCGCGCGATGGCCCGACCTCATCAGGCGGTGATCTGCGCGGAAACGGCCCACCTTTCGATTGACGAGACGGCCACCCCTGAAGCGATCGCCGGCCTCAAGCTGCTGGGCTGTCAGACCCCGGACGGAAAGCTGACCCCCGAGATTGCGCATTCGAAACTGGCCGACCGCGCCGACCTCCCGCATGTCGCCTGGCCGAAGGTCGTCTCGATCGCCCAAGCCAGCGAACTCGGCACTGTCTATACGCCCGAGCAGGTCCGCGCCCTTGCTGACTTCGCCCACAACCACGGCATGCTCCTTCACATGGATGGAGCCCGGCTCTCGAACGCCGCAGCTGGCCTTGGAATAGGTCTCGCCGAGGCGAGCACCGACAACGGCGTGGATGTACTGAGCTTCGGTGCCAACAAGAACGGGACGGTCTTCGGCGAGGCAGTGGTGTTCGCCGGACGCGGAGAGGACCAGCCCGGCCTGGCCGATGGCTTCGACGTCCTGCGCAAGGGATCGCTTCAGCTCACCTCGAAGATGAGGTTCGTCTCCGTGCAGCTCTCAGCCCTGCTCGAAGACGGCCTCTGGCGCTCGCTCGCCCTTGAAGCGAACCGCATCGCCTCTGCCATCGGTGATGCGGTTGCCTGGATCGATGGGGTCGAACTGGCACAGCCGGTTCAGGCGAACATCGTCTTCATGGCTTTGAAACTCGAAAAAGCCCGCGCTTTCGCCGACCTCTGCGGTGCCCACCGCCCCTTGCTGTTCCCGCTCGGAGACGTCGGCCTGATCCGGCTGGTCGGCTCCTGGGATTCCCGGATGGAAGATGTGGATCAGGTCGTCGCCGACCTGCTCGCGGTCCTGCCACAGGGCTGAATCGCCCAGTTGCTGCCCGTACCGGTACCTGATCCATGGGTAAGCCCTACGATTCGCGCAAGTGAACGGCTCGCAGACAGAACCCGCGGAGATCACGATTGAGGATCTCGCCGGGCGCACAGGCATGACGGTGAGAAACATCCGGGCCCACCAGTCGCGCGGGCTGCTGGAGCCACCGCGTGTGGTGGGGCGAACCGGCTACTACGACGAGAAGCACGTCGAAAGGATTGCCCTGATCCGCGAGCTCCAGGAAGAGGGTTTCAATCTGGAGGCGATCCGCCGCATCGTCGACAATGCCGGGGACTCACCCGGTGACCTGCTCAGCTTCACCCGGACCGTGCGCGCTCCGTATGAAGAGGAACAGCCCGAGATCCTCACTCTGGAGGAGGTAGCGAAGCCCTGGGGGGAGGAGGCTCTCGAGCCCGGGCTCATGGACCGTGTGGTGACCCTCGGCCTGATGCGCCCGCTGGCCGACGGCCGCTACGAGGTTCTCAGCCCGAAGCTGCTGGCTGCGGGAATCGAGTTGGCCGGGCTCGGCATCCCCGCGAACGCCTCGCTCGACGCACTCGAGACCCTGAAGGAACGATCCAGCGCCGTCGCCGATGTCTTCATCCGGCTGTTCAACGAACAGGTCTGGGACCCATTCGACAAGGCGGGCCGGCCTCGCGAGGAATGGCCAAGGGTCCAGGAGGCTCTCGGCCGCATGCGCCCGCTGGTCACCGGTGCCTTCGTTGCAGCGTTCCAGTTCGCGATGGAGGAGGCCTCCGAGAGGGCGATCAGCGACGCGATCCGCCGCGAGATCGAGCCGGAACCCCGGGCGGCTGGGGTCAATGGCAACAGGGAAGACGCTGTCTGAGATGAAGTTCCTGACGCAGACCGTCCAGCCGCGCTGCGAGCGGCTGGTTGCATCGCGCGCCTTTCAGCTGACCATCTTCGGGGTGATCCTGGCCAACGCGGTCGTGCTCGGTCTCGGAACCTATGGCTCGATCGACGCTGAGTGGGGCGACACGCTCTTTCTCCTGAACGAGATCTGCCTCGGCATCTTCATCGTCGAGATTCTGATCCGGATCGCCGCCTACGGAAATCGCCCGCAGAACTACTTCCGCGAGGGCTGGAACGTCTTCGACTTTGTCGTGGTCTTCGCGGTGTTCATCCCGGGAGTCAGGGAAAACGCCCTGCTGCTCAGGCTGGTCCGGCTGCTCAGGATCGTCCGCATCGTCAGCATCTTCCCGGACCTGCGGGTCCTGGTCAGCGGCATGGGACGGGCACTGCGCCCGATCGGGGCCATGGCCGCCCTCACCGTGCTGTTCCTGTTCGTATACGGAATGGTCGGGGTGCAGCTCTTCGGCGACGAACTGCCTGATCGCTGGGCAAACATCGGTACGGCGATGCTCACACTCTTCACCGTCCTCACCCTCGAGGGCTGGAACGACATTCTGTTCAACGCCCAGGAGGTGAACCGTTTCGCCTGGATTTTCTTCGTCAGCTTTGTTCTGATCGCCTCGTTTCTGGTGATCAACGTACTGATCGCGATCATCATCAACTCGGTCGAGGAGGCCCGCGAGGCCGAGCGCTCCAAAGAGATCAAGGAACGGCTGGCGAAGGCCACCGATGGGGGTGAGGCGCCTGATCCGCTCGCCGCATTGATCGGAAGGGTGGGCGAGATGCGCACCAGCCTTCACGAGCTGGAGGTCGAACTCGGTGCGCTGGAGCTCGAAGGGCACGACCGGGCCTCCGACGACCCCGAATCTCCACGGTCACAATGAGGCCCCGGCCTCCGGACCGACTGCGCCTCGCCTTGATCGCGGCATCCGGTAGCCTCCCCGCTTCGGGGACCTTCGCGCCCCCGGGTCTGCCCGGATAGCTCAGTTGGTAGAGCACTTCCATGGTAAGGAAGGGGTCAGCGGTTCGAATCCGCTTCCGGGCTTTGCGTCTCGCCTTGAGGTTTTCTGAAGGTTCTGGATCTACAGTCTCTGGCAAAGCTTTGACCCGTCCCGACTTGACATCCACCCCCGAGAAGCCAGACGGCCCTGCCCGTCGGCGTGTCGCCATGGTCTTCGGCGTCGCCGCGCTGGCCGGACTCGTCGTCTGGTTCGCCACTTCTTCAGGCCGCGATGGGGGTAACCCCGTTCTCGGAATCGCCTCCGGCAATGCGAGGGTGCTGGAGGGCTCCGAGGTCGAGACGATATCCGACGATCTCGGCCAGACCATCTTCTGGGCAGGCGAGCGCCCGGACACTGACATTGAGCTGCGCCACGATGAGGTCGGCAACACCCACGTGCGTTACCTGACCGGCGGCGCCGAACCCGGAGATCCAGCTCAGGTGTATCTGGACATCGGTACCTATCCGTTCGAGAACGGCTACTCAGTTATCTCAGGGATGGCCGCAGAGAAAGGGCTCAGGCGGGTGAAGGTGGGCGAGATGGTCGGGTTCTACGACCCGGAGCGACCGACCAACATCTATCTCGGTTTTCCCGATCGTCCCGACTTTCAGGTGGAGGTTTTCCATCCGGAAGCTGAAGGTGCGATCAAAGTCGTCCGTAGCGGCGATATCGTGCCGATGCCCTGATTATCGCCTGGATAATTTTCCCGCTGGTCCTCTTCGCGCTGAGCGTCGGCTTCGGCCTGCTCCTCGAGACGATCGCCGGCCGCCGGATGCCCTGGCCCCTTCTTCCGGCCGCCGGCTTCTCCGCGCTGATCGCAGTCGGTGGGCTGATCACCTGCTTTCCCGCAATCGCCGAGATAACGACTTCAGTTTCGGTTGCTCTCGCGGTGGCGGGATTCATGCTCGGCTGGCCGCTCGGCGGGAGGGGGTTCTCCTGGTGGCCGGTACTTGCCGCGGCGGGCGTCCTCTTTGTATACGGAGCCCCGGTGATCCTGTCTGGCGAGGCGACTTTCACCGGCTACATCAAGCTTGACGACACCTCCACCTGGCTCGCTTTCGCTGATCACGTCCTGACCTACGGCCACTCGGTCGCCGGGCTGAGCCCGTCGTCCTACGAGGCGGTCGTTCAGATCAACCTCTCGGCCGGATATCCCGTCGGGGCTTTCATTCCGCTTGCGGTCGGTGGTGAGCTGACCGGCACCGACCCGGCCTGGCTCTTCCAGCCATACCTCGCGGTGATGGCGGCGATGCTTGCGCTGGTTTTCTACGAGGTGATCCGTCCAGTCATATCCAGCGTCCGGGTTCGCTCGGGCGTGGTCTTCGTGGCCGCCCAGCCGGCGCTCCTGGTCGGCTTCGCCTACTGGGGAGGGATCAAGGAGGTCGCGACCGCCGCTCTGGTCGCCACTCTCGCCGCATCAGCGGTCTGGCTGGCCCGGACTGAACCCGGGTGGACGCTCCGTTCCGCTGCGCCGGTGCCGATAGCCGCCGGTGCCGCCCTGATCGGTGTGATGGGAATCGGTGGTGCGCCCTGGATCCTGGCGGTTGGCGCCGGCGTTCTGGCCTTGATGGGCATTGAAATCGCCTCGTCCCGGCGCGCCGGAAACGAGCGGCCGGGCAGTCAGGGCGGCACCGTCCGCAGATTTGCTTTGCGCGGCCTCTTTGTGGCCGCCGGCATCGCCTTGATCGGGCTGCCGACCGTCTTCGCTGCCGGACAGTTCTTCTCGCCCGACCAGGACGGCCTGACCTCCGGCCAGGAGATGGGCAACCTGATCCGGGAGCTCAGCCTCGCCCAGTACGTCGGGCCGTGGCTTTCCGGTGACTTCCGGCTTGAGCCGGGGGACATGTGGATTACGACGGTCCTTGTCGTG
The DNA here is from genome assembly GCA_903933815.1 of uncultured Solirubrobacterales bacterium. GTDB lineage: Bacteria > Actinomycetota > Thermoleophilia > Solirubrobacterales > 70-9 > 67-14. The sequence continues at coordinate 20,533 of CAIZLN010000002.1, forward strand.
GCCGGACTGATCGCTTTCGTCTTCGGGCTCTGGGCGTCCTGGGTCCGCCGGGCCTGGGCGCTGCTGCTGGTCGCCTTCGGTACCGGTCTCGGTTCGCTGATCGTCTGGCTGCTCGGCTCTCCCTGGGTTCAGGGCAAGGCCCTCGCCACAGGCACAGCTTCCTTTCTGGTGGTGGTCCTGGTCGGCATTGCGGCGCTGCTGACTACACCTTCCCTCTTCGTCAGGCCCGATCTGATCCGTTCCTTCAGGGCCTTTGGAGCCGTGCTTCTGATCGTGCCCGCCGGGGTACTGGTCTCCAACGCGCTCGCTTACGACGAAGCCTGGCTTGCTCCGCGCGATCAGCTGGTGGAGCTGGAGAAGATCGGCGAGGAGTTCGCCGGACAGGGGCCTGCACTGATGACTGAGTACCAGCCCTACGGCGTCAGGCATTTCCTCCGGAAGCTTGACGCCGAGGGTGCTTCCGAGCTCAGGCGGCGGCTCATCCCCAAGCTGGACGGCTCCGAAGCCGAGAAGGGGGCCTGGGTAGATACCGATCAGCTCCTGCTCGATCCCGCCCGGGACGGGCTGCTGACCTACCGGACACTCGTCCTTCGCCGCAGTCCCCTCCAGAGCCGCCCGCCCTATCCGTATGAGCTGATCCGGAGTGGTGATTACTACGACGTCTGGCAACGACCCGAGTCGTTTGAACCCGGCTCCCTGGTTCAGCACAAGCCATTCGGCAGTCCGACCGACCCCGGTGCGGTGCCCTCCTGCGCCGTGATCGCGGCAGTCGCCGCAAAGGCGGGGCCCACGGGTTCGGTGGCAGCAGCTCCCGCACCCCGGGTCGCCACAGCGAGCTTCACCGATTTCCCGAACGACTGGGTTCCTGACACCGCCGGCGGGACGGTCACCCCTCTTTCCGACGGCACAGCCCGGGCGGAGGCAACGCTCCCGGATGCCGGCCGATGGCAGGTCTGGATCGGAGGCTCAGCGAGGGGCGAGGCTTCAGTGACGGTCAACGGAACGGATGCCGGTTCCGTGCGGGGGCGCCTGAACAACAACGCCCAGTTCATCGAGCTCGACCAGCTCGACCTCGAGGCCGGCCCCGTCCAGATCGAAGTCACCTATGAGCAGGGAGGCCTCCCACGGCCCGCAACCGGCGCGTACCCCTTCGGAATCGGTCCGGTCGTCTTCACCCCGGCCGACCGTGAGGACAGCCTCGTCACAGTCGCGCCTGCGGATTACCGGCAGCTCTGCGGCCGACGCCTCGACTGGGTCGCAGCCCTGCGCTGAAGCCGCCCGATCAGGGGGAGCCAGGTTAGTTCGAGCATTGCTGCACCAGCAGGTCGTCCGAACAAAGCGTCTTCGACCTCCAGGTGTCGAAGCGCTCCTGCCCGGCGGACCTGACCTCCTCCGGAGTTGGGGCATCGCCTTCCTCGGCGGCGCTCCGAAGTGCACTCAGCCGCGACTGGAGGACCACCGCCTCGGCCCTGATCCTGAGTTCCCGGGGCGAGGTCCCTGAAATCACCACTGCCTGTCGGAAGCGTTTCCTGGCCTGGGCCCGGTCAGCAGCCCAGGAGAGCCTGATCTGACCGATCAGGGCATTGACTTCCTGGTCGGTGACCGTCAGCCCCTCGAGATCGGCTTCGACAAGTACCCAACGTTCCTCGATCAGGCGGGAAAGGACCTGTGAGCGAAGCTGGTCGTAGCGCTGACGGCAGCTGTCGAGGAACGCCTCATCATCGAGCCCTCGAAGATCCGGCTCGCGCCTCGCCCTGGCCTCCAGCGACGCGACGCACTCCCTGAAGCGCGGGGGGTCGAGCGGCTCGGGCACGGCCCTGGTCGGTGCCAGGGGATCAATGCCGGCCAGACCGCCCTTCAGAGCATCTTCGTACTCGGCATCGGTGACTTTCGTGTCGCCGACCATGGCGACAGCTCCGGCCGGCACCGCCGAGGGGGCAGGAACATCCGAGACCGGATTCCCGGCCTCGGAACACGAGGCGAGCGCGAATGCGAGAGGGATGAGCGCGAGGGCCAGGCGATGCCTGGTGATCAGGTTCCTCAGCATGAGCCCAAGCCTAGCGATTGCTCGCACGGACCCTCACGTGGTGGCAGCCGCCGCATGTAGGTCGTTGCTTTCCGCCGCAGCAGCCAAGTCAGAATGGGGAATCGGCACCGTTTTTGCAGGCATTAGGTAAACCCGCTTGCATAATCGTAAACAATCGCTACAATCTTTCGGAAAGGCGGTGCCAGGACGGCGGCGCGGGGGATTCCAAGCAGGGGGGCAACGACTGCCCGAGAGATCAAAGGGGTATTCGTTGTCCGTCCATGGTTCTGTTTCATCGAGGCCTGATTCCAGCACCAAGACAGCTCTCCGCAGGCTCCTCCCGGCCTTCCTGCTCGCCTTCGCAGCTCTCGTCGCCTCGCTTTCGCTGGCAGCCCCTGCCTCCGCGGTCCAGTCCCCGATCAACCTGACCCCGCCCTCCCTCTCGGGCACCTCGATTGTAGGCCAGACAGTGTCGGTCACCGACGGAACCTGGAGTGCCGACCCGGCCATCGACCCGGCAACCGGCTACACCTATATTTGGCAGCGGTACAGCTTCGGAACCGATACCTGGTCGGCAATCGCGGGCGCCGCCAACCAGAACACCTACACCCTCGGGGTAGATGACTACAACACCTTCGTCCGCGTACTTTTGAACGCCGCCAACGGCGAGACCCCGGACGGGCAGGCGCTCTCCAACACCACCTTCAGGATCCAGGGCATCCAGCCCTTCAACACAGGCAACGGGACCGATGGAACCGTTCTCCCGACCCTGAACGACTCGACCCCCACCATCGGCTCTTCGGTCAGCATCGACGAAGGCACCTGGGGCGGCGTCCCGACCCAGAATGGCGACCCCCTCGGCGCCGGTGCGGCGATGACCTACACCTACGAGTGGTACCGCTGCCCGTCTGCCTCCAGCACGGTGCCGGGCGACTGCACCCCGCTTTCCGAGACCTCTGACTCCTACACCCCGGTCACCGCCGACTTCGAGAAGTACATAGCCGCCCGGGTGATCGCCGACAACAACGCCGCAGCTCCGGTAACCGACACCGGAACCGCCTACACCACCACCTACCTGGTAGACGGCATCCCGCCAAGCATCGACGTCGCGCCTGCCGTCACCGGCACCTCCACCGTCTACGAGCAGCTTGCGACCAACGACGGCACCTGGAACGGCGATCCGCCCCAGTTTGGCACCGCACCGCTCGACATGACCTTCACCTACGAGTGGCTTCGCTGCGATGACGCAACGCTGGTCTACTGCACCCTGATCCCGGGCGAGACCGGCGACACCTACGACCTCGTCGCCGCCGACTACAACAAGTACATCCGCTCGAGGGTCACCGCCGACAACGATCAGCTGCCCGACGGCGTTGCCGAATCCGCTCCGGCCGGCCCGGTAGCCGGCACCGCCCCGGTCGCAACTAACGCCCCGACCATCACGGGCACCAAGAAAGTCCAGCAGGAGGTGACGGCAACCGACGGTACCTGGGGCCCAGTCGGCGAGCCGCCGGTCCCGACCCCGACCTACACCTACGAGTTCTTCAACTGCGGCAACAACTCTTCCCCGTCAGGCACCACCGGCTGCACCTCGGTCCAGGCAGCAAGCTCCGACGACACCTACACCTTCCAGAACTCCGACTACCTCGACTACGTCCTGGTTCAGGTAACCGCCGACAACACCACCGGACCCGGCACCGGCACCGCCAGCAACACCTCGACCACCTACCTCGTAAACGGCATCCCGCCGAAGAACTCCGGCACCGCCCCGGACGTCTCCCCGAGCCTCTCGGGCACCGAGAAGATCGGCGAGACCATCACCGCGGCCCCCGGCACTTGGTCCGGCTACCCGACCACCACCCAGCCCGGCCCGGCCCCGGACCTGATGACCTTCACCTACGAATTCCTCAACTGCGGAACCACGGCCCCGACCAATCCGGCCACCGACTGCACTACCTCGCTGCAGGGCCCCGGATCGACCACCACCTACACCGCCGTCTCCTCTGACTACAACGACTACATCGTGGTCAAGGTCGTCGCCACCAACAACGTCACGCCCGACCCGGCCGGCAGCAACGTCGCCTACTCGGCAGCAGACGGCCCGATCGAGGGCATCTCGCCTACCAACTCCGGCGGGGGCAACCTTCCTACCGAAACCGGGATGGAGGCCGTCGGCCGGACCCTGACCGCCACCCCCGGCACCTGGTCTGCTGACCCGGCGGTGCCGAACCCGGCCGGCTACTCGTATCAGTGGCAGCGGTGTGACATAACCGGCACCTCCTGCAACGACATCGTGGGTGCAGATGAGTCGACCTACGAACTCCAGCCCGACGACTACGAGGAGTACATCCGGGTCGAGGTCACCGCCGACAACGGCGTCACACCTGACCCGGCTGGAAGCAATGTCGCCTACAGCGCCCTTTCAGGCGAGATCGCCGGGCGCTCACCCTCGGTCGACATCGACCCCGTGATCACGACCGAGACCCCGAAGGTCGGCGAAACCCTGAACGTCACCTCCGATGGTTCATGGACCGCCACCCCGACCGTCCCCGACCCGGCCGGATACTCCTACCAGTGGCAGCGGTGTGAGCCGGGCGTCGAGCAAAAGCTCTTCTGGTCCAACTACAGGACTATCCCCTCCAGTCCCAAAACGATCGGTGTCTCGGACCTTGACGGCACCAACGTAAATCAGAACTTCATCACCGGCCTCGGTGATGCCGACGGAGTCGCTACCGACGACGAATACGTCTACTGGGTCGAGGGCGATAACGGCTTGATCGGCCGCGCGCAACTCGACGGAACCGACGTGATCCGCGGCTTCATAAACACCGGCAATACGAATCCGCAGTCGGTTGCCGTCAATGGCTCCCACATCTACTGGGGCAGCATGAGCTCCAACTTGATCGGACGGGCCAATATCGATGGCTCCAACGTGGATGACAACTTCATATCCCAGCCAGACGCCACCCCGGGGATAGCACTCGACGACACGTACATTTACTGGTCCGGTCGCGCCGGGTCTACTGGCGGGAGGATCGGACGAGCCAACCTGGACGGCTCTAACCAGAACAACAACTTCGTGACTTCACCTTTGGTCGTCGAGCCGTGGGGAATCACTGTCACCGACTCTGACATCTACTGGTCTGAAGGCAAGCCCGCAGGAACGATCAACCGGGCCCCGATCACCGGCGGAAGCAGTGCCGCGACCATCGGCAACGCCGCTTCCTCGAAAAGGCCCTACGCGCTCACCAATGACAGCCAGTACCTCTACTGGGCCAACTATGAGGCTGCAAGCACCATCGGGAGGTCCCTCCTGAACGGTCTCGACGCAAACCAGTCCTTCGTGACAGGCATGCCTTACACCGAGGGCGTCGCAGTCAGCCCCTCGCCCTGCACGGACATCCCGAGTGCCACCAACTCCTCCTACACCCTGATCGCGGCCGATTCCGGCAGCGAGATCCGGGCCAAGGTGACCGCCGACAACGGGGTCAACCCGGACGGCGTCGCCTACTCCAACCAGACCGAGGAGGTCCTCCAGGCCCCGGTCATCAACCCCTCCACCCCTCCATCCTTCACCGGTGTCGAGGCGGTAGACCAGACCCTGACCGCAGGTTCGGGTGACTGGTTCTCCAACCCATCTCCTCCGGACTTCGCCTACCAGTGGCAGACCTGTGATGTCACCGGCACCTACTGCACCGACATCCCCGGCGCCACCGCCCAGACCTACGACCTCCAGCCGGATGACTACGAGAACTACGTCAGAGTCAAGATAACCGCCGACAACGGGGTCGAGCCGGACGGCGTTGCATACAGCGCCCTCTCGGGCCAGATCGAGGGCGACCCGCCGACTAACGACACCGCGCCGGTCGCCTCGCTGGTCGGCGGCACCGAGATCAAGGTAGGCCAGCAGGTCACCACCACTGACGGCATCTGGGACGGCTACCCGACAATCTCCGAACCTGTCGGCGACGAGATGACCTTCACCTATGCCTGGTATCGGTGTGACAACGCTACCGACCTGCCGGAAGAGGTCGGATCGAGCTGTGCGGAGATCGCCTCCGGCACCGGCTACACCACCGATACCTACACCCTTCAGGAAGCCGACAACGGGAAGTACGTCCGCTCCTACGTCACCGCCGACAATGGCTGGCCGCCAGTGGCAAGTGAGCCCTCAAACGCGCTCGGCGAAGTCCTCAGGGCCCCGACCAACACGGTCGCCCCTGCGATCACCGGTGGCCTCCCGGCCGAGGTCGGAACCGAGCTGTCCGCCGACTCCGGCACCTGGAACGCCAACCCGGCCGTGGTCGACCCGACCGGCTACTCCTACCAGTGGCAGAGGTGTGATGGGGTCACTGTGACTCCGACGGTCCTCGGATCGACCGGTGCGTCCCCTCAAGACATCGCGGTCAACTTCGCCGGTACGGTGTTCACCGCCAACGCCTCCGGAGACAACGTGACCAGGATCCCGCAGCCGGGTTCTGCCCAGAACTTCACGGTGGGCGACAACCCGAATGGAGTGGCCGTAGATTCCGCCGGTAATGCCTACACGGCCAACTACGGAGTCGCGAATAACGTCTCCAAGGTTGCCGCGAACGGAACCGTGACGACGCCCTTCAACGACCTCGCGATCATCGGCCAGCCGATCGACATCGCGATCAGTCCGGCTGGCGACTACCTCTACACCGCTAACGAGTCGAACAGCAAGATCACGAGGATCAACACCGCGACCGGCGCCACCGAGAACAATTGGGCGAGCACGGGCAGCATTCCTTACGCGATCGAGGTCGACCAGGCCGGCAACATCTACACGGCCAACCTGTCCGGCTCGATCTCGAAGTTTGACTCCGACGGCACAGGAACGGCCATCTGGGCCAGCACGGCACCCAGTACCCCTAACTCGCTCGTCGTTGCTCCGGATGGCACTGTCTACGCCAACGACTACAGCAACGCCCGGGTGATCAAGGTGACTGCGGCCGGAGTTGTCGACCCGACCTGGGCGACGACGGGCCCTCAGCCCGACGGCATCGCCCTCGATTCCTCCGGGAACGTTTACACCGCTGGCGCCGGCGGCGGTGCGGTCACCAAGATAACCCCGGCGGGTGTTTCGTCGACCTACTGGCTTGCCGGGAGCCGCCTCAACACCATCGCCATTGATTCGGCTGACAACGTCTATGTCGCCGGGGACGCGAACCAGGTCACGAAGCTCACCGAGGAGCCGAACTGCACCGACATCCCCTCGGCCACCAACTCCACCTACACCCCGACCACCGACGACACCGCCCTGAGGCTCCGGGTCGAGGTCACCGCCACAAACGGCATCTCGCCTGACGGCGTCGCCTACTCGGCCGCCACCGATCCCGTGGTCGAGGACCCGGCCCCCGACAACTCCGCTCCCCCGACCGTCACCGGCATCCGCCAGGTCGGAAAGACACTCACCACCACGAACGGCACCTGGACCGGCTTCCCGACGCCGACCTTCACCTACAAGTGGTATCGCTGCGACAACGGGGTCGACACCCCGCCCACGGGCTGCACCCTGATTACGGGTGCTGGCACCACCAACAGCACCTACGTCCTGCAGGCAGCAGACGATGGCAAATACATCCGCTCCTACGTAACCGGCACCAACTCGGCAGGCTCTGCCTCTGCTTCCTCCGGCAACGCCCGGGGTCCGATCGCCCCCGCGACCGGCGAGACCTACTACGTAGAGACCACGGGCGACGACACAAACGACTGCCTCTCGACCTCTGAGGCCTGCGAGTCTCTCCAGGGCGCCGCCGACAAGGCCGACGCAGGAGGAGGCGACGACATCCTGATCGGCGAGGGCACCTTCACCGGCGGCCTCCAGACCGACAAGGCCCTCAACATCTTCGGTGCTGGCTCTGATGGGGACACGGAGATCTACCCGCCCGCACTGGCTGATCCCACCTGTGACATCACCTTCGGCTGGACCGCAGTTATCTGCTTCCACAACACCACAGGCTCGGTCCAGGATCTAGACGTCTACGGTGGTTTCGAGACCGGGTCCACCGGATACGACAACTTCTCAGGGATCCTGTTTGCCAACTCGACCGGCCTGGTAGCAGGAGTCGAAATCCAGGAAATCTCCGCGCCCATTCCCGGCTACACCCCGCCCGACCCCAACACCGGCTACGGCGTTGCGGCCAACTCGAACCTCGAGAGCGCGACCAAGCGCCTGAGGGTCTTCGACACCTACATCCGGGAGTTCAGCCGCGCAGCCGTGGTCGTAAACAGCGAAGGCGCCGACGATGGTGTCGCAGGCGCCGACGGACCGGTCTCGGCCAAGATCGACGAGCTCGACACCGACGGCGACACCAGCCTCCTGATTCCCCAGAGCGGGGTTGAGGCAGGCCACACCGGTTCCGGCCCCGTCGCGCTAAGGGTCGCGGACTCCTACATCCAGGCGTTCCAGAACAACGGCGTCTCACCGACCCCCAGCCGCGGCATCTGGGCCAGGAGCGCCGGTGCGACCGAGGTAACCAGCAACGAGATCGTCGCGGCCCAGACAGGCGTATCGGTAACCCCTGCCACCGAGACCACCCCGGTTGAGATATCTGACAACGAGATCAACCTCTTCTCCTACTCTCCGCTCGCAGGTACCAACAACGACGTACGCGGCATCGAGATCACCTCCGGTACCCAGGTCGTCGAGGGCAACGCGGTTGGGGCACAGGGAGGCTCAAGCGTCGGCGAGGTCGCTGGCATCTATGTCGCGGGCTCAGAAAACGAGACCGAAGCCCGGATCTACCGCAACCTCATCGAGGGCAACGACGCCGGCATCCTGATCGAGTCGAACCTCGGCCCCGACACCACCGACGTGATCGCATCCGGCAACCGGATCGCCGATAACGGCGTGGGTCTCGAAAACGACTCGATCGATCCCGTCCTTGCCAGGAACAACTGGTGGGGCTGCAACGATGGCCCCTACCTGGTCGGAGCAGTCGTGCCGACCGACTGCGACGCCGTAGCCGGCAGGAACATCTCCTACGACCCGTGGCTTGAGATGAACCTCTCGGCCACCCCGCAGACGATCTTCGTCGGCGGCCAGTCCCAGGTGCTCGCCGACTTCTCTTACAACTCCGATGGCAACAGGACCAACGTCGGCTTTGCGCCCTTCTCCGAGGTCGCGTTCACAGCCACCAAGGGCCAGATCCAGGCTGGTGCCGAGGTTACGACCGGCCAGGGTACGGCAACCTCAAACCTCACCGCAGCATCCAACGCCGATGCCGGCACCTCCGACATCCAGGCCACTCTCGACGCCCAGAGCGTCAGCCTGACCGGTGGCGCTGCGGTCACGATCAACGAGCAGACAAACGGAGCAACCGGAGCAACCGGAGCCACAGGTGACACCGGAGCAACCGGCTCAACCGGAGCCACAGGTGACACCGGAGCAACCGGCTCTGGCACCACAGGAGCAACCGGCGCCACAGGCAACACCGGAGCAACCGGCTCAACCGGAGCCACAGGTGACACCGGAGCAACCGGCTCGACCGGAGCCACAGGTGACACCGGAGCAACCGGCTCTGGCACCACAGGAGCAACCGGAGCCACAGGCGAGGCCGGAGCAACCGGCTCGACCGGAGCCACAGGTGACACCGGAGCAACCGGCTCTGGCACC
>CAIZLN010000003.1 GCA_903933815.1 uncultured Solirubrobacterales bacterium
ACCAGTAGGCGATCGCAACGACCGGGGCGTACTCGCCCGGCCCGAACTCTTCCCGGTACTGCGCATTTAGATCGTTGATTCCCTCAACCGTGCCGTTCACTGAGCCGGTCGCCAGCAGGGAGAGAGCCCCGGGAATCTCGATGTTTCGCTGAAGCTCGCCCGGGTTGCCCTCGACGGAACCGATTGCGAACAGCGACATGCCGGCCTCGTCCGTCGTCTCGAATACGGCATCAGCTGCGGCCATCTTCATTGGCTGCTGCTCAGTCATGAGCTCGGCGTTGAAATGCCCGACCACGACGATAAGGACTCCTGAAATGGCCAGCACCGGGAGTACCATCCGCATCGAGGCCCTGAAGACATTGTTATGGCTGTTTCTCAGCAGGTGCCAGGCCGAGATCCCGACTATCACCATGCCACCGGTCAGCAGGGCCGCAAGGATCGTGTGAGCGAAAGCGTAGAGGGCGGTGTTGTTGCTGAGTACCGCCCAGATCGAGGTCAGCTGGGCCTTGCCATCGACGATCTCGTAGCCCACTGGATGCTGCATCCAGGAGTTGGCGGCGAGAATGAAGTAAGCCGATAGCGCGGTCGAGCCAGACACCAGCCAGATGGTCGCCAGATGGACCTTCTTCGAGAGGCGACCCCAGCCGAACAGCCAGAGGCCAAGGAAGGTGGACTCGACGAAGAATGCGGCGAGCCCTTCCATCGCCAGCGGGGCACCGAAGATGTCGCCGACGAAGCGGGAGTAGTTGGACCAGTTCATGCCGAACTGGAACTCCTGGACGATCCCGGTGGCAACACCGAGCGCGAAGGAGATCAGCATCAGCTTGCCCCAGAAACGTGTGGCCTTCAACCACTTTTCATCTTCGGTCCGGTACCACTTGGTCTGGGCCCAGGCCGTGAAAAAGGCGAGGCCGATAGTCAGCGGGACGAAGATGAAGTGGTACAGCGTGGTGATTCCAAATTGCCAGCGGGCCAGTTCAAGTGCAGTCATCGGAGTTTCCCTTTCGTCGCAACCGACTTTACGCGGCCCGACGGCTCCGGATTATCGGTCAACTACCCGAGCGAATACGGGAAAATACGGAGCCTGGATCAGTCTGCTGACCGGGTCCTGAAGTGGCTCAGGAGAAAGGGTCGAAGCGGGCCGGGTCCAGCCCCCGGTAGGCCGGCGGGTCGAAGGGGTCCAGCGACCGGGCGTTGCCGTACAGGTAGATCGGCTGGCCAATGAACGTAAGGTCGTAGACCCTGGGCTGATCAGCGATGAAGGTTCGCAGGCACCCGTGGCTGGCCGGATAGTTTGGCACCGACTTGTACCCGTGGATTGCATACCCGCGAATGAAGTAGGTGGAGTAGTACATCCCAAGCGAGTTGTAGCCGGGGTCTTTGCGATAGACGCTGTAGGTGCCGAGGATCGTCGGTGTCACCGGGGCGCCACTCGCGATCGGGAATATCGCGTACGGGCGGCTTCCTTTGGCAAAAACCAGCACCTGCTTCGAGAGTGGGGACTCCATATGATTTCCAAGCTCCGGCTTGCGGACCCTGTAACCACCCTCACGGTTGAATATCCTCCTGACCACCGACCGGCTGGCAACTGGGCTGCGGCCGATGTCGTTGAGCTTGCGGTAGGCCAGAACCGCGCGCTGCATCTTGCCGTCGAAGCAGCGACTCTTCGAGGGAACCATGGCGAGGTCGTTCAGGGCCTGCCTGAAAGCGCGCACGACGCGACCACACTGGCCGGGTTCAAGCGCCTTGAACCGGACACCCCAGGACTTGCGAATGGTGGAATCCGCACTGATCGGGTCGCCGCCACGCTTGCCGTAGTAAGTCGCCTGAGCGGCATACCTGCCCGCCATCCTTGTGTGGATCGAGGCCTTGAAGCTGCCGTAGTTCCCGTCCCCCTCGCTCACATTCACAACCCTTGACCTGATCTGCCGGGCGTTGTTGAAGAATCTCACCACCACCTTTTGACCGGGTCTGAACGGCTTGAGGCTTCCGGCAATGGTCACCTTGCTCATGATCGTCGACCGGCCGCCCCGCAAGCCCAGAACCTCTATCTCCACCGTTGAACGGGCCGCTGCCGCAGAGCCCGACGCTGGCTCACCTGCGATCGCCGGGGAATGCCCGAGGATGGCTGCCACAGTTACCCCGACGAGAGCAAGAAAAAGGGCCGGCAGGAGAAAACGGAGCAGCACCGAGGAGGCGGGTGGGCGAGGCGCCAGGAGTCTCTCCTGTTGTCTGGATCTCATCATGGGTTCGTGAAAATGCTACCTCAGACCGCCTGCGCCGCATCAGCGCTGAGTCTCGCCTCTTCTTCGACCGAATCACCCTGTCCCCTGATCAGCAGAAAAGCGACAAGGACGCCGACCAGCGCCACGACCACTGAGAGGACCATTGCGTGGGTCAGGCCATAGACGAATGCGTCCTGGGAAGCTGAGGTCAGGCGGGCCATCTGATCGGGCGTCAGGCCCTGGACTTCCGGAACTCCTCCGGCCAGAGAGCGGACCAGTTCGGCCCGCTGACCAGGGGCAAGAGTGGAGTCGGAGAGCAACTCGTCGAGCCGGTACTTGGCCTGGTTCTGGAAGAGCGCGCCAAGCAGGGCGACCCCGAAAGTGCCTCCGATCATCCGGAACATCGAGAGGATCCCCGATGCCACTCCGGCCTTGGCCGTGACCACGGAGTTCATGGCAGCGGTCGACATCGGCGACATGGTCAGGCCGATCCCGGCTCCAAGCAGGATGAAGCTGGGCAGCAGCCCGGCAAAGGTGGTGCCGATCTCGATCGTCGAGAACAGATAGAGCGAACCCGCGATCAGGGCCATGCCGACGACGATCGGCCAGCGTGGACCGATCCGGTCCGACAGGCGTCCGGAAAGCGGTGCGATCACCATGATCACCAGCGTGGTAGGCAGGAATCGAACCCCGGCCTCCAGCGCTGTGTAGCCGAGAATGTTCTGCATGTAGAGCGCGAGGAAGAAGAAGACGCCCATCATCGCAAAGGAGATGATGAAGGCGACGGTCACCGAGCCGATGAAGTTTCGACTCCTGAAAAGGGCGAACTCGACAATTGGTGCCTTGACCGTCAGTTCGGTGAAAACGAACCAGGCCAGGGAGACCACGGAAAAGAAGATCAGCCCCAGCACCGCGAGCGAGTCCCAGCCCCAGTTGTTGCCTTCGATGAGGGCCAGCACCAGAGCTGTGAGACCGACGGTGAGGATTCCGACTCCAAGCACATCCACCTTGCGCCCGACGGTGGTGTCCCGAGACTCCCGAACCAGAAAGATCGCGGCGAGCACGGTGAGAACGCCCACCGGAAGGTTGATGTAGAAGATTGCACGCCAGGAGACGTAGTCAGTCAGGAAACCGCCCAGCACCGGCCCGATTGCCAGCGCCAGGGCCGAGACTCCAGCCCAGGTTCCGATCGCTTTGCCCCTCTCGGAAGGTGGAAACGCATCGGTGATGATCGAAAGGGTGCCAGGCATCATGAAGGCAGCTCCAACTCCCTGCAGAACCCTGCTGGCAACCAGGGCAAAGTTGCCAGGTGCGAAGCCGGCGGTGGTGGATGCCACGGTGAAGACAATCACTCCGAAGATGAACATCCTGCGGCGTCCGAAGATGTCGCCCATTCGGCCACCAACCGCAAGCAGTACGGCAAACGAGAGCGTGTAACCGTTGACTATCCATTCGAGACCGGAGATCGAGGTGTCGAGATCACTCTGAATCGAAGGCAGGGCCACGTTGACGACCGTGTTGTCAAGCATGACCATGAACAGCGCAAGGCACATCGCCCCCAGGGTCCACCACTTGCGGTTTTCGTCTGTGATCAGGTAAGCGAACCGGCTCATCCGGGGTGGCCCCCTCCGAGTCGCCTGTAAATGGCTGCCATGTCCTCCCGGTCGAGCAAGTCACCGATTGCGGAATCGAACGCCTTCCTCTGCTCGCCGGAAAGCCCGGCGGCGAACTCGACGACCCCTGCCGCCCGGCTGAGGTAGAACCGGTCCATCACCTCACGGCCCTCGCCTGTGAGGGAGACCCTGCGGCGGCGGCGGTCGTCGGGGTCTTCACTTCGGGAAACCAGATCCTTCCGGAAAAGTCCGTCGACGGCGCGACTCAGAGACGGCGTCGAGGCGCCGAGCGACTCCGACAGTTCCTGCATGTAGGGCGCCTCGGGGTCGACGGCATAGAGCTCCATCAGGACCTTGAACTGGACGAAGCTCAGGCCATACCGGTCGATCGCCCGGAGTGAAGCCCCACCGTCGTCGTAGGAGACGAGATGACGGAAGATCGTGCCGACGCGGATCGCAGTTTCCCTGACCTCAGGGGAGACATCGCCGCCGAACCGGGGTGCTTCAGTTGATGTCCGGATGGAGGGCATCCGGTAATACTTTCACTTACGCAACTATTATGCAAGCGAAACCGTTGCCTGTGTGACTGATATCACCCGGCGGCAGGCTCAGTCTTCGTAGGGCTCGAAGTCCGAGGTCCGGGCGCCACAGACCGGGCAGAACCAGTCTTCGGGAATGTCCTTGAAAGCGGTTCCGGGCGGCACCCCGCCGTCGGGGTCACCTTCGGCGGGGTCGTAGATCCAACCGCAGGCCTCACAGATCCATCTTCCGGTTTTTGAGGTGCTCATGGGCGGCAGGTTACCCGAGGTCCGAGGCGATACGGTTGCCGGGTGCCTGCCTTCCCAGAGCCCGGTCCGGCCGAATCGGTCAACCTTGGTGAGCCGACCAGACCCAGGCCGGCAGCGACGGTGATCCTGCTGCGTGACAGTCCCGGGGCTGGAGGACTTGAGGTTCTGCTCCTGAAGCGCTCGCCCGGATCCCGCTTCATGCCGAACGTCTGGGTTTTTCCAGGTGGCTCGCTCGACCGGGGCGACGGCGAAGGGCTGGCCGGACTTGCCGCCTGCGCCCGGCGCGAGGTGTCGGAAGAAGCCGGAATCGACCTCCATCCCGGCGTGGAGCTGGTACCACTGGCCAGGTGGGTTACCCCTGAGGTCGTCAGGACCAGGTTCGATACCTGGTTTTTCATCGCCGCAGCCCCTCCGGCCGCCGAGGTGAAACCGGATGGCTTCGAGATGACTGCGGCTCGGTGGGTGACTCCGTCACTGGCAGTCGAGCAGGCGGCCAGTGAGGAGTTCGCGGTCGTATTTCCCACCCTGAAGCAACTCGAAGCGCTGGTGCCTCACCCCCACACCGAGGCTGCCATGGCCGCAGCCCGGACCGATCCGAACGCGACCCGGCCAGTTCTGCCGAAGGTGATCGGCGACCATCAGCACCACCGGATAGTGCTGCCACACGAAGACGACTACCCGGACTGATCGCTCCCGCGGACCTCGCGCCCGTCAGGCAGGATCGGGGTCAATCAACAGGGAAGGGCTCAAGCCCGGCATTCCAGGGACCCGGCGGATAGTGGTGCAGGCCCTCCATCTCCATCTCGCGGTGGAGCCGACTGAACAGTTCACCGGCATTGGCGAGGGCGAGCTTCAGCTCCTCCCCGCTCCTTTCCCTCAACTTCCAGGTGAACCAGAACTGACGGTCGTTTACGCCGAAGTCGATCTCACGGTCAATCGTCGTCACCCATTCGAGGAAGCCCGGTGAGAACAGCTCGCGCAGAGCAATCGGGTCGTACTCCTCCGGAACCGTGGCGAGGAAATTACGGTTGAACGCGAGGGACTCGAACTCCACCTTGCGAGCGACCCTCTGCCGGATGAAATCCTCCGGACGAGACTCGATCGACTCAACATTGAAGGCGCCAATCACCTTGGCGAGATCAGGCATGTGGGCCTTGGTCAGCAGGGCCGAAGGAACCACGCTGCGACTGAACATCCTCCCGACCTCAACTTCGTCGGCGTCGCAACAGGCTCCCCAGAAGTCAGGGGCGAGGTTGCCGGTGAGACGATTGCTGCCGCCGACGCAGAGAGCCACCGGGCCTCCGGCCGGGTTGATCCCGCCGACCTCCTCATAAGTGACCTCGCCGGCCCCCCTGCAGGACCGGACCGTCTGTGCCCACTTATCCGCTTCGTCTGCCACGGAGGCTGAGACTATCCTGCGAGGATCCCCGACCGCCGGGCTCCTCGGCGGGTCGCGACTGCCGGGCTGTCCGGTTACCGACGCCGTCGCGGATAAGATGACCGCATGTCTTCAATCCAGTCTGCAGAGGAGAGTTCATGAGTGGTGGCCTGATCGCTTTGATTGTCGTGGCGGTAATAGTCCTCGTCGTGGTGTTCTGGTACGTCTCGACCCGAAACGGGATCATCGACCAGCGCAACCGCGTGGATGAGTCCTGGAGCGGCATCGACGTTCAGCTCAAACGCAGGCACGATCTGGTTCCGAACCTGGTCGAGACCGTGAAGGGCTACGCAACACACGAGCAGCAGGTTTTCGAGAATGTGACCAAGGCCAGGTCCGACGCCATGGCCGCCCAGACCGTTGACGAGACTGCCAAGACGGAATCACAGCTGACCCGGGCAATGGCAGACCTCCGGGCAGTGGCCGAGGACTATCCCGATCTCAAGGCGACCGAGAACTTCCAGCAGCTCAGCCGCAACCTCTCCGAGCTCGAAGACGAAATCCAGGCTTCCCGTCGGATCTACAACTCAAACGTCCAGAGCTACAACACGAGAATTCAGCAGTTCCCGGCCTCGATCGTCGCCAGTCAGGGCAACTTCGCCGACAAGGAGTTCTTTGAAATCGCTGATCCGGCGGAGCGCGAAACCCCTTCGGTCAGCTTCTAGCATTGCCGGAAGCCCAGGCGGACCGGCTCCCCGAAAGGGTCAGTCCGTCGGGCCGTCGGGCACCGGGGCGGGGTCCCCGGCGGTGTTTTCAGGCGCGGCGCCCTCACCCGTCTCCGGCCCTGCCGGGGGAGCGTTGAACAGCGCGGCCCACCACACCTTCGTTACCGCTGCAGCGGTCGCTTCGGCGCCGAGGTCGCCGTCAGCCAGATTCACCTGAAAGCTGCGCTCACTCATCAGTACCAGCCCCTCGGCCAGCGCCTCCGGATCCAGCCCGGCCGGAATCACTCCCTCACGCTGGAGCGAGTGGATCCGCTCCGCCGTGGTTTCCGAGACCGTTTCGAGCAAGGTCATCCAGATCTCTCTCACCTCTTCGTCGTAGGTCGCAGTCTCGAATGCGAGACCGAGCAAGTCGGAGTTCTCGGCATATGTCCGGGCGACGTCGTAGAGGCCCTTTTCGAGCGCCCGGCGGGGGTCATCGCCCTCGGCCCAGCACCCTCCGAGGCGATCGCGGTGATCGGCGATCAGATCTTCCAGCGCCCCAAGGAGAAGCTCCTCCTTGTCTCCGAAGTAGACGTAGAACGCGCTGCGGGAGACCCCGGCTGCACGGGTCACTCCCTCAACCGTGAGGTCCTTGAAAGAACCAGTCACCGCCTGCTCGAGGGCCGCAGAAATCAGCTCCTGCCGGGTACGCTCGTGGCGGCGGCGGCGGTTATGTCGTCGCTCCAGTGAATTCGCCACGATCGAAGCATAGGCTCCGTCGAGGACTAGCCGCGCTTCGGCCGGACAATCTCGAACGGCATCCTGATTTCCGGAGTCGAGTTGACCGACTCGTCAGTCGCGAAGAAGAGCGCAACATATCGGCCAGGCAAAGCTGCGAAGACCGCATCCTTGCGGGCAAAGTTCACCAGGTTGTTGCCGATATGCATGTCCCAGGTCCTGAATCCGACGAACTGACGGACAGTTCTCCGGTTCGCGCCTGCACCCCGGCTGACCAGCCGGTAGTAATCGGCAGACGCGATCCCGCGCGCATCAGACTGGAAGGACAGTCCCGTGCCCTTTCCATGATCGGCGAAGCGCGACCTCGTCAGGTACACGCTCTGCAGGTTCGGCGGAATCAGATCGAAATTGAGCGGTGGCTGCGGCCCCGGATCCGAGAGCGGATCACCAGGATCACCAGACACGTTCACCGTGCCACGAACCGAAGAGTGGAGCTTGCAGACAAACGAGTAAACCCCGGGCTGGTCGAAAGTCACCTTGAAGGTTCCCCCGAGCGGGTGCGGCTTGACCTGGCCGGGGTCCGAGTCCCATTGCGTCGCGTTGGGCGCCTGTCCGGTCACCGAATGAAAGGTGTCGGGGCTGATCCAGTCCCAGGTGACCGACTCTCCGAGGTCGATCTCCGGGTCCTTTGACCACTCGAAATTGGATATCGAGACGCGGGTGCTGTCAGCCTGCGCGGGAGCGACCGCTATCACCGGCGCAAGCAGCCCCAACAGGCTTGCCGCGAGCAGGAACATCCTCCGGGCTACTCGACGAGGTACCAACCGCTCATCCCGTCATGGAGATGGCTGAAGACATGGCAATGATAGAACCAGCGGCCGGGGTTGTCTTCAGTGAACCGGACCCGGAATGAGTCACCGGGCCCGAAAGTCTTGTTGTCGATGATCTCTCCGCTCGGCTCCGTCCAGCGGTGGCCGTGCAGATGGAAGGTGTGGAAGTTGTCGTCAAAGCCGCTGACGTGCATCTCGACGACATCGCCGAGGTTGGCCCGGAAGGTCGGCGTGTGGCCGGTATACGAACGGCCGTTCACAGCATTGAAGTTGTAACGGAGCCCGGTTGCTGCCGGGCTGAAGCTGTGGAAGGTGATCGGAAAGACCTTGTCCGGTGGAGGCTCTGCGGGGTCGCGGATAACCAGGGTGCCAAACAGCCCCTTGTAGAGCGGGAGCGGATCAAGCGGTCCGTGATCGTGGTAGATCCATGAACCCTGAGTGCCTTCAGGACATTCCCAGATGTAAGTGAAATCCTTGTTGGGCTGGACGAATCCCCCCGGGTCGGTCCAGTAACCCTTGTAAGCGCCGTCCATTTCGTTCGAATAGAACAGTCCGTGCGGGTGCATGGTGACCGGAACCGGGCAGCGGTTGCGGAAGTGGACGACGACCGTGTCTCCCACTGTGGCCTCAATCATCGGCCCGGGCATGGTGGGCTCGCCGATCGGAGCTCCGAAGTTCGGAGTGTAGGCACGGTAGACGTAAGCGTCGAAGGTCGTCCGGCCCTTTCGGACCCGCTGGTTGAGCATCTGGTCGCGCCTCTGGCCCGACTGATTCGGCGGGATGATGTCCCAGCGCACGGGCTCGGCAGTGATCCAGTATTCGACCCGGTTTGTGGCGGGCACCGACGCCCTGATCAAGGCGGGGTTGCTCTGGGCAGCCTGCACCTTGGGCGGAACCGTCACGCCCTTGGCGAGCTGCTCTACGTCGGCCTCCTGGTCGTTGTAGACCTTCTGGCCTCCGATCGTGCAGAGCAGGGCCCCGCTGGCGACTCCGAGAAAGCTGCGACGGTCGATCGGGTTAAAGGACATGGCCGGCTCTCATTCCGAGACCTCAACCCTCATGGTCATGTTGTGATGGATCGAACAGACGAAGTCGTAAGCGCCCGGCACCTTGAACGTCCGTCGGAACTCAAAGCCGACAGAAGGCGAGTTCGGGGTCGAGAAATCAAGCCGCCTGACCCCGGGCGGGGGACTGACCAGATCAACGTTGTGGGCATCTGCGTTAACGGCATTCCACGACCAGAGAATCGACTGGCCGCTCTGGATGCTGACCAGGGCGGGGCTGAAGTACTTGTCGCGCACGTCTATCCGGGCGGCAATCGGACCCTGCTGAGGGATCACCGGGCTGGCAAAGCGCTTTTTCACCCGAAGCAGGCACCTCTTTTTCCGGGCAGGACTCTTCAGGCTGCGGCACTTTCTGATCGCAGCCGACTTGGCAGCCTCACTGGAGTTGGCCGAGCTGAGCATCAATACCTCGGTGACCGGCGCAGGTGCAGAAGGCCCGGCCGCTGCGGGTACTCCGGCAAAGGCCAGAGTGCCAACGGTCAGAAGGACCACCGCGGTCAGATTCGGGAGATTTCCGCGCACGCCACGTTCCTTACCTGGTGACGTTGGCGGTCATGGTCATGGTGAAATGCAGACTGCAGACGAAATTGTAGGTTCCGGGCTTGGTGAAGGTCCGCTTGAAGCGGTAACTCGGGGCGGTCGTCGTCTGAGAGGCAAAGTCAATGCGACTTACACCGATTGGACCGTTGTCAAGCGTGACGTTATGCGCCTCGAACCCACCAACATCGGCCCAGCTCCAGTTGATCGCGTCATTTACCTTCAGATCCACGAGCGCCGGTGCGAAGAAATCATCACCGAGGTTGACCGTGATGGTCCTACCCGGGGGAGGCTTGTTCGCCAGTAGCTGGTACTTGCGGTTTACCTGAGCCCGGCAGGCTCTGGCCCGACTGGCCGGCCTCTTTTTGGCGCAGGCCCTCAGTGCCTTTGCCTTGGCCTTTACCTGGGCTGTGGTGAGTGCGCTGACGGTGGCGCCACCTGAGTTCTCAGAAGGCGAGGCGGAGGCTGGAGCACTGGCCGCCCCCACGGCCAGTGCTACCAGTCCTGCCGCCAGAATCCCCGGCAACCGCTTCTTGAGCAGTGACTTCATTTAGCTTGCTTGTCCTTTCGTGACCTGAATCAGGGAGCCGGCCGGTTGACCAGATCGATGCATTCCTGCTCCGGAACCGGGTCAGCCCGCTCCTCCGAGTAGACCGTTCCGTCGGAACCGGTGAACGGAGGATGCGGCGTGGAGACGTCCCATGAGCATTCCTGCAGCTTCGACGGACGAAGTTCGGCCAAGCCGAAGATCGTGGTCAGATCCCGCCAGGGCTGCGTGGCCCCGTAAGGCCCGCCATCTGATGCCCCGAGGAAAGCCCTGTTTACCTGCAGACCGGCGAAGAGGTCGAGACTGGTCGTCCTCCCCCATGTGGCCTTCGGCTCCGGGCACGGTGGGTAGATCTCTTCCAGCGTCCTGGTGCCGTTGCCCGGCGCGAACACCGAACCCTCCGTGTTGCCCGACCAGCAGTTGCCTCCGCCCGAGAAATCCGAGAAGAAGTCGGCGTTGCCGTTCGGGTCCAGACCGTTCCGGCCCATGTTGTTGTCAATGAACTGGTTGTTCAGATTCTTGGCATCGTCGCCTGTGTTGACTCCAAACGCCTCCGGTCCGGCGTGGTTTGCGGCGCCCCACTGCTCATTCCCGAAGATGTTGTTTTCACGGACGATGATGCTGTCGGATCCGTACAGTTCGACGCCAATCCCGATCGGATTACCGTTGCCGATAGTCGTATTGACCGTGGAGTTGGTCGAGTAGTAGTTGTAGTTGTTCCAGAAAATGTCATTGTTTTCAATGATCGACCAGCCGGTGGGCTCGAACTTCTCGCTGTCCAGCGTGTTCGGTACGAGGCCGATGCCGTTGTTGTAAAAGGCCGATTCGGTGATCCGCACGTACTTGGAGTTGGTTCCCGAGTAGCCGAGCGAGTTCTGGTGGCTCTTGACGTTCTTGACGAGCGTCCAGCTCGGATTCGCCTGACATGGCCGTGCGTTGTTGCCCCGGTTGTTCCAGGTGTAGCTGTCGCAGGGTGTCTCGCCGATGTAGAGCGTCGAGTCACCGTGGTTCCACCCGTCGGAGTTGAGGAACTTTCCTCCGAAGCAGTTCCGGGAGAACAGCCCGTACGACCGGGTGTCCGATGAAACGAGGTTGTCCATGACGAAGTCGGCGCAACGCTCACCGTCAGCTTCGACGTTCGAAGCCCAGACGAAGAACGTGTTGTTCTGGTAGTTCTTGGCCCACATGTTCTTCATCACGAGTCCGACGAGACTGCGGCCCTCGATCGCGTTGTTGGCCGGGATGGTTTCCGGGTCGCCTGGCATCCAGCCGGGGGTTCCCTCAACCAGAGTCTTGGCGTCCTCGCCGTCGAGGATGACCGCGCGGGCGTTCGGGTTGGGCTGCTTGTTCGCCTTGACGCCCATGATCGTCAGCTTGTTGAAGTTGAAGCGACTGTCCTTGCCGTGGAGCAGCACCCCTTCGACGTAGCGACCGGGCTGGACCCGGACGGTTGCAGCTTTCCTGGTCGCCTTCTGCCACTTGCCGGCAGCGTTGGCACCAGCCTGAACGGTCCTGTACTTGCAGCCGTTCTTGCAGACATCGAAGAACTGGGCGTTGAAGTCGCGAGTCATTGCCGCGGCCATCTTTCTGTCCTGAGCGCAACGACGCTGGGCTGCCGCGCGAGCCTTGCCCCTGGTGGTGCTGGCCTTCTTGCAGCTCTTGGCAGCCTTGTTCTGAGCCGCCTTGACTCTGGCCTCCGTCGAACCGCTTACCGCCGCATCACCTGCGGCCGAAGCCGGACCGGCGATGATGAAAAGACCCGCCAGGACTACGGCGAAGACTCCCGAAAAAGCTCCCAAACGCTGCTGCATTTTCTCTCCTCTGAATATTTTCGGACGACGGAAAGCGAACCGATGGTCGCGCATCCTGTCAGGACTCTGTAGATCCTAAACCAAGCCCCACCTCAAGGTTGCGGTCCGAGTCGGAACTGTCCGGGCGAATATGCGGTAATGGCTCTGGTAGCGGCCCGGAGGCCCTGAACGAACCAGTCAGTCGTATGGTCCGACGCGTCGGAATCGCTACACTGAATAAATGTCTGGGAAGAAGCATGACTTCGACTGGGTAATCGTCGGCTCCGGATTCGGGGGGAGCGTCTCAGCCCTCAGGCTCGCCGAAAAGGGTTACCGGGTCGCCGTGATCGAGGTCGGCCGCCGCTTCGCTGACGAGGACTTTGCCAAGACCGCCTGGAACATGCGGCGGTACTTCTGGATGCCGAACATAGGTCTGAGGGGAATCCTCCGGATGACTCCATTCAAGGATGTGCTCGTTGTCTCCGGGGCGGGTGTAGGAGGTGGCAGCCTCGGTTACGCAAACACCCTCTACCGCCCGCGGCAGGCGTTCTACCGGGACCCACAGTGGGGAGATCTCGCTGACTGGGAAGTTGAACTCGGGCCCCATTACGTGACCGCTGAACGGATGCTCGGGGTCACGCTCTACCGCGACGAAGGTCCGGCCGACCAGCTTCTCCATCAGTACGCAGCCGAAACCGGAGCCGACGACACTTACTCAAACACCCAGGTCGGCGTCCACTTCGGGGAGCCCGGCGTGACGGTCCCCGACCCTTACTTCGGCGGCGAGGGGCCTGATCGCACCGGGTGCAACAAATGCGGCTCCTGCATGGTCGGCTGTCGCTACGGCGCCAAGAACACGCTGGTCAAGAATTATCTCTATTTCGCCGAAAAACTGGGTGCCGAAGTATTCCCCGGACGCAAGGTCAGGGAGGTCCGCCCGCTGGGTGCGGCCGATGGCAGCGACGGCTACCGGCTATTCACGGAACGCTCAGGCTCTGTCTTGCGCAAACAGAAATCGGAGATCACGGCCGGCGGTGTGATCATCTCGGCTGGCGCAGTCGGCAGCAACAGCCTGCTTGCCAACTGCCGCCATTCCGGTGCCCTGCCCCGGCTTTCGGACCGCGTCGGCTACGTGGTCAGGACCAACTCTGAATCGATTCAGGCCGTCACCGCGCCGGATGACTCGCGCGACTTCAGCCGATCGGTAGCGATCACTTCGAGCATCTACCCGGACCCGGACACCCACATCGAGGTGGTGACCTACGGCAAAGCCGGCGACATCATGAGCCGGATGTTCACCATGCTGACAGGCAACGGCACCCGGCTGACCCGCCCGGTGAAATGGGTCGGTGCGATGCTGAGGCATCCGCTGCAGACCGCCAGGCTCTTCTTCATGCCACGCAAGTGGTCCCAGCGCACCGTGATCCTTCTGGTGATGCAGTCGATTGACTCAGCAATGAGGCTGAAGCCGGTGCGCCGCAAGCTGAGCCGTGGGGTACGACTCCAGACAGAGCAGGACCCTCTGCGTCCGAACCCGACCTTCATCCAGGCCGCTGAGGATGTCACCAAGTGGTTTGCCGAGCAGACTGGCGGCACTCCGCAGAGCGGCATCGGTGAAGCGATGCTGAACATTCCGACTACGGCCCACATACTCGGTGGAGCTGTCGTTGGGGCAAGTCCCGAGACCGGAGTGATTGATGCCGACAACCGGGTCTTCGGGTACGAGAACCTGATGGTCTGCGATGGCTCGGCAGTGCCGGCCAACCCCGGAGTGAATCCGAGTCTGACGATCACCGCGATGACCGAGCGGGCGATGAGCAAGATCCCGATGGCCGAAAGCGTCGACGAACCACTTCACCTGCCTGACGAGGCCCGCGGTGCCCGCACCCATGACAGTCTGGCCGTGGCTTCGGGTGGCAGTCGCCCGCAGGGCGTGCCGGTCGCGGAAACGGCCTGAAGGCAAGCCGGCAACTCTCTCAGTTGTCCGTCTCCGGCCCGCCGCAGCGGGACTAAGGGGCTGGATCTGAGCCGGCCCCGCCTGCGGAGTCGGTCTTTTCCCCGGACTCGTATGCCTTGAGATTCCTGACGATTCCGGTCATCTCCCGGATCCCGAGGGCACCCTCGGTGCGCTGAACGATCCGGCCGTCACTGCCGATCGCGAAAACCCACGGTTCCGTCGGCAGGCCGAAAGCAGCAAGCTGGGGACGGATGCCCTTCGAGGGATCGTTGTCGTTGAAGACCTCCATGTGGATGAACTGGATTCCGTCTCCGGATTCGGCCTTGACCTGCTCGGCGACATCCACCACCGGGCCGCAGACCCGTGACGCACAGAAAGCCGGGGTCGCGAAGACGACGATCGCCGGCTTGCTGCCGAGGACATCCTTGAGGTCGGCGTCGTGCATGCTCGACGGCGGCTGGCGGGTGTCGATCTTTGCGAGATCGCCCCCGACGCTGGCGGCCGTCGGAGTGCTGACCACCGGCGCCTTTTCACCGACCCCGGCAACCCCGGGGAACTGGCCCACGACCGGGCTGGGGAGTCTGGACGACTGAAAACCGTCACCGTCCTTGATGATCGCGATCGCAGTCCAGGGTCCGCTCCGGTCAAACTCGACGTCCTCAACCACGTAGTAGCTGCGAGCCTCACCAGGTGCTTCGACTCCCAGCGACCGGAAGGCAGGCTTGGTCGAGAGCGATTCGACCCTTGCCGGCAGGGGCCCTTCAACCTCCGACTGCGGGCTCTTGGCGAAGTAAAGCGCGACTTCGGCACTGTCTACCTGGGTCAGATCCACCTCGAAAACACCGAACGGGTAGCGGTTCGAACCTGGCTCAAAGACGCTGGCGGCGGGAGACACGACCAGATCCGATTCAGGCTGCTCCGACCGGAGTTCCTCGATGCTCTTGCCATCTGCCGACGGGAAGTCAGAGGCTGAAGGAGCCGAACGCGCCGCTTCATCCCCGCCGCTGTCGGAGCTGCAGGCAGCCAGCCCGAGGCAGACAACCACCGCAAGCAGCCAAGCCGCCGTCCGCTTCATCGGTGTCGAATTCATCCCTGGCATGACCGTGGAGGCTACCGGAGCGCCGACGGGCGGCCCCTTCGCAGGGGCCGCCCGTTCAGTCACGCACACCGACCCTCCGGCGGGCCATGAGGCCGACCGAAGGAAAAAAGCGCCTAGTTGCCAGCGGCGGCGAAGCGCTCGGCGACGTAGTCCCAGTTGACTACGTTCCAGAAAGCATCCAGGTAGTCCGGGCGCCTGTTCTGGTACTTCAGGTAGTAGGCGTGCTCCCAGACGTCAGCCCCGAGCAGCGGAGTCTTGCCGTCGGTGAGCGGGGAGTCCTGGTTGGGCGTGGAGACGATCGCCACACCGTCGCCGTCCTTGACCAGCCAGACCCAGCCAGAGCCGAACTGGCCGATGCCGCCGGCCTTGAACTTCTCCTTGAAATCGTCAAACGAACCGAAGGTGGCATCAATTGCAGCCGCGAGTTCACCGGACGGGGTGCCGCCGCCGTCTGGGCTCAGCATCTCCCAGAACAGCGAGTGGTTGTAGTGGCCACCGGCGTTGTTGCGGACCGGACCCTGCTTGTCGGCGGGTAGCGAAGAGAGGTTCGTCACGACATCTTCGATGGCGCTGTCGGCCCACTCGGTGCCTTCGAGGGCAGCATTCGCCTTGTCAACGTAGGCCTGATGATGTTTGTCGTGATGCACGCGCATCGTCGCCTCGTCGATATGCGGCTCGAGTGCGTCGTATGCGTAGGGAAGATCGGGAACTGAGTAGGCCATCGGGGGCTCCTTTTTCTGGGCGGTGTTTACGGCCGGTTTTCTCGGAATCGCTGACCCCGGGACCGATTGCCCGAAGCCACTGATCCAGCCTCTTTGGAAGTCAGCCTGAACTCTATGTAAATCCTCCGGCAACCGTCGGATTTGGACAGCGCCGCGGTAGGATCGCGCGATGAAGGTTCTCTGTGTGAGCGACTCCCCGACCTGGCGGCTGCTGCTGCAGAGGTCAGTCGAAGCTCTCGGTCACGAGCCGCTCGCCGCCGCCGACGGCGAAGAGGCCTGGGCCGAGATCTGCTCGGATGAAGGTATCGGAGCCTGCGTAACCGATCGTCAGCTGCCAAACATGAGCGGTGATGAACTGATCGCGAAAGTTCGGTCCGAGCTGGGTTCGCGCTACATCTACACCGTCCTGCTGACCGCTCAGGACACCGCAGAGGACGCGATCGCCGGGATGGAGGCCGGAGCTGATGATTACCTGGTCAAACCGCTCGACCAGGTGGCCCTCGCCACCCGTCTGATCGCCGCCGCCCGGGTCACCGAACTGCACCAGACGATCGCCGAGCAGCAGGCCGAGATCACGAGACTCTACGGAAAGCTCAAAGATGCATTCCGGAGGTTCGTGCCCGAATCGGTCGCCGACCAGATCATCACCCGGAGCGACGAGGGGGTCCGGCTGGGGGGCGTATCGCGGACTGCGACCGTGATGTTCAGCGACCTCCGGGGATTCACCCAGTTTTCAGAGCATCAGGGGCCTGAGCAGGTGATTGATGTCGTGAACCGCTACCTCGGTGAGATGTCAGAGGCGATCCTGGCCGAGGAAGGAACGATCGTCGCCTATATGGGCGACGGAATCATGGCGGTATTCGGGGCACCGCTTGAGCAGGAGGATCATGCTGACCGGGCACTGCGGGCGGCCCGCGCGATGCTGGACATCCACCTCCCCAGATTCTCGGAATGGATGAAGAGCGAGGGCCTTGGCGAGGGTTTCCGCATGGGGATAGGCCTCAACTCCGGTGAGGTCATATCCGGCAATGTCGGCTCGGAAAAGCGCCTTGAATACACGGCTCTGGGCGACACGACCAACACCGCGGCGCGACTTGAGGGAATGACCAAAGGAACTCCCCATCAGCTCTACTGCTCGGAGACTACGAAAGCGATGCTGATCGAGTCGCCAGAGGACCTCATCTTCGTCAACGAAGTCGATATTCGTGGCCGTGAGCAGCCGCTCGGAGTCTGGTCTCTGGGTGAGGGGTGAACAGGACTGGCCACCGCCGGTAGGGTTGGAGGCAATGTCCGGCCAGTCTGAAAGCACTCCGGGAGTGAAAGACGTACAAGGAGAGAACACAGCCCACGCGCCACAGCGCAGCTGGCTGCTTGCCTCTCCCGGGCGCCTGCCCGCTCTGCTGGTCGCCCTTGCCCTTGTCCCGGCGGCCCTGATCGCGGTCTTTTCCTGGACCCAGACCAGCAGGCTGGTCGAGGAAGCCGCCGGTGACAACCTGGCCAACAGCGCTTCTTCGCAGGTGATCTTCACTCAGGGGACCCTCGACAACCTGGTCCGCGAAACCACTTCGATCTCCAGCAACCCGGAGATTGAAGCGATGAACTCAGTCCGGGCAACGACCGTGCTGACCCGAGAGGTTGAGGCCTTTTCCCCAACCTTCAGACAGGCGATTCTGGTCGACGTCCAGGGTCGGGTTATCGCCGCTGCCACCCAGCCGCCGGATGTCCGTCAGCCAATTGTCCGGTCGGACTTCTTCGGTGTGGATGTTCGGGCAGAGGACTGGTTTCAGGACGCTCTCAACTCGGTGTCTGAAGGCAGGGCCATGCCGAGGCTGGAAACGGTGGAGGAACGCCCCATCATCGGCGAGATCGAGAACAACGACGCGGCGCCCCCGACGCCGGTGGCCTCGGTCGCGGTTCGGGGCGGGCCTGCCGGGGACCGCCGGGTCGTCGGTGTCGTCGCGATCTTCCCCAACTGGCCTTCACTCGGGCTTGAATTCGCCAGGACAGTAAACGAACAGGCGAAGCGGGCTGGCGAGGAAGGCGTTGTCGCACTGCTTACCGACCGCGCAGGCCGGACGCTCGTCGGTCCCGACGGATCCGTGGATCTGGACACAGACTTCAGTGACGACCTCGTTATCAAGCGGGCCTTTTCGAGCGATACGGCCGGCTGGGTTGAGTACTACGACGATCCGAATGATGGCGGCTCGCTGGGCGGCCGCACGATCGGTGGATGGGACAGCTTCGATCAGCGCTTCCAGGACCAGGGGCTCGACTGGGTCTACATCGTCGGCCAGGAACAGGCAGACGCCCTGAGGGGCACCAACGGGGTCAAATGGAGCCTGATCCTGATCACGCTGGCCGTTGCCATCGGTGCCGGTCTTGTCGCAATCCTGGTCGGTCGCGGACTGGCACGCCGTACCAGCCGGCTGCGAGCAAGTGCCAACGAGGTCGAGGCCGGAGCGGCCTCGATTAAGGGCAGCGCCGAAGAGGGCCGGGGGCGGGCGCAGCGAACCGTCGAGCTTGCTTCAAATCAGGTCCGGGGTCTCGAAGAAATGAAAGGCCGGGTTGAAGAGATGCGCACGACCGGTCTGCGGATCGGCGAGAGCGCCAAACTGGTCGCCGAACAGGCCGGCAAGGCGGCAGCTGCGGGCGAGGACGGGCGAGCCGCCGCTGAAGAGGTAGACCGCGCAATGACCGAAATCGATGGTCGGGTCAAGAGTCTGGCCTCGGAGATAGGTGCCCTGACGAAGCAGACCGATCAGATCGGGGAGATCATCGCGACAGTCTCAAGCATCGCTGACCAGTCGAACCTGCTGGCCTTCAACGCGACCATCGAGGCCGCCAAGGCCGGAGAACACGGAGCCGGCTTCAGCGTTGTTGCGGAGGAGGTCCGGACCCTGGCTGAGCAGTCCAAGCGGGCGACTGCGCAGATCCGCTCAATCCTGAGCGAGATCGACCGGGCAACCAGGGAAGCCGAACGCTCCGCAGCCGAGGGGATCGAGGCGGTCGAGACAGGGCGGGTCAGGGCCGAGAGCGCAGCCCGGACCATCGACGAGCTGGCGGCCGCGAACCTCGAGGCCGAGCGGACTACTTCCGAGATAGCCGCTCTCGCCCCGGCCCAGCAGGAAGAGAGCGCACGGGTGATTCTGGCCACCGAAGAGTCGCTTGATCTGGCTACAGAGGTTCGCGAGGAGGCCGGGGAATCGGCAAACTCCTCGGTTGAGCTGGACCGGCTTGCGGAAAGGCTTCGCGAGCTCTCTTCGACCTTGTCCGGCGGGTAGTGAAGGCCGAGAAGGCCCAGCCCGGCGACCTGATCGAGCTGACTCCGGGCGGGCGGGCCCTGAGACAGGAGGATCTGGTTCATATCGTGAACCGGCCTTCGGTGGCTCCGCTTGAAGGTGCCGGGGATGCCTGGATCGGCCTGGCGAATCTTGGTGGCAACCTGATCCCCGTCGCAGACCTCGGCCTGCTCGAAAACGGCAGCCCCAGTTCGGGCACCGTGATGGTCGCGGTGACTGCCGGAGCCTGCCGGTTCGGACTGATCTGTGAAGGGGTGTCGCGAACCCTTCCCTCCCCGTCCCCGGATGTGTTGAATGACGACCCGATGCCCGGGGACCCGGCATGGCTGCTTCCGTCGCCCCCTGGGGAACCCCGAGTAATCGACCCCGTCCTTCTGCTCAAAGACCCGGGACTGAGGCCGGGAAGTTGAGCCAGGCCTTCCGACCAGACGATCAGCTCAGGCGCGAGCTGCTTCAGTTATTCGCTTCGGAATCCCGTGACGAACTCGATGCGATCTCCGGTGGTCTGGTGGCGCTGGAGAGCGACACCGAGGCCGCTATCGCAGCCGGCATGGTTGATCAGATGATGCGCGCTGCCCACAGTCTGAAGGGCGGTGCCAGGGCGGTGGAGCTTGACTCGGTAGACCGCCTCTCCCACTCGCTTGAAGACCTGCTGCGAGCAGCCGGGGACCAGCGGCGCTTCGACGGTGACACGGTTGATCTCGCCTATCGGAGCCTTGATGGGATCGAAGCGATCATTGACGGCGCCAGCGGCGGGACACCGGCTGAGGTCGAGGTAAGTGGTCTGGTCGATGAACTGCACTCGGCAGCGTTGGCTCTTTCCGGAGAAGAAGTGGAGGCTGTCGGCGAAGGGAACTCCACCGGGGCACCGCCGCCGCCGGAAGCAATCACCGGGGCCACCAAACCTGCCGGTCCGGTGCCGGCACCCTCCGACTCCCCGGAGGCGACCGTGAGGGTGCGGGTTTCGAAGCTGGACGGACTGATGGCAGCAGTACGTGAACTCGAGGCCGCGAGGGTCGGAGTGGAGCACGCGACGGGCGTCCTCACGGCGAATGCCGAAGCAGAGGACCTTCGAACCCGCGAATACGACAGCCGCGCCGGAGCGATCCGGGAGGCTACCCTGGCGCCCCTCAACCGCCTTGAGCGAGCGGCTCGCGAGGTCGCAGGTGAGGTATCGGAGGCACGAACAGTTCCCTTGTCACTGGCCTTCGACCCTTTGCCGAGGGCGGTCCGGGAACTCGCCCGGGAGCTGGGGCGGGAGGTTGAACTCAATGCCTCTGGCGGTGAAGTGGACGTTGATCGCGCGGTAATGGAGGTGCTGCGCCCGGCACTGGTGCACGTGATCAGGAATGCGGTCGATCACGGGATCGAGTCACCGGCCGGGCGTACCGCTGCCGGAAAGGACGAGCGGGGTGTGATTACGGTCTTCGCCAGAACTGCTTCGGGGGTCCTGGAGGTTGAGGTCGCTGATGACGGCGCGGGAATTGACGCCGCGACCGTTCGCCGGTCGGCCGTGGCAAAGGGTCTTCTGAGCCCGGAGGAGGCCGCAGCACTTTCCTACGACGACACGATCGAGCTCGTGACCCGGCCAGGATTCAGCACACGGGAGAAGGTGACGGAAATATCCGGCAGAGGGGTCGGACTGGACGCGGTCAATGAAGGCCTCGGCTCGATTCAGGGATCGCTTTCACTCTCTTCGGTGCCGGGCTCCGGGACGAAATTCCTGATGACCGTCCCGCTGACGATCGCCGCGACTGAAGTCATCGTGGCTGAGCTGGGCGGACATGCGATCGGCATACCCTTGACCGAATCCTCGCGGGTGACCGCGCTCGATGACCCGGACACAGCCAGCGTCGAGTTTGACGGGGTGACCGTGCCGACCTGCAGTCCGAAAACGCTGGACAGGCTTGCCCCCGGGGGGCGGGGTCCTGCCAGTGTCGCCATCGCAGTTGAATCCGGGGGCCGCCGGATCGCCCTGCCGGTCGACCGCCTGAGATCCGTACTTCGGCTCTCGACCATGCCCCTGCCTCACCCCTTGCCGAGAGTCGACCTGATCCGGGCCGCGGCGATCCTGCCTGACGGTGACGTACTCAGGGTGATCGAGATCCGTACCTTGATTGAGGACCTGCCACCCCCGCCCAAGGTGCTGGTCGCCGATGACTCCGCCGCCTGGCGGGAGCGGGCCCGCAGGTACCTCGCCTCCCATGGCTGGAAGGTCGATACGGCGGGCGACGGGCGAACGGCCCTCGCGATGCTTGAGGAAGGGTCCTTCGACTCCCTGCTCACCGATGTCGAAATGCCCGGCCATGACGGAATCGAGCTGACCAGGCTGGTTCGAGAAAACCCCGACCTTGACGGGATGAGGGTCGTCGTCTGGTCGGCGTCGGCAGGCGAAGAAGCGGGGCCGGCAGCCCTGTCCGCCGGTGCTGACAGATTCATGACCAAGGAACCAGGCGCTGAAGCCGATGCGGCTACTGCGATCCAGCCGGTGACCGGCCCTACGGCTGACGACCCAGCAGGTCCCTGACCTGTTCGAGTGCGTTCTCGCCCGCCTTCCGGCCGATCTCCACCGCCCGGTCGAAATCTCCGAAAGCGAGCATCTTCAGTTCCGAGACTTCAGGCTCGATCAAGAGGTCGGCTCGTTCGGCGACAGCGTCGCCTGAGGCAGCTGAGCCGAGCATGACTGACCGCATCAGGGTCTCGCCCACGGCCGGCAGTACCGGATGACCATCATCGCCGGGTTCAGGCCGGAACTTGCCGCCCACATCAACTGCCACGACCGGCCCCTCGCCCATGGCAGCCATCACGTCCACCGGAAGATTCCGAATCAATCCGCCATCGACCAGCAGCTTCCCGCCACTGCGACCCGGTGGAAGAAACGCAGGTATGCGGGCGGTGTGCATCGCAGCCTCGGCGACCGATCCAGTGCGCTGAACCACCATCTCGGCCCGGACCATGTCCGCGGCAATTGTGAAGAGGTCAACCGGCAAGGTCTCTATGACCCGGTCTCCGAAGATCTTCTCGAGCATCCGCTCGGCTTCATCTGTCCGGGCAACGGCGCTCTGCGGTGGCAGCTGATACCGGTGGCGGACCCGGGCGCTGAAAACGGCCTTTACGGCCCTCCGGCGGGACGGTCGGTCAAGGCCCGCAGCAAAGGCCGATGAGACGACACCGCCCATGCTTGTTCCTCCAATCCGGTCGACGAGGATTCCGTCTTCTTCGAGGACTTCGAGCAGGCCGAGGTGAGCAAAGCCCCTGGCCCCACCGCCACCGAGGACGAGACCGAGGGATGACCCCGTCAGCCTGCGGGCCGTTCGGGCGAGGTCGGCATTTCGATTTGCCCCGCCGCGAATCCTGTGGCGGGCCCTCGGTGCCAGGCGGTCGATCCAGGCCATCGCAATCTCAGCCGGGTGATCGCCACCGATCAGGACCAGATCGCATCCCTTGAGCCTCGGCATCTCTTTCCCTGGGGGAGGCATCCGCGCCGGGGCGATACAGACCAGCCGGTCGGCCTGCCGGACGCAGAACTTTCGCCACTCCCCCTCATTGCGATCAGCGACCAGAATTACGCGCTCATGTCGACGTTCGGACTCGTCGAGCAGGTGACCCCAGGAGATCGGATCGCCGGACTCGGCGGCCGAGGGATCGATCACCGTTACCGCTCCGAGATCCGAAAACCCCATCCTGACCCCGTCCGCTATCCCTCCGATATCCATGTCGTCGAGTAGCGGTACGACCGCAAAGGTCCTGTGATCGGGCAGGTCCTCGGGAAGGCCGCCGCTTGCCTGAAGCTGGCGCCCGAGCGCAGAAACCAGAGCACTCGTGAAACTCGGGACGGTCGTCATCAGTTCGCGGAAATCGTCAAACGAAAGTCTGAGAAGGCCCGAGTCCCTGCTGGCCCTGACTGAGGCTGAGCGGGGATCACCGGTCACCAGGGCGAGTTCGCCGACAGTGGCACCGGGCCCGAGAACCCGAAGGATCTCGATCGCCTCGTCGTCCATGCCGGACTCCGGTCCATCACCCCGAACCACCTCGAGCCTTCCGGTCTCGACCAGGTAGAGGGCGTCCCCGGGGTCGCCCTTCCTCATGAGCCACTCTCCGGACTCGATTCGGGCCGCTTCGAGCCGATCCAGGATCAGTTCGCGGGCACCTTCGGGCAGGCTCCCGAAGAGCGGACTCTGGGCCAGAATCGCCTCAGTCTGTTTTCGGTTCCCTTCCAAGGGACGGCAGTCTATGGCGAACCGGCTGACCGACCTGCGTTGACGCTACTGTGCCGGGGTGCCCAAGATGGAACCAGTCAAAGCGAGCCCTGATGCCTGGCTCTGTTCCTACCCCAAGAGCGGCCGAACCTGGATGCGGTTCGCCCTTTCGAACCTGATGAACGAGACCTTCGACCTCGGGGTCGAGATCGACACGGCAAACATGTTCGGCCTGATCCCGAACGACGACGGACCCGACCACACCCGGCCCTGGAAGACGATCACCAACTTCGCCTACGGTGACCGTGAAGGCCTGCCGCTTGTCGCGATGAGCCACCTGCCCCGGGATGGCCGATTTACCGGCCCTCCGGTCGTCCTTCTGGTCAGAAACCCGGCGGCTTCCCTGGTGTCGAGGTTCTTCCACATGTCCCGTCACGCAGGACAGTTCGAGGGAAGCCTCCCCGAGTTCGCCCGCGACGAGTTCTACGGCGTGCCAGGAATCATCTCCTATCTTGCCTCCTGGGAGCCTCACCTCGACGACCCGAATGTGGAGGTCATCACCTACGAGGAGCTACGTGCCGGACCGCTGGAGCCGTTCGGCCGGATTGTGCGCCAGCTCGGCATCAGAGCCGATGACGCCGCGCTGGGAAGGGCCCTCGAGGCGGCCAGCGTGGACCGGATGCGGGCGGTCGAGAAGAGGTCAGGCGTCGGCCAGCCGAACGGGTACGATCGAAATGACCCCGGAGCACTCCGGGTAAGGAAGGCTGACGCCACCGCGTGGCGGGACGAGCTCGACGAAGACACCCTCGAATACCTGATCGACTCCCTGGAGGCAGTCCCTGCGGCTGCGGGCATGCTTCACCGGTACGGCCTGATGCCCGAGACTGCCCGGATCACGCCCTCGGCCGATCGGTAGATTACCGCCAATGAGCGAACGCGGCGAACAGAGGATCGAGCGCCTCGGCGCGGCCGACGCATCGAATCTGGGCGGCGGAATCAACCATCTGGTGATCGGGCTGTGCCGGCTCGACCGGCGGGCCGACGGCACGGTGCCTTCATTTCAGGAGGTCCGTGAACTAATCGCCGAAAGGCTCGGCAGGTCCCCCCGATTCCGTCAGTTCCCCTACCTGCCCGAGGGAGCCTCGGGCTTTCCCGTCTGGGCTGACACTCAGGAGTTCGACCTCGACAACCATCTGGTCGAGGCTCCCGTAGACGGCCCGGTCGACCGGCACGAGCTCGATGTCCTCCTCGCGGAGTGGATGACCACGGCGATCGATGAAACCCGGCCACTCTGGATGGTCCAGTACGTTCCCACCCTCGAAGGGGCGGCGTTGATGGTGAAGTCCAGCCACGCCCTTGCTGACGGTCTCGGCTCGATTGCACTCTTCGCGATGCTCCTGTTCGACATCTCGGAAGAGCCCGAAAGGAGTGATCCAGTCCCATGGGTGCCGGCCACCCTGCCGGCTGCTTCCGACCTGAGGGAAGCGGTCGCTCCGGGTGAAGCGGAATCGGGCAGCTCGGCCCAGACACCCTTCCAGAGGGCCGTCTCGCTTTTTTCGAGTTCTACCGCCCTCAGGCAGACGGTGTCCAGCACCACTGACATCAGCGCCTACCTGATCAGGAAGGCAAGGACCGAGATCCCGGCCAGCCCTCTGGCTGATGGTTCCGGATCCCCGCTCGAGCTTCACACCCTTGAGTACCCGCTCGACCGCCTCAAGCTGCTCGGCAGGGGACTGGGCAGCGGCGCGACCATGAACGATGTGATCCTGGGCCTGACCGCTGGTGGCCTCAGGCAGTGGTGTATCGAAAACGGCTACCCGCTCGACGACCTGAGGGTCCGGGTGCCGGTCTCCCTCAAGAAGGACCGCAAGGAAGGCGAGGGAGGCAATCCCGGGGTCGCACCGATGATCGTGCCGCTGCCGCTCGGTGAGGAAGACCCGGTCCGTCGCGTTCGACTGCTGCGGGAGAGGACGGAGGCCATCAAGGCCGCCGGGGAGCCAGCCCTGAACCTCGCCGTTCGAAATCTCTCCCGGGAGGCACCGGGTGCCGTCGGCGACCGCATGCTCAAGCTGATTACGGGCCGCGGCCAAGCCAACATCGCGATCCACAATCTGCCCGGACCGCCGCTCAAGCTGTACGTGCTCGGGGCTCCTACCGCCTCTTTTCACAGCTTCACCCTGCCCCGTCCCGGCCTTGCGATCCACCTGAACGTGGTCTCGGTCGGCGGTGTGGTCTCAATCGGTTTGGCGGCTGATCAGGGGGTGGCTGGCGACCTCGGTTCATTTGTTAGAGGGATGGAGGAAACCGAGGAAGCACTCGCCACAGGCGTCTCGAAACTCGACCTCGTCCGACGGGTGCCGATGCTGGCTCCCCTGGAGGATGAGATTCAGGAAGACCTGGCCTCCCGCATGGTGGAGCGGCCGGTCGAGGCGGGTGAAACACTGGTCGCCGAAGGCGAAGCGGCCGAAGACTTCTTCCTGATCGTCGAGGGGACCTTCGACACCCTGGTCCAGGGCGACCCTGTCCGGGCAATGAAGCCCGGTGACTACTTCGGAGAGATAGGCCTGCTGAGGGACTCCGAGAGGACCGCGACCGTCGTGGCAAAGGAGGCAGGAACCGTGATGGTCCTCGGTCGTGATGACTTTCTCGGCGCGGTAGCTTCGGATCCCTCGAGCATGGTCGTGGCCGATGCCATCATCAACACCCGCCTGGGAGACCTCGGTCGATACCAGGTCTTCGGACACCACGAAGACTGAAGCGGCACAGCGCGATGGCTGACGCCCCTTCCGCCTGGCTGTGCTCGTACCCGAAGAGCGGACGGACCTGGATGAGGTTCGCACTCGTGAACCTGCTCGATCGCCAGTACGGGCTCGATGGCAGTTTCGACATGGAGAATATGTTCGGCCTGATCCCGAACAGCGATGGCGAGGGAAAGACCCAGACCTGGAAGATGCCGGACAGCTACAGGTTCAGGGACCGGCCCGATGTGCCCTTCGTGATAGCCAGTCACCTGCGGTGGAAAACGGCATTCTCCGACCGGGCGACGGTTTTCCTGGTTCGCAATCCGGGCGATGTGGTCGTCTCGCGATACCACCACATGAATCGCCACGAAGGCAAGTTTTCAGGGTCGCTTGCCGAGTTCACCCTTGACCCGGATTGGGGGCTACCCGATCTCCTCGGCTACCTCGAGTCCTGGCAGCCCCACATCCATGATCCCGGCACAACCGTGATCACCTACGAGGCGCTCAAGTCCGACCCGGTTCCAGCCTTTGGACGGCTGGTCGAGGGACTGGGGATAGAGGCGGGCCGGGGCGCGCTCGAAGCCGCTCTCGAGGCCTCCTCGGTAGACCGGATGAGGAAGGTCGAGGCGACCAGCGGGGTCGGTCAACCTCAGGCCTACGACTTCGACGACCCCGATGCGAGGCGGGTTCGCAAAGCAAAAGTCGGAAGCTGGCGTGAGGAAATGGATGAGGACACGATCGCCACGATGCTGGCCGAGATCGAGAAATATCCTGCCGCTCGGGAGATGCTGGAGGAGCTGGACATACTTCCCGGGCCGGCCTTCAGCTGAGAAGTGCCCAGGGTCTCAGGCCTCAGCCAGAGACTCTTCGTCGCCGAGTTCCTCGATGTCCAGCCCGCCATCCCCATCGGGGCCAGGATCTTTGAACATCCTCATCGCCCAGGCCGCCAGCAGGGCCAGGAGGATTATCCCGGCGCCGATCAGGGCCGCCTCGGACATGCTGTCGGCGAAAACCTGAAGCCCTTCAGTCAGCTCGGCCGGCGGGAGGCTCGAGTTGTCGGAAGGGTGCTGAATCTGCTGGAAGATTGAATCAGCCTTCTCTCTGGTGTAAGTGGTGGTCAAAGAACCGAGGATCAGGGCGTTGGTGATTGCCCCCAGGGCCAGCGAGCCGATCGTGTTACCAGCCTGGGCTGCGACCGTCATGGTTCCCGAGATCATTCCCCGCTCGACCGGATCGGCGTCGGCAATGGCGTGAACGTTGACCGGCGTGGTTGCAAGGTTGACCGCGATACCAAGGATGAAGGTCGGGATGACGATCAGTACGTAGGACTCGAGCGTGAGCGCCAGTCCGATTCCAGCCAGGCAGGCCGCGACCAGGAAGTAGCCGATGATGGTCGGAGGACGCCATCCGACCTTGTCCTTCATCCGGCCCGAGACAACACCGCCGATGGCGATGCCGATGATCCCCGGAATCAGTGCCAGGCCAGCCTGAAACGGGCTGTAGCCGAGGACGCTCTGGAAGTAGATGCCGATATAGATGAATGCCCAGATCAAAGGCAGGCGGATCCAGAAGATCAAAAACAGGCCGGAGCGAAGCGACGGGCGTTTGAGCATCTCGGCTGAGATCAGGCGCTTCTTGTTGCGGTCGATGCCTTCGCCGGCAGAGCGCAGGAAAACGTGGTTGAGAATCAACAGCGGCACGATGATTATCGGGTTTATAAGGAAGATCCACTCCCAGGCAACGAGGTCGACGATCGCGCCGCCGACAAGTGGCCCCACGGCGAGGCCGATCGCGCTGACTGCGGCATAGACACCAAAAGCTGTGCCGGTCTTGCCTTCCGGGGCGACCCTCGTGACCAGCGCCTGAATACAGGGCATAAGGATTGCCGCGCCCAGACCCTGAACGGTACGCCCGGCGATGATCATGGTGGCGTCCCCGGCAAGTCCGCACATCAAAGAGCCGATGCCGAAGATGATCAGGCCTACATTCATACCCCTGAGCTGGCCGATACGGTCGCCGAACATGCCACCCGGGATCAGCAGAACGGTGAAGGCAATCAGATAGGCATTGACCACCCACTGCCCTTCAGTCGGACTCAGGCCGAGGTCCTCTTCGACCGTCGGCAAGGCGACCGAAATGATCGTCAGGTCGATTGCCGTAACGAGACTGGCCATGGCCAGCACGAAGATCGAGACCTTCCAACCACCGGCAGAGAGCCCTCCACCCCCTGCCTTGCTTTCAGGAGTAGCCATTGGCCGCCAGCTTATCCATGAAGACCGCATCCATGGCCGCAATCTCTTCGTCAGTCATGTGGTCGCGCCAGGCCCCCGGACGCGCAAACCTGATCTCCTGGCCGCTGCCCTTGCGATCCTCGGGTACGTTGCGATGAGCTTCCGCATCGACCATCGCAGAGACCAGCTCCGGGTCGCTGTCCAGGCCGACCACTTCAAGAATCCGCGGCAGGACATCCTCAGGGTCGGCCAGCAGCTCCTCGTAGCGGACGAATGCTCGCAGCGCCGGGTCGTGAGCGTCGTAGGCGGCCTGAACCGCCTCTGTCCTGTACTTCCAGACGGCAGCCTGCCACCGGATGAAACCGATCCGGTCCTTCGGGTCGACGGCGTAGGCGCCGTCACTGGAAGCCCAGGTCCCGTCGCGGTAAGCGTCAAGCCAGGAATCAACTACGTCGCGGCCATCGCGCAGCAGGAAAACCAGACGCGAGCCGGGGGTGATCGAGAGCAGATCCGAGGCCATATGAGAGCCACCGGGCTCCTTGATGACGATTCGCTTCTGCTCGTCCTTCCAGCCCGGCTCGGTGTTATCGAGCTGGTACTCGAGTCTTTCCCGGAAGAGTCGCTCCAGTCCTGGCCGCCAGACATGCTCAAACTCCTTGTTGAAGAAGTAGTCGCGGCGACCTTCCTTGATCGCCTTGAAGGTCGTCAGGTCGCTCTGGTCACTGGACTGCCAGGCGAGCGCGATCGGTCGCCAGACACCGAGGTGGTGGCCCAGGCCGGTCTCGTCGATCCCGATCACGTCCGGGTGGTTGCGCAGCATGCGAAGCAGCCAGGTGGAACCGCTTCGGGAAGAACCCAAGATCCAAGTCAGGTCATGAGCAGACAAGAGCGCCGCGATCTTAGCGACTGAAGCAGACGGCCGCTCGCAACGACGCCGCCCGAACGAGGAAAGCGCCCGGACGGGCGCTTTCCTGTGGAAATGGCAGATGACCCTGCCACTCCGCTTGCTATCGGGGCGCCCGGATTCGAACCGGGGGCCTCACCGACCCGAACGGTGCGCGCTACCAGGCTGCGCCACGCCCCGAGAGAAAAGGAGCCTACCGAACCTCGCGACTAACGGACCGCACCGATCGCGGACTGGATCTCGGCCAGGCTGGGTGTGTCCTGGAGGATCTCCGTGCCTCCCGGCCCGGCGATCACCAGGGCAGGCTCTGCGCGCAGCTCCAGGTCGATCGCCAGCTTGTCCTGCTCCTCGAGCCTCCGCATGACTTCACTGTCCGGCTCGAGTGCGGCCCGGTAATCGTTCTTCCAGACCGCCAGCTCCATCCGCTCGATCGACTCGGCGATGGTCTGGAGATACTCGTCGTCGAGACCTACTTCAATGGCGAGATCGAGGTTGCGCGTGACCAGATAGGCGTAGTTCCAGGCGTAGTCCTGTTCAGCCGCTGCCTCTATGCCGAAGAAGCTCAACTCGGTCGGGTTGCGAGTAAGAGAGCGGTTGCGAAGGAGAAGCTGAACGCTTCCGTCCCGCACGGGACCATCCACAAGCGCCGGGATCACCTCATCGAACCAGGAGTTGAAGCCGGCTGCCTGGACATCAGTAAATACCTGAGCCTGGACCGGGGCGTTGCCCTGACCGAGCCTTTCGCCACGCTGGAACTCGCCGCCGAATATGCGCTGAGCGTCGTCAACGCCCGATACCCCCCGGAACTCGTTGCCCGGCTCGCGGGTTGACATTCCGATGATCGAAATCGTCAGGACGACGAAGGCGAGGATCAGGATCGCCAGGACCCGATACTGGCCAGGACGTCTGGTGCGTCCGGTCCGGTCAGGGCTCTGGTCGGTCAACCGGCTACCGACTTGTAATAGCGGACTGCCAGCCCGGTCAGGAGGGTGCGAAAGGTATCTTCGAGGCCGATACCCTCCTCGTCGGAAAACCGCCGGAGCCCGCGGTCCTCGATCGCCAGGCTGCGCTCTATGACCTCATCAACCAGCTCAGGATTGGTATCCGAGAAGTAGGCGCCCATGGAGTAGAGGTCCGTGTCCATCAGCGACTCGATGAATGAGTCACCGTCACCGGTCGCGATTGGAGATTGTTCAGGCAGGTCCACGTCACACATCTTAAGGGCAGGGCGACCGCGGCATATATCCTGACCCCGTGGCCGACCGGGATGAGATTGTGAGTTTCTGCGACGAACTGCTGGATGCAGCCTCCTTTGACGACTACGGACCCAACGGCCTGCAGGTGCCAGGCCGGAAAGAGGTAACGACTGTCGCTACTGCGGTTTCCGCACATCGGGAGTCAATCGAAGCATCGGTGGATGCCGGTGCCGACCTTCTGCTGACCCACCACGGACTCTTCTGGGACTTTCACCCGCGCAGCCTTTCCCCTGCGATGGCGTCGCGACTCAAGCTGGCACTGGCGAACGATCTGTCGATCGCCGGCTACCACCTGCCGCTGGATGCCCATCCCGGAATCGGCAACAATGTTCTGCTCTGCCGAGACCTGGGCTTTGAACCCGAAGCTGGAGCGATTGGGATGGTCAAGGGCCGCGGGATCGGAGCAATTGGCCGGCGCGAGGATGGAATAGGGACCGGAGAGCTCGTCGCCCGGATCAGGTCTCTGCTCGGACGGGAGCCGCTCGTATTTGCCGAGGGTCCGGAGGCGGTCTCCTCCATCGGGATCGTTTCGGGAGCCGCCGCCTCGGACATCCAGACCGCCATCGCCCTTGGCCTGGACGCCTTCCTGACCGGTGAGCCGTCAGAGCATGTGATGGCCGATTCCCGTGAAGGGAAAATCAATTTCATCGCCGCAGGTCATTACGCAACCGA
>CAIZLN010000004.1 GCA_903933815.1 uncultured Solirubrobacterales bacterium
AGCACTGGATATTGGGGTCTGGCGGTGGGACCAACCTTCATTTTCCCGGTCCGCATCGTCGCTCTGCAGTCAACGGCTCTGGCGAGCTTTGAGTCTGACCCGGGTCCCGGAGTAAGGTTCCGACGATGAGAAAGTCTTTCGCAGTGCTGGCCATCCTGCTCACCGTCTCGCTCGCCGCCTGTGGCGGCTCCGACGAGTCAGCGGATGATCCGCCCGCAGCCACCCCGGACGCCCCGGCGCAGACTGAGGGTGGACCCGCCACCAGCGAGGACCTCGATGGCCGGATCTTCACCGCCACGAAGGCCCGGGAGGTCGAGATCACCGAAGAGAACCCCCTCAAGGTCTCATTTGAAGGAGGCAAGCTTGGTGTAGATGCCGACTGCAACCGGATCGGCGGCAACTACACACTCGAGGCAGGGGTAATCCAGGCCTTCCTCGTCTCGACTGCGATGCGCTGCCCGCCCGCCCAGGCGGAGCTGGAGGTTTTCGTATCCGAACTGCTCCGGCAGGAGGCAGTGACCACGCTGGATGGTGATGAGCTGACGCTTGCTGGCAAGAACGGCACTTCGCTGTCCCTGACCGATTGAAGACCGGATTTTGCCCCTTTGCTTTTCGGCCTGGCCAGCGCCAGTAGGCTGATCCTGAGTACCTAATCCGAGGAGGCCTCGCAAATGAGCGTCACATCGCAGCACGAATCAACCCGAACGCTCGGGAATTATGTAAATGGATCCTGGACCGACGTTGCCGGAGCCGAGTTTCATCCGGTTATCAACCCGGCCAGCGGTGAGACGATCGCTCAGGTCCCCTTCTCCACGTCCAGCCACCTCGACGATGCTGTCAGGGCAGCGCGTGAGGCCTTGCCCGTATGGCGCGGAGTCAGCACGATCGCCCGGGCCCGCAAGCTGTTCGATCTCCGCCAGATGCTGGATGCGCGCAAGGACGAACTCGCCCGCATGGTCGTCACCGAGATGGGCAAGACCCTGCCGGACGCCACCGCTGAGGTCGGACGCATGATTGAGATGGTCGAGGCCGCCACTGCGATACCGACAACGATGCAGGGTCGCATCCTCGAGGACGTCGCCCGCGGTGTAGACGCGGAAACCATCCGCCAGCCGGTCGGTGTCTGTGCGGCAATCGCGCCGTTCAACTTTCCCGCAATGGTGCCTTTCTGGTTTCTCCCGTTC
The DNA here is from genome assembly GCA_903933815.1 of uncultured Solirubrobacterales bacterium. GTDB lineage: Bacteria > Actinomycetota > Thermoleophilia > Solirubrobacterales > 70-9 > 67-14. The sequence continues at coordinate 1,185 of CAIZLN010000004.1, forward strand.
GCGATCGCCTGCGGAAACACTTTCGTGCTCAAACCGTCCGAACAGGTCCCGCTGACCCAGGCGCTGGTCTTCGAGTCACTGGACGCGCTTGACCTTCCGCCTGGAGTTGTCAACCTGGTCAACGGCGGCCGCGAGGTTGTCGAGGGCATCCTCGAGCACCCCGGAATCGATGCGGTCTCTTTCGTCGGCTCAGCGCCGGTCGCACGGATCGTCTACGAGCGCGCTGCCGCCACCGGCAAGCGTGTCCAGGCCCTCGGCGGAGCGAAGAACCACATGGTGATCTGTCCCGATGCCGTGGTCGAGCCGACCGTCAACGGCCTGATCGGCTCCGGCTTCGGTGCGGCCGGCCAGCGCTGCATGGCCGGCTCGGTGATTGTCACCGTCGGCGAAGCCCACGACAGCGTCATCCCGAAGCTGATCGAGGAGTCGGAGAAGCTCACGGTCGGCAACGGCCTCGAAGAAGGCGTCGACGTCGGTCCGGTGATCTCCTGTGACGCCCGCGACCGGATCAACGGCTGGATCCAGCGTGCGGTCGATGACGGCGCCGATCTGGTCCTCGACGGTCGCAACCCCGATGCGGCCGGGGGAGATGCTCCCGAAGGCTCCTCGTATGTCGGACCGACCATTCTCGACAACGTCAAGCCGGACGACCCGATCGTCAGCGAAGAGGTGTTCGGACCGGTTCTCGCGATTGTCAACGTCGACACCCTCGAAGAGGCGATCGAAGTCGTCAACAACAGCCCGTTCGGCAACGGGGTCTCGATCTTCACCGAGTCAGCCTCGGCGGTGCGCAAGTTCCGCCACGACGTCGAGGTCGGCATGGTCGGGGTCAATATCGGAGTCGCCGC
>CAIZLN010000005.1 GCA_903933815.1 uncultured Solirubrobacterales bacterium
ATCTCGATGTCATCGATCAAGGAGCCGATGTTTTTCGTGCCAGAGGATTTCGGCAAAGGCTGGAGGTTCTCGCCTTTGGTCAGGTCGAGGTCGGAGTACCTTGGGCTTTTCGATCCAGAGTGCGGGATCAGGGGGGAGTCCTCCACGATGTACTCGGCTTTTCCAAACTGCCCTGGCGTGGCCGAGAGGATCCATCGGGAGGTTCCTGATGCCAGGCTGGTCTATCTGACCCGCGACCCGATCGAGAGAGCTGCCGCCTGGTGGGTTCAGGCAATGACATCCCGAATCGCAACGAATCGCAGGGCAGGGCGACTCAAGGATTTCCGGGAGATGGTCCTTCCTTTCGACGCAGTCGGTAACTACTTGACCTGGCCGGGGATGTATGCGACCCAGATTCGTCAGTACCTCGAGTTCTTTCCAAAGGAGGCGATCCTCGTGATCGACAGCAGCGAACTCGAAGCCGATCGGGAGGCCGTGCTGGCAGAGGTCTTTCGGTTTCTCGGGGCTGACCCGGACTTCACTACCCCAGGATTCTTCGAGAAGCACAACACCCATGCCGTCAAGAAAATGGAGTCCTTGCTCTATGTTCGCCTGAGCAGCTCGAAGGCGCTTCGGAAGGGTCTTGGCCTGCTGCCCGAGCGGCTGAGGGAGCACGCGATAGAAAGGGTTCGATCACCTCTGATGGTGCCGTCCGTAAAGCCCGAGATCGACCCCGAGATCAGGCGCGAGCTGGAGCAACTCTTCCGGCCGGAAGTCGAGGAGCTTCGTGAGTTCACTGGAAAACCGTTTTCCTCATGGAGCATCTGACCTGAAAAGCCGGGAACGCTGTTTCGCCGCTAGAGGAAGGCCCGCCGGAAGGCCTCGGCTTCGATTTCAATCATTTTCTCTCTCGAGTCCGGCTGGTGGCGGTCGAAGAACGCGGGGGTGGTGTTGACGTCAACTACGTAGAGCAGTCCGCTGGGGCGGTCCCTCAGGCAGTCGATCTCGCAGTAATCGGCTCCCAGTGACGCCGCCAGGCGGAGAACCTTCCGGACCTCCTCGGCTGACAGATACTCGAGCGGCTCGTGAATCTCCGGTCTGGTCGGACCGCCGGGAGTATGGCCGAACCGGTCCCGGATCGGCCGGACCTTTCGGATCAGACAGGCGATGGTGCCTCCTATGACCACCGGGCGGATATCTTCGGTCCAGTCGTCGTCGAGCCGGTTGTCGATCAGGCGCTGGTAGCAGTAGCCGGGGACCGGCTCGGTCGGACACTCGACGATCCGGATCTCCCTGAGGCCGTTCCTCTCGGTCTTTTCAATTGCCGGTCCACGGTATTGCCGCGGGTCAATCAGGAGTTGGCGGTCGAAGACTTCCTCGAACCGGCGGGAGACCGTGGTCTTGGAGATGTCGGAGCAGCCGATGTTGACCACCGGGACGGTCCGGGCGAGCTCAACCAGGTACTCGGGAGGCTCGTGAAAGGCGGAGGTCCAATCCTCCTGCCAGAAAAAGACTGCCTGGGCACCTTCAGCGCTGGCAGTGATCTCGAGGCCGAGCTGAGCGGCGATCGCGACGATCATCGCCCTTGAACTTGGTAAACCAGGCATGCAGGCGATGCTGCCCGGGCCGAGGCCAGTCCGGCGGGCTTGCCTCAGTCGGCGGCGATGGTGCGAGGCCATGCGGAGGTCCTTCCGCTTCGAGACAACCTTTCCCTTGAGGCGAGCGCCAGGAGCATTGAGCTTCGAGCCGATGTTCACCCGGATGACTCTAAGGCGACGGGCCGTGGGTGGGCAGCTACATTCCGACCGCCTGCCGGCTCCCGAGGGTGACCCGTCTTCAATCCTGCCGACCGGCGAGCTCAGGGTCAGAGGTTTACCCGGGACCGGGCTTGTCCCCATACGGTGGATACTCTTCACGAGAGGTCGGGCTGATTGGGCGCTGGAGCGTCTGCCCGCCCCGCCTCCCAGCCGGGAAAGGGCTTAGGGCGGTACCCGGATATACGAAGGCCGGGCTCGTCGGTAATGGAGCAAAGGAACGGTCAAGTGACAGATACATTCGAACCTGGAGCAGAACCCGGTCCCGCACCCGGCGTTTCAGGCAGGGGATCTCCCTCCGGTGGGCCCGAAGTGGTCGTCCATTCGCCCGGGGTCGATGATGCCATGCCCGATGATGCCTCCGGCCAGACTTCGATTCAGAAGAATCTCTCAGGCGAGGAGCCGCTCCTGGCTCGGCAGGTAGGGGAAAAACGCCAGCGATCCAACTACATCTACCATCGCCTGCTGGCGGCCTCGGATGTCACCGCGATCATCCTTGCTGCTGTCCTGGCCTCTCTGGTGGCGGGGCAGGTGGGCCGTGACTTCGATTCCCTGACCTTCGTCGAAGCGGTCGCGATCATGATTCCGGTCTGGGTTCTGGTCGGTTACTTCGCCGGTCTCTACCACCATGTGGACTACAGGATCGGGCAGGATCTGGTCGACGAACTTGGACCGGTCATGATCGCAGCGACTGCCTGGGCCTGGCTGTTCGTGATCGTGAGGACCCTGCTCGCCGACGGCGTCACCGACATGACGAGGCCGATCCTGCTCTGGCTTTTTGTGGTGGTCTGCCTGCTCGGCTTCCGTGTAGTTCTCCGAGCCTGGATTCGTCGGCAGTCCTGGAGCCGGCGCTCAATAGCCGTGATCGGTGATGAAAAGGATTCCGCCGCAGTAGCCGACCGTATCGAGCGCCATCCGGAATGGTGCCTGGACATCCGGGCCCGAATCCAGCCGGATCCCGACGAACCGGCGATGTATTCCATTCGTGTTGAGTCGGAGGCCCCGGGCCCGGCAGCCATTGGTGAAGAGGCAATGATCGATTGCCTGCGTTCGCGAGGCATCTCCCGCACGGTGGTGGTCGGGGCTTCCGAGGGCCTGAGCGCGAGGTCGGTGCTGATCCGCAAGCTCGCAAGCGAGGGCATTGCGATCGATCATGTGGTCGGAGGACCCGAGACGCTCTACTCCAGCGCGCATCCTCAGAACCTGGAGGGGCTCACGGTGATCAGCCTGAGGCCGTCCCGGCGTCCGTTCGTGGCAGTCGTAATGAAGCGGACACTCGACATCGTGCTCTCGGCCGTGCTTCTGTTGCTGGCCCTCCCCGTGCTGGCGATTTCGGCGCTGGCGATCAAGGCCGGCTCACCTGGTCCCGTGTTCTTCCGCCAGTCCCGGTCGGGTAAGGACGGCGAGATTTTTCAGGTGCTGAAGCTGAGAACCATGAGCAAGGATGCCGACCTTGAACGTGATGCGCTGCGCTCGAGCCATCCCGAACTCGACGAAGGCAGACTCTTCAAGCTGCCGGACGACCCCAGGGTGACACCGGTGGGCAGGAGGCTGCGCCGCTGGTCGATCGACGAGATCCCGCAGCTCTGGAACGTCCTGACCGGCGACATGAGTCTGGTGGGCCCTCGACCGTTGCCACTGGATGAAGCACCGCTGGTCGTCGACGAGTTCAAGCTCCGTGAGCGGGTCCGGCCTGGCATGACCGGTCCGTGGCAGGTCATGGGCAGGAGTGACATCCCGGCCGAAGACATGCTCGGGCTCGATTACACCTACGTGATCGGCTGGACCTTCGCCGAGGATCTGAAGTTGCTGGCGCGCACCGCCACCGCGGTGCTCGGTGGCAAGGGCGTCTCCTGAGGCGAAAGCCCCGTCAGCAGCCGATCGATACTCGCAATCACGGCTCAGCCGCTATTGTTCTTCGCCTGCCATAGACCGCTGGTCGGACGAAGAGTCCGTAAAGCCAGGGTAGGTGGAGCCGAAGGAGATCCTCCTTCCGCCCGCCTGCGAGCGGGTTTTTTTGTTGCCCGCGCGGTCGCCACCCACTTGAGAGAAGTCAGGCAAACATATGAATCGTGATGAAAAAGCAGCAGTAATCGAAGAGATAAGCAAGGAGCTCAAAGCCTCCGAGGCAATCTTCGCGATCGACTACCGGGGCATTTCCGTAGCCCAGGCTGCCGAGTTGCGTGGGGGTCTGCGCGAAGCCGATGCCTCCTTCAAGGTAGTCAAGAACCGCCTCACCAAGATCGCCGCCGAGAAGGCCGGTGTGACCGGCTTGAACGATGTACTCGAGGGGCCGACCGCACTTACATTTGTCAAGGGCGATACCGCGCAGGCGGCGAAGGCAATCACCTCCTTCAACAAGGTCCACGACGTGCTCACCTACAAGGGCGGGCTGATGGGGGAGACCCCCCTCGACGAGGCCAAGTTCACGGCGATCTCGAAGCTGCCGTCGCGTGATGTGCTCAACGCCCAGCTCGCTGGCGTCGTCGCCAGCCCGATCGTCACCCTGACCCGAGGCCTCGGTTCAATGATTTCCGGTCTCGCGATCGCACTCCAG
>CAIZLN010000006.1 GCA_903933815.1 uncultured Solirubrobacterales bacterium
CGTACACTCTTTCCCTACACGACGCTTTCCGATCTATGCGGTTGTCGTTGAACGGATCCAGTTCGAGGGCTACGGGCCTGGTGGGATCGCGGTTCTGGTCGAGGCTCTGACCGACAACCGAAACCGGACCAGCGCCGAGGTGCGGCATGCCTTCACAAGGAACGGAGGCAGTCTGGGCGAACCGGGCTCGGTGGCCTGGATGTTCGAGACACATGGGGTCGTAGTCGTGGACGGTGAAAGGTATGGGGAGGATGACCTTATTGTCGCGATTGACGCCGGTGCGAGTGATGTGGTCGCGGAGGACGGGAGGCTGAGGGTGCTTGCTGAGCCGTCAAACCTGACCGCCGTCAAGGAGGCTTTGGCCTCTGAGGGCGTCGAGGTCAGGTCGGTCGGCCTGGAGACCGAGCCAAAGAACACGGTCGAGGTAGCAGAGGATGAAGCTGCGTCCTTGATGAGGATGCTGGATGCCCTCGAAGAGCAGGATGACGTCAGCGAGGTCTACGCAAACTACGATATTCCGGAGGAAGTACTCGAACGGATCGCAGGCTGACCGACGACTTCAGACCTGTCCCTGGCGGGCCGGTCAGGCATTTCCCCTGAAGACATCCGACGGACCACTCAGAATGCTTGGCAGATGAGAGTCGTAATGGGCATAGATCCCGGGACGGCCAATCTCGGTTTCGGCGTCATACGAATCGAAGGCGGTCACATGGTCGCCCTTGACGGGGGGGTCATCAGCACCTTGCCTTCCGATTCGCCCGAGAAAAGGTTGTCTCACATTCACGATTCGCTTCACAAGCTGATCCGATGGCATCAGCCTGCCGCCGTGGCCCTGGAAGACCTCTACTTCGGCAAAAATGTCGGCTCCGCCATGAGGGTAGGTCAGGCGAGCGGTGTTGCCATGCTCGCTGCTGCCCGCAATGATGTGGAGTGCTTCACCTACACGCCCCAGGCAATCAAAAACGCCGTCTGCGGATCCGGAGACGCCGCCAAGCGGCAGGTTCAGCGCATGGTCGCGACACTGCTCGGGCTTTCCGAGCCCCCGCGTCCTGATCACGCTGCCGATGCTCTGGCGGTAGCAATATGTCACGGAGGCTCAGCCGGGATGCGGGAAGCCGCAGCCGCGGCCGAGCGCTCTCCGGTCAGGGCTGTTTCTTGATAGCCACGGTCCGGGGTGAGGTTCTTGTCAGGCGGAGCGAGTACGTCGTTATCGAGGCTTCCGGGGTCGGGTACCGGCTCCGTGTTAGTTCAGAGACGCTGCGCAGCGTGCCAGCGGCGGGCAGCGAGGTCTTTCTACATGCGGAAACGATCAGCCGCGATGATGCGATCTCGCTTTACGGATTCGCTTCCGAGGAGGAGCGCGACCTTTTCGCCCAGTTGATCGCAGTCAGCGGGATCGGGCCGAAGGTGGCCATCGCCGCCCTGTCCGGGGGCCCTCATCGCGAACTCACTGCTGCGATCGTGGCTGGTGATGCGAAGCGATTTCAGGCGGTGCCCGGGATCGGCAAGCGTACGGCTGAGCGGATAATCCTTGAGCTCAAGGACCGGGTCACCGCAGACGCCGAGCAGGCTGGCACTGAACTGCCCGGGGCGGAGGCCGGCTCGGCCCGTTCGCTGGCGCGCGATGGCCTGGTCAATCTTGGTTACCCACCGCTGGAGGCCGAGCAACTGCTTGATGGCCTGCCGGCCGAAGAGGACCCCGAGGCTCTGATCAGCGCCGCCCTGAGGCGGGCGGGATCAGCTGGCCGCGGAGCCGGTGAGTGATGTCGGATCGCGAGGATCTCCCTGAGATCGGTGGGAGCCGGATAAACCTCGGTCTCGAATCTGACCTCCCGGAAGGAGCCGAGCCCCGCGTCCACGATGCCAGAGCTGACCTCCCCGACCGAGATCTCGATCGGTCGCTCCGGCCTTCGTTGCTGGTTGATTTCGTGAATCAGAAGCAGGTCACAGAACAGCTCAGTCTGTTCATCGAAGCTGCCAAGAGGCGCGAGGAACCCCTCGACCATGTCCTGCTGGCCGGACCACCCGGGCTGGGCAAGACTTCCCTGGCCAACATTGTCGCGGCAGAAATGGGCGTCCCTTTGGTCCAGACTGCGGGTCCCGCCCTCGAGAAGAAGGGCGACGTTGCCGCCTTTCTGACATCGCTTGAACCCGGGAGCGTCTTCTTCATCGACGAGATTCACAGGCTCGGGCGAGCAGTCGAGGAGACGCTCTACCCCGCTATGGAAGATGGAGAGCTGCCCGTCGTACTGGGTCAGGGAGTTGGGGCACGCACGGTGACGCTGCCGCTGCCGCCATTCACGTTGATTGGAGCAACCACTCGAAGCGGCCTCCTGACTACTCCGCTGCGTGACCGCTTTGGAGTTTCACACCGGCTCGAGTACTACTCGCCGGAGGACCTGGCGGTAATCGTGTCCCGGTCAGCGGGGATTCTCGAAGTTCAGATCGATGATGCCGGAGCACATGCGATCGCCGAGCGCTCTCGAGGTACGCCGCGTGTAGCCAACCGACTGCTCAAAAGGGTGCGGGACTTCGCCGAGGTGAAGGGCACCGGGATTGTTGACGCGGAAGTAGCCGAGGCAGCCCTTGAGATGCTCGAGGTTGACAGGGCCGGGCTGGACCGTTCGGATCGCGCCCTGCTTTCGTTGATCGCCAACCGTTTCTCGGGTGGTCCCGTCGGCCTCTCGACCATCGCAGTCGCCACCGGAGAAGAGACCGACACAATCGAAGACGTACTGGAGCCCTACCTGCTCCAGCTCGGAATGCTCAAGCGGACCCCCCGGGGCAGGGTGCTGACTCGCCATGCTTTCGAGCATCTCGGGCTTGAGCCCCCTGCCGGCCACGAGCAGCTCTTCTGAGATCATCGGCCTCCACCGGAGGCGATGATCCTGCTCAGGTAGCGACCCTTTCGCCAGACTCTGCCAGGCCTTCCTCGGCCGCTGCTTCAGCGTTGTGGGAGTGCATGAACTTGGCGAAGATCCCTCCCGTGATGAACATGAACGCGCTGTAGACCGCAGCGGGAATCATCAACTCGTCGTTGATCATCCCGGCGACCACGATGGCCACGGTGGCGTTGTGAACCCCGAGCTCCAGAGCTATGGCCGTGGCCTGCCGGTCGGACAGGCGTCCGAGTTTGGACGCGGTAAAGCTGATGGCCATGGCCGCCACGTTGAGGGTCAGTGCTGCTGCTGCCACCTTGGCGAAGTTCTCTTCAATGAGCTTGAACTCGGAGATAACGGCCCCGATGACCACCAGCACGAAAAGCACGAGTGATGCGCGGGTCAGCAGGGGACGGATCTTCTCAACCCGTTCCGGTGATCGCGTCCTGACCCAGAGACCCAGGCTCAACGGCAGAATTGTGATCAGGAAGGTTCGCAGGACAATTGACCACATGTTGATGCCATCAAGCGAATTTCCGGCGCCGAAGTGACTGTTGGCCAGGTCCAGGAAGAACGGAATGGTGATGACCGCGACTACGCTCGACAGGGCGGTCATGGTGATGGACAGGGCGGTCTCACCTTTGGCGAGGTGGGTAAACATGTTGGCGAGTGTTCCGCCAGGCGATGCACCGAGCAGAACGAGGCCCATCGCCAGCAGCGGGCTGAGATTGAAGAGCTCGGCGATGCCGAAGGCAAGCAGCGGTGAGATCAGAATGAGGTTGACCATCCCGATCGAAACGCCTCTCGGGAAGACGAATATGCGCTTGAAATCATCGACCTTAAGACCGAGGCCGAGCGTGAACATGATGATGGCCAATGCCAGTGGCAGCACAACCGATGTAACCATCGAAAAGCTCTCCCATCTTCGATTGTCGGCCGGCTGTCGCCGGACGCTCCGCACCAATCTAGCGAGGCTGAAGTCGGTGTGTCACCGACCGCCGACACCGAACCGCCCTCTCCACTAGCCTTCGCGCGGATGCCATTCTTTATTTGCCCCAACTGCGGCAACCGCGAAACCAGCAGCGAGCGGACAGCGGGATTCAGTTCCCGGCCGAAGGGTTGCTCCAAGTGCGGCTTCGGCTTTGTCTTCGAGTTGCTCGATGACTACTACCCGGCCCCCAACGCAGCCTTCTTCATCTGCGACCAGAAGGGCCGCGTGCTGGATGCCGGTCGAGGAAGCTACGAGCTCACCGGACTGAAGGATGAGGATGTAATCGGAAGGCCGGTCAAGGAGGCACTCGGACTCAGGTGGGTGGATTCGGGTGATGGTGGACCGGAAGCCGACACCGACCGTGATGGCCAGACTGATCCGATCGAGACCTCTCTTGAGTGGGGGGTTCGGTCACTCGGCAAGCGCGTTGCTCTTCATCCGGAGCGGGAACTCACGGCGGAAGCGATCGCTGATGTGTTCCCTGCTTACGACGAGGACGGGGGCTTGATGATCGTCTTGACCCCGGAGGGATAAACTCCCCCAGATGGGAGGCAGGCGCCGCAACATATTTGTATTGCTGTTCGTGCTCGGACTGCTGATCGTCTCGGCGGTCATCGTGGTGAAGAAGCCGGCCGAACTCGGTCTCGACCTCCAGGGAGGCATCGAGCTGACCCTTCAGGCCAGGCCGACCCCACAGCTTCCCGAGGTCACTAACGAAGCGATGGAGCGGTCGGTCGAGATCATTCGTTCGGGCTGCAACAGGCTTGGTGTCTCCGAGATCGAGGTCTCTCGACTCGGTCCGGATCAGATATCGGTCGGGATTCCCGGTGCTACTGACGTCGGTGGAGCAACTGAATGCGCAACCACCCCGGCCCGGCTCTACTTCTACGACTGGCAGAACAATCTGGTCGGCCCGGCAAAGGAGCTCGGCTCTGACCTCGGTACCCAGGATCCGGAATCGGTCCAGAAGCAGGTCAGGGCGAAGTGGATCGCTGCGGGCAGGCTGCCCACCGAGGGCCAGAACCGGACATTCATCTCCCAGGGTGCTGAACCCACTATGTGGGATGCCGTCAATCTTGCCGTGGAGCAGGAGAGGGTCGATCCCTGCCCGGACTGCTCGTCGTCTGACCGCTACTACCTGTTTGAGGAGAAGGAGCCGCATGAGTTGTTGTCCGGCCCCGTAGCCGACAGGCAGGACCTCTACTTCGACGCGCAGGGAAACCCACTCCCGAAGCAGGGAATTGTGAAGAAGGTGCCGCAGGGCACAATCGTGGTTTCGGAACTGCCGACGGACCCGGCGAGTGGCCGCACGATCGATGATCCTGAGCAGGCTGCCTACTTTGTGCTCGAGGACACCGCCGAGCTGACCGGTAGCGACATCAAGGACCCTCAGCAGCAGACGGATCCACTGACCAACGCGCCCAATGTCACCTTCGATTTCACGGGGAAGGGAAGACAGGCGTTTCAGACGATCACAAGAAGGATCGCTCAGGAGGGGCAGGCCCGAGCCCTCGGACAGGTTGACCCGCAGACTGCGTCTGCGCTTTCCGGAAACTTCGCGATTGTGCTCGACGGCGTGGTCGTCTCTCGTCCAATCATCAACTTCCAGGAGAACCCGGACGGTATCGACGGCCGCACCGGAGCCCAGATATCAGGTGGCTTCGATGTCGGCGGGGCGCAGGAACTGGCCGAGTTCCTCCAGCGTGGTGCACTGCCGGTTGAACTGACCCTCACGAGTCAGAGCCAGATATCGGCAAGCCTCGGCCAGGAGGCCCTTGATCAGGGGGTCCGCGCGCTTCTTGCGGGACTGCTGTTCGTCTGTCTGTTTCTGATCGTCTTTTACCGCTTCCTTGGCGCGATCTCGGCACTCGCGCTGGTCGCCTACGCCGTTCTTTTCCTGGCGTTGATCAAGGTGATCCCGATAACCCTGAGCCTGCCTGGTATCGCCGGTCTGGTGCTCACGATCGGTGTGGCAGCAGATTCGAACATCGTCATTTTCGAACGGGTCAAGGAAGAGCTCCGTGCCGGGCGTTCACTCGTCTCGGCGATATCCCTCGGCTATCGGCGCGGTATCAGCACGATCATCGACGCCAATGTGGTCATCCTTCTGACCTCCTTCATCCTGTTTGTACTGGCCACCTCTGGCGTCAAGGGCTTTGCTTTCACACTGGGTGTAGGCACGCTCGTCTCGCTTCTGACCGCCGTGGTCTTCACTCAGGCCCTGCTGGGCTCGATGATCAATACGAAGATTCTGCGGCGCGGCATGGGCATCACCGAAGAACACCACGATGCCAGTGAGGCCGAGAAGAAGGCACGGTGGAACTTCGATTTCATGGGAGCCTCGAAGACCATGTTCGTGGTCTCGGCAGTCATCTTGCTGATCGGTGGCGGGGCGCTCGCCACCAAGGGCCTCAACTTCGGGATTGACTTCGAGTCGGGTACCCGGATCGAGGTCAGCCTTGAGCAGGACATCACCGTTGAAGAACTACGAGCTGCAGTCGCTGATGAAGGTCTCGGTGACGCCAAGATCCAGGCGGTTGACAACCCCGCCCTGGGTGGCAACAGTTTCCAGATTCAGAGTGAAACACTCGATCCCTCGCGAATCGCTGCGGTGGAAGAGAAGATCAACGATCAGTTCGGCGTCGCAGCCGATGGGTTCAACAGCACTTCGGTCGGCCCGACCTTCGGTGCGTCTGTTGCTCGCAGCGCCGGACTTGCGATGTTCTTCTCCCTGCTCCTGATCACGGGATACGTGGCACTCCGGTTCGGCGGAAGGTTCACCGCTCCCGTGCTGATCGCGATTTTGCACGACATCCTGATCGCACTCGGCATCTA
>CAIZLN010000007.1 GCA_903933815.1 uncultured Solirubrobacterales bacterium
AGAGTCAAACCTCATTCAGTTTCCGAACCGGCCGCGCATTCGCGCGGCCGGTTCTTTTTCAGGGTTCCGCCGGACAGCAATGCCGTCGCTCGGCCCCCGGCCCTTCCTCCCCCTGCATGGGATATCCCAGATTCAGGCGACGGTCAGAACCGGGGGCCATGTACGGCTAACTTGACAGTCGCGCTGGAAACGGCGAACCCCTCATGCAAAGAGAGTCCTCCGACAACCCATGCGGCCCCGGCCGTCTGTCCATTCTTGTTGCCGCCTTGCTGGTGGCGCTCTCTGTCAGCCTGTCTGCGGTGCTTACCGGCCCCGCTTCAGCAACAAACCCACAGCAAAGTTATGACCAGGCCCGTCAGAAGCTTGACCGGATTGCGACTTCAGTCGATGAACTCAGGGGTCAGGTGGCTGAAGACAATCGTCGCGTGGATGAACTGCTCGGCGAGCTTTCCGGACTTCAGGTCAGAGCCGACACCCTGACCGAGGCCCTTGATGCCAAGCAGGCCGAGCTGGACTCAATGGAAGCCGAGCTTGAAAAGGGGCGCAAGCACCTGCGCCTGGTGCGACAGAGGCTGCAGCGGGCACTCGACACGCTCCGCGACCAGCTTGTGGCTCTCTACATGTCAGGAACCCCGGACGTGGCCGAGATGGTGCTCGGCTCGAGTGACTGGTCAGAAATTGTCACTACTGCCGGGTATGCCGAGAGCATCCAGAATCGTGACGAAGCGGTCATTCAGCGGGTCACAACACTGCGCGAACAGATCAAGGCCGCAGTTGATCGCATGAAGGTCCAGGAAGAAAAGCTGCAGGGCGCAAGGGACGCGATTGCCGTCGAGCAGCAGGCGGCCGTGGCCGCCCGGGATCAACTACTGGCCCAGCGGGCTGACTTTCTCGCAACCCGGGACATGCGCGAGCAGCGCATCGCGGCCCTTCAGGGGCGCGCCGGCACGATCGAAGGCAGCCTGCCTGACCTCAGCGTTGACCCGGCGTCCAGTTCTGCACCATCGGCACCGGCTCCCGTCTCAGGCCAGACTGCCGTGCTCGGATCCGATGGCCTGGCAGCTGCTCCGTCAGGTGCTCCACAGGCGGTCAAGGACGTGATCGCTGCGGCCAACGCAATCGTCGGGATGCCGTATTTGTGGGGCGGAGGTCATGGTTCCTTCGAATCCTCGGGCTACGACTGCTCCGGCGCGGTCAGCTACGCACTAAACGGCGGCGGACTGATTTCAAGCCCGATGGATTCAACCGGTCTTACCACCTGGGGTGAGCCCGGGGAGGGCAACTGGATCTCCGTCTACGGCAACTCCGGCCACGTTTACGCTGTCATAGCGGGGCTTCGCTGGGACACCTCAGATACCGGTGGCACGGGTCCCAAGTGGCACACGGACATGCGTGACAGCGGCGGCTTCATAGCGCGCCACCCATCCGGCCTCTAGGACCCGGACGCAGACTCAACCCGGTTCCTCGGGACTCGGTGGGGGGTCGGTCTCTGGCGCACTGGCACCCACGAAACGGTGAGCGATAGCGCCGGTGAGCATTGAGATAAACGAAACCCCCGCCAGAAGGAGCACCAGTTCAATTATCTCCGAGCCGAGTGTCGTTGCTTCGAACTGGGATCCGAGAGTGGTCATCGTGGTGATCGCCCAGTAGATGCTGTCCCATTCGCTGAGGTTCTGATTTGAAGCCTCAAAGGTACGAAAGACGGTGCCACCGATCAGAGCGACGACCAGCGTCATCAGACTGGCATACATAAGTCCCTGAGGGGAGAAGGCGCTCTTGGACAGCTGGGTAAGCTTCAGCAGCCGTACCAGCCTCAGCAGCCGGATCGCCCTGAGTGCCTGAAGGCTAGCCGGAAGTATCGGGGGAGTGAGAAGCACGATTACGATTTCGACCGGGTGGTGCTTCAGGTACTTGAGCCGGTCCGGAACAAGCACCAGCATCACGACCAGCTCGATGGCGAAGGCCAGCCACGTGCCCCAGTTCAGAATCGTCGCTATCTCGGCAAGGAGTCCTGTTTCCCTTGTCTCAGTCAGGATCACGCAGGGCAGGGTCAGCGCCGCAGCGATCATCAACGGAGTATTCATCAGCTGCTCTGCCCGGATCGCCCGGTGGCCCTCGACTCCGTTTTTGGGTTCCGTGCCGCCGGTCAACTCCATGGCCGCGCTGTGACGCAGCTTCTTAACCCGATGCTCTCCGTTCATACCGAAGCTTTCGGCAGGACCGCCAAGTTGCCTGTACCTGAAACCAAACGGTCAAATCCGTGGGTTGGGCAGCATTTCAACACCGGTTCATACAAGGCCTCAGACGATCTGTCAGACAACTAGGTAAGAGCTCTATGCAGCGGGTTACAATGCTCA
>CAIZLN010000008.1 GCA_903933815.1 uncultured Solirubrobacterales bacterium
CGTTCGAGATATCCCGCACGACATCCTCCGAACGACCCTCGAAGATTTCGTCTTCGAGCGCATCCAGCTTGTTGCCGACCTTGCGAAGCATGGGAAAGCAGTAGTCGAAGGAGTCGTCGACCAACCGATACATCAGGTAGCCGGAGCCGCGGGAAAATATCTTCTCCCGCATCGACTCATCGCTCCGGCAGCGCTCGAACAGATATTCGACCGGCGGGAGGAGCTGGTTGGGCAGGGTCACCACGTAATCAGGGCCGACGAAAAGGTCCAGTTCGCCTGCTCCGAGTCGGCCTGCGTGGTGGTTGAAGACCGGTATGTGGAGGACGAGGAAGAGGTAATCCGGGTACTCGTCAATTTTTGGCCGCTGGTTGCGGGAGAGCACGTCTTCGATATCGAGAGGATGGAAGGCAAAGTGCTCCTCCAGCCAGCCACGCTCCTGGCCGCCCGGATCCTCAATGTTTATCCAGCGAAGCCCTTGAGACTGGATCTCTTCGATTCGCGGAGCTGAAGGTTCGGCCGCAGGAGAAACGCCTACCGGCGATTCACGGGGCCGTCTGAGACGAGGGAGGTTCGGCATCGCCGCCCCCGATCATGTCTGAAGTCTTCGTCTCCATAAGGGGAAGGTTACGCCACGCGGGTTCTGGAGGTGTGAACGGCAAGTCACTGAACCGCGACTCCCCGGTCTGCTAAGTTTTCCAGCACATAAGCACCACATCTAGAGGGGTGGAGGGACTTGGCCCATTGAAACCCCGGCAACCAGTCAGACGAAAGTCTGGCGAAGGTGCCAAATCCAGCGGTCTACGGACCGGGAGATGTGGGGAGAAGTCCGATCGGACCTTCACCCCACAGGTGAAGGTTTTTTTGTCGAGAAAGGTCGATCGGACATGTCAGTCAGCAACTTGAGGTGCAAAGAGTGCTGCGCCGAGTATGAGCTCGGAGCCAGTTACTTTTGTGAGCAGTGCTTTGGGCCCCTGGAAGTCACCTATGACTTTTCCGGGCTTGAAGCCGAGGAAACCCGCCGACGCATCCAGGCCGGCTCGGGGGGCATCTGGCGTTACTCGGACTTTCTTCCCTTCGATCATCAGGCCGGTGATCCGCTTGAGCCGGGGATGACCCCGTTGATCAGGGCGGACCGCCTTGCGGCGAGGATCGGCACCGATGCTGAAATCTGGATCAAGAACGACGCGGCCAATCCGACCCACTCGTTCAAGGACCGGGTCGTCGCGGTTGCGATCGCCAAAGCACTCGAACTCGGCTACGACACCGTAGCCTGCGCCTCAACAGGCAATCTCGCAAACGCAGTAGCCGCACATGCCGCCGCGGCAGGCCTGGATTCTTACGTTTTCGTGCCATCGGACCTGGAGGAGCAGAAGCTTCTGGCCACCGATATCTACGGCACGAATCTGGTCGGGGTACGCGGGAACTACGACGACGTAAACCGCCTGTGTACCCAGCTTGCTGACGAGCGCCCGTGGGCCTTCGTCAATGTCAACCTGCGCCCCTACTACGCCGAGGGTTCAAAGACCCTGGCCTACGAGACGGTCGAGCAGCTGGGTTGGCAGCTGCCCGACCGGGTTGTCTCTCCGATTGCGTCGGGATCGCTCTTCACAAAGATCGCCAGGGGCTTCGAGGAGTGGATTGAGGTCGGGCTCGTGGCAGGGTCGCTGCCCACCTTCAACGGCGCCCAGGCGGCGGGTTGTTCGCCGGTCGCAACGGCATTCGCCGATGGCAGTTCTGTCTGTCGCCCGCAGAAGCCAAAGACGATCGCCAAGAGCCTGGCGATCGGTGACCCGGCTGACGGCCCCTACGCGGTGGAACTCGCCCGTCGGACCGGGGGCGCGGTCGATTCAGTCGACGATGAGGAGATCCGCGCCGGGATCAGACTGCTGGCCGAAACCACTGGCATCTTCACCGAGACCGCAGGAGGAGTGACCATCGGTGTGCTCAGGAAGCTGGCTGAGCGGGGAGAGCTGCGCTCAGGCGAGAAGGTCGTGGCCTACATCACCGGGGAGGGTCTCAAGACTCTTGACGCCAACCGCGATAGTTTTTCCCTCACCGAGATCGATCCCGATCCGGCGAGCTTCGAGTCCCGCTTCGGCCAGGAGGTCGCAGTCTGATGGCAGTCACAGTGAAAATCCCGACCCAGCTGCGCGCCGCGACCAGCGGTAGCGCTGAACTCTCGGCTGCCGGAAGCACGGTCGGTGAGGTACTGGACGCCGTCTTTGCCGAGCATGGTGACCTGCGTGAGCGCATCACCGAGGGGGGCGAGCTGCGGCGCTTCGTCAATGTTTATGTGGGCGGGGAAGACATCCGCTTCGGAGACGGCATGGAAACCGCAGTCGACGACGGAGCCGAAGTAACGATCCTGCCCGCGGTGGCCGGCGGCTGAAGCCTCCTGTCCTGATTCTGAGCGGGGGCCGCGGAACCCGCCTGCGCGAGAGGACTGCTGTTCTGCCGAAAGCGCTTGTCGAAGTCGGCGGAAGACCCCTGCTCTGGCACGTGATCACGATCTTTGCGCGTCAGGGTTTCACCCGTTTCCATCCTCTTACCGGCTATCTGGGGAACATGGTGGAGGACTTCGTCAACGCTGAGACCTGGCCGAAAGGGGTCGAAGTCAGCTGCCTGGAAACCGGAACCGACACTCCGACCGGTGGCCGCCTCAGTCTGGCGGAACCCCTCGTGGAGGGTTCGAGATTCTGCGCGACCTATGCTGACGGTGTGGCCGATATCGACCTCGATGCCCTGCTTGATTTCCATGTTTCCGGTGGACGTGTGGCAACAATGACCGCGGTACGACCGCACATACAGTGGGGGGTCGCGGCGATCGAACCAGACGGCGAAGTCACCGGGTTCACCGAAAAGCCCAGGAGCGAACACTGGATCAACGGAGGGTTCTTCTGCATGGAACCTTCAGTATTTGAATACCTGGAGAGCGACTCCGTACTGGAGCGAGATCCCCTTGAATCACTGTCCTCGACCGGGGAGCTCGGTGCGTATCGCCACACCGGCTTCTGGGACTGCATGGATACCTACAAAGACCTGGTCACACTGAACGACCTCTGGGACAAAGGAGAAGCACCTTGGCTCGAGCGCTCGTGACAGGCGGACAGGGCTTCATCGGCGGACACCTCTGCCGCGCGCTTGTCGAGCGGGGAGACTCGGTGATAGCGCTCGACCTGCCGCTGGCTCAGGGCAATGCCCTTGAATTGCACGGCATCCGGGGCGAGGTCGAGCTGATCGAAGGAGACGTTGCCGAGCGTGGAACCGTCGATCAGGCGGTGCGAGGCGCCGATTCCGTGTTTCACCTCGCGGCACAGACTCTGGTCGGACCGGCGGCCGAGGATCCGACGGGAACATTCCGCTCGAACGTTCAGGGCACATGGACTCTGCTCGAGGCTTGCCGTGAGGCTGGCGTGAGCCGGGTCGTCGTCGCCGCCTCGGACAAGGCGTACGGGCCCAGCGACCGCCTCCCTTACCGCGAAGACCATGAGCTTCAGCCAGCCGCAACATACGAAGGCAGCAAGGCGGCCACGGACGTGATCAGCCGCAGTTACTGGCCCAGCTGGGGGCTGCCGGTCGCAGTGACCCGCCTCGCCAACGTCTACGGGGGTGGCGATCTCAACTTTTCGCGGCTGATCCCGGAGCTGATCACCGCATGTCTCGAAGACCGGGTGCCGGGGATCCGGTCCGACGGCTCGCCCCGTCGGGATTTTCTCCACGTTTCAGATGCTGTGGCCGCTTACCTCGCGATTGACGACATGCTTCCGGAGGGCGCCGGTGAAGCCTTCAACGCCGGTACGGGCACCCCACGGTCGGTGAACGAGGTGATTGAAGCAATCAAGGCCGCAACCCGGTCGGACTGCCGGCCGGCCCTGCTTTCGGAGGGCAGTCTCCAGGGCGAGATCGACTCTCAGTTCGTGGATGCATCGAAGCTCAGGGAAGCCACCGGCTGGTCCCCGCAGGTCGACTTCGAGGACGGGCTTGCTGAGGCTGTCTCGTGGTATCGCGAGCACCCCGGCATTCGGCCGGCAGGATAGTCGCGGACCGTCTCTGGCGCCCGTCGCCCCCAGGGACTGCATCCGAATGTCGTTAGGCTGAATCCATGTGCGGCCGGTTCACACTGACCACTTCCGATCAGCGTCGTCTTGGGAGCCGGTTTCAGGTGACTTTTGGCGAGGGATCCGGACGCGGGATGGGACGCTATAACGTGGCGCCCACTCAGGAGGTGCTGATTGTGAGCAGCGATCCGGAGATGGATCAAGGGCGCAG
>CAIZLN010000009.1 GCA_903933815.1 uncultured Solirubrobacterales bacterium
ATCGACCCGCTTACCGGCAGGGTGGACTTCCGGGTTCCGCTGAAGCTAAAAGCTGAAGGCAACCCTCTCGGAATCTCTCTCGGCGGCAACTGCTTTATCGGTAGCGATGGCAATCCGGTGGTTCTCAACACCACAACTCACTACGGAACCTTCCCTTCCGTTACTTCGGACGGCCCGTCCGGCAGAAACGGAATCTACATCGCCGACTTTGTCAGTGACGGGAGCGGATTCGCCGGTGGACTCCTTTCGGCAGGTCCCTACTCGGACGAAGCCGGAGAGTGGCCGCTGGAGCCCAGGCTCGGTGGCACCGGTTACGAGCTCGTCTCGAGGAACGCTGGTTCCTGGAGGGGTCAGGACGAAACCCTCAGGGCGCCCGCCGCCACCGACTGTGGTCTTGCGACCGGCACTCTGAACGACCAGATCGGACTTCCCACCGCAGCCGGGGTCAGCTCGGCATCGCTCGATTTCGAGTTCATCGAGTTCGCCGGCAGGACCGGATCGGACGCGATCGTCCAGAAGGCAGTCAAGTCGATCTTCTTCTCGCCCGAGACCTCAGGTCCGGTCTGGGACTCTCTCGAGAAGCCGACGATCGTCTCCGGGCAGGACATCACTGTCGATGCATCGGGATCCAGGTTCAACGCCGGCCCGGCCCCGAGCGAGCGCTACCGGTTCAACTTCGGCAGCGGCTTCGGTGGCTGGACCACTAACCCGGTCGCCAGCTACACCGGTCCGATCATTCCCGCGGGTTCCGCCGCTCAGACCATTGATGTCTCGGTTGAGGTCAAGGATGCAGACGGCGACTCTGACACCAGTGTCCGTCAGTTGAGGCTCGTGCCTGCCACCGATATCGAGCTGACCGCGAAGGCGAGCAGCGTTGCCGGGGACAGCCTGCGGGCGGGCTCCACCGGCGTGGTCGAACTCGACGTCAGGAATCTCTCAGGCAGCGACAGCAGCTCACTGCCCATCAGGCTCCAGGCGAGCCTCCCGTCCGGTGTCCTCCTGAACAGCCTTGATGAGCCGAACAGCAACTGGACCTGCTCGTCAACCAGTTCGAGCATTGACTGCTCCCTGCCGGCAGCACAACTCGGTCCGAACACCACCAACACGTTTGCCTTGACGGTGGACGTGGCGACAGGCGCGTCGGCCCCGTCGCCGATCCCGGTGTCTGCAGTGATGACCGGAGATCCCGATACCTCCAACGACCGTTTCACTTTCCAGGCGCCGGTCGCAAGGACCGACCTCGCGGTCGCCCTCACCAGAACGGACGCGCTGGTCGCCAACGGCTGGACTCCTTACGAAGTCACTGTCGAAAACGTCGGTGATGCTGTCACCGTCGGTGGTTCGACTGTCACCGTCTCGCTTCCCGAGGGCTTTTCGTTCCGTACTCCCGGATCAGGTGGATC
Organism: uncultured Solirubrobacterales bacterium; assembly: GCA_903933815.1. Classification (GTDB taxonomy): domain Bacteria; phylum Actinomycetota; class Thermoleophilia; order Solirubrobacterales; family 70-9; genus 67-14. Next base: position 1,404 of record CAIZLN010000009.1, read on the forward strand.
AGGCTGGAGTTGCTCGGCGTCGGGTGATTCCAGAACGGTGACATGCGCCCGTCTGGCAGAGATCGAAGGCGGTGCGACGGCACCGCTGTTGACCGTTGTCGCCCGAGTTGACAGATCTACACCGGCCGGCCCGAAGACCGTCGACGCCTCGGTTCTCACCCAGGCGGACGTAAACGCTTTCAGCGGTGCGGATTCCGATTCCGATACCGAAGATCTCCAGGTCCTGCCTGACCTGGCCACCGACATTTCGATTGCCGGCGAATACAAGGTCGGCGACCCCGGAACCGCCACGGTCATCGTGACCAATGAATCCGTTGTATCGATCGACGGACCGACCAATGTCTCGGGAACCCTCCCGGCCGGGCTCACGGTTGTATCCGCAGCCGGCACCGGGTGGGACTGCTCACCCACGGCGACCGGTTCTGGCCTTTTTGATTGTGTGAGGACCGCTGGCCTTGCTGCTGCGGAGGCTGCTCCTGCCCTGACTCTGAACCTCGGCGTGGCGCAGGCTGCCTATCCGGACACTTCAGTTACGGCGACTGCCTCCAATTCGGCTGATGGTTTTGCCGGCAACGACGCTGATATCGCCGACGTCACCGTCCGCAGGCTGGACGTCGAGATAGACAAGATTGCGGTGCGTCCCTTCAACGTAGGAATCGAAGGCCGCTACCGGCTCAACGTCACCAACGTCGGTGACGCGACCACCGTGGGAACGGTCACCGTCACCGATCAGCTCCCCGAGGGCCTCGAGCTCAAGTCGGCATCCGGAGGCGGCTGGGACTGTTCCCGAAGCAGCCTCGCCGACGACTTCGTCGAGTGTGACCTCAACTCCGAGCTGGCGGCCAACATTCAGGCGGCCCCGGTCGAGATCCGTGTCGATGTACTTGACCGTGCGGCCGAGATCGGCATTGTCGAGAACTCCGGCTTTGTTGACACGCCACGAGATGATCGCTCCAACCCGGCTGACGAAGCCGTCACTGGCAACAACACCGCCACAATCCAGACCACAGCCGTTGCCGTTGACCTCTCGATCAACTCGACCCACCCGGGCGATTTCCAGGTTCTAACCGATCAGGTCTACTCCCTGACCGTACGCAATGTAGGAGCCTTCGGAACCGATCCGGGTGAATCGGTCACCGTGACCGATGAAATCCCCGCAGGCATGACACCGATCGAGGAGGAGATTGAGTTCAGTCGTGTCGGCTGGGTCTGCAATGTGGACGGCACAGAAGTCACCTGCATCCTCGAGGCCCCGGGTCCAGGCCAGTCGGCCATGGCTCCGAACTCGACGGCGACGATCGACATTCCGGTTTTCGTGTCAGACGGAGCAGCTGACCCGACAACCAATGTGGCTGAGGTCTCGACATCAAGAGATTCCAACCCGGTTCTCAGCCCGAACAACCGGGCCGAAGACCCGACCACAGTCACCCGGATAGACGTCGAGATCAACGCAGAGCAGTCGATCCCCCCGCGGGCCGGCGGGATTGGCGAGATTGAGATTGAAGCTTCGAACATCGGAAGCGCTGGCACTGTGGAGCCCACTGTTGTGGTGGTGCCACTGGCTGCCAGCACTTCATACCGGCCGACCGGTTCAACCGTGGCTGGCTGGCTCTGCAGCTCACCAGGCACGGGAACACAGATCACCTGCAGCAGAACTCAGTCGATCGGTGCCGAAGCCGATGCTCCGCCGCTGAAGCTCAGGACAAACATCGGGGTTATGGCACCGGAAAGCTGGACCACGGAAGTAGTCGCCAGCACAGTCGGAGAAGCGCCGGAGCGCACCGGGAACAACTCGGCCTCCGTCGAACAGGAGCTGCAGGTTGTGGATCTCAGGCCGATCAAGAGCCACAATCCGTCCAACGTCAAGGCTGGCAGCCGGAGTGGCTTCCAGATCGTCGTCGAGAATGTAGGCAACGCGACTTCCTCCGGGACCATCCGCGTAGATGACGCGGTCAACTCGGTGTTTGGCAATGTCTCGGCCTCGGGAAGCGGATGGAATTGCCTTGTAACCGGCAGGGCTGTCTCCTGCACCCGGACGGCCCCGTTGGCCGCCGGCGCGCTCACCCCTCCGATCAGGGTCAACTTCGACATTCCGAGCGAAGCGTTCGGAGTGAGGGATTCGATCTCCCAGGTAGCCCACGCCGGCGATCCCTACCCGGATAACGACACCGACACGGATCCGATGACGATCATCGTCTCGGCCGATGTCGAAGTTGCGATCGAGCAGCCTGAGACCATGAGGGTCGGCGATGTGATTCCGGTGAACTACCGGGTTACCAACGTCGGTGCCGACACAACCTCGGGCTCACCCGCGGTGACACTGGTCATCGACATGCCCAGCAACCTCACACCGGTCGGGACCACAAGCAACGACGGCTGGGACTGCACTCCGAGGCCTGCGATCGGCCTGACTCCCGGCTTCTTCCAGTGCGAGAACCCGTACGAAATCCAGCCAGGAGATTCAGCAGAGGTGACCGCACGTGTACGGGTTACCCAGTCCGACGCGATCGAGGCCGGAACCCTCGCCCGGGCAACAACAGCTGGTGACCTGAACAGCTCCAACGACACCGCTGTCGCCTTCTCGTCCCTTACCGGGGTCGATCTTGCGATTTCGGTTTCGGCCGGAGAGGAAAGCGTCCTGACTGCCGACGAGGTCGGCACGCGGATTGTTACGGTCGAGAATGTAGGAACCAACCCGTCAACCTCACCGATCAGGGTGACCGTGCCGCTCCCGAACGGTGTGCGGCGGGACGATTCGACCAGCCCGGGCTCCGGTTGGGAATGTCGTCAGCAGGCCCGCACTATCGTCTGCGACAGTTCAAATGCCCTGCAGGCCGACGCGGTTCTGCCGGGCCTGAGTCTCGGTCTGATTGCGAGCCGGAGCAACGCGCCCGGAGTTGACATCGAGTACTTCGTTGAGACCGAGGGCGACGAGAACCCGGCAAACGACGTAGCCGAGCGGTCCGATGAGGTCTGGTTCGAGCCGGAGACCACAATCACCTCGGCACCTTCCGGTACCTCGACCTCCCGTGCTGCCTCGGTTGTCTTCAGCAGCGACGATCCTCAGGCAGTCTTCGAATGCAGGGTTGACGGCGGAGACTTTGAGCTCTGCTCCTCGCCGCTGTCTCTGACCGCTCTGGTGGATGGCGCTCATGTGGTCCAGGTGATGGCGATCAACGAGAACAGCATGCTCGCGGACCAGAGCCCCGCAGAGGCCCGCTGGTCGGTCCTGCCTGAACCTCCGTCCGGTGACAAGAAGAGGGTCAAGGCCACCCTGACCGGCGGCAATCTGATCCTGCCGGGTCTCGCAGACGAAGGCGCCCCCTTCGAGGGAGGTCAGCTCAGGCTGATTGGCGAGCTGTATGAAAATGGTGGGCTCGTAGTCCCCGCTTCAGGAGTTGAGTTCGATCCTCTGGTCATCGAGCAGACTGTTCCCGGTGTCGGGGCCCTGACCGCTTCCATCGCGATCTCGGCGACCGGCCCGGGTGTCGGCACACTGACACCAGGCGGCGGCCCGGCAAGCTTCCAGCTGCCGGTCAAGGCTCAGGTTACTGTCGACACCGCGATCCCGGGATTCTCCATCCCGCCGGAAGCCAACTGTTTCCTGGAGCCAATCCAGTTCGATCTGAACGGTAACTGGGACGAAACCGCAAAGAGCGTGACCCTGGGGTCCGAAGCACTCAGCTTCCCAGCGGCACCGGTTGACATCTGCGGCCCTCTGGCCGGGGCTCTGAACGGTCTCGCCGGGCTGCCCAGAGACGACATCACGCTTTCCCTCTCCTTTGTGTTCGAGGATCTGCCGGCCCTGACTCCGGCCCGTCTGGCCTCGCCGAGGATTTCGGCGCCGAGGTCGGTGAAGTCGGGCGGGTCATTGACCCTGAGGAGCCAGATCCTGAACACCGGTGAGACCGCAGCCGAGAACGTCAAGGTCTGCCTGAAGAGCCCGACCGCCCTGGTCAGGGGTGCGGCCAGCCGTTGCCGGACCATCTCCATTCAGGGAGGTGCCACGAGAACGGTCCCCTTCACGGTCTCTACCAAGACGGGCAAGAAGGGCAGCAAAGCAAGGTTCGAAGTCTCGACCGAGTACACCACAGGCACAGGCACGGTCGCGAGGAACAAGGTCGGTCACATCACCTTGATGAAGTAAGGGCCAAGGGGGCCCTCAAGGCCGACACAGCCGCTTTGACGGACCCGTCACGAGAGAAGATCTCACGGCGGGTCCGCTGCGTTGCAGGACATGAAAAGGCGAGTAGCAGCCCCATCGGACACGAGTAACCGCCCGGACCGCTAAACCGCTATTCTTCTGGGTCGCCTCGCCCTTTGGCCGAGGTTTTATTTTGTAAAGGCACCGCCTGGAGCAATGAGGAAATATGGCACGCGGAGATGCGCGCATCGCGGTGACACTGGCATGTGAATCATGCAAGCGTCGCAACTACCAAACGAATAAGTCGAAGCGCAATACACCGGACCGGATTGAGGTCCGGAAGTACTGCCGGTGGTGCGGAGACCACCAGCCGCACAAGGAAACGCGGTAGTGGCGAAGTCCCGGGCACAACGCAAGGCCGAAAAGCGTGCGCGCGAAGAGGCCGCCAGGGCCGCGCGGGATGCCGAGTCACAGGCGCAGCACGACACCCAGGTGCCCAAATCGGGCGACATTGCCGAGATTGAGGCAGTCGAGGCCGGCATTGCCGCCGGTGCATCCGAAGAGGACCTCGAAACACCGGACGCCCCCAAGGGACTGAGTTCAAGAGAAGAGAAGCGCAAGCAAAAAGAAGCAGAAAAGCGCCGCAAGGCAGAGCAGAAGCGACAGGAAGAGCAGCTGCTCGCCAAGCGGGAAAAGCAGGCGAAGGGTGGGCGCAAACGCGGCGGAGTCGTCGCATTTCTCTCCTCCTGCATAGCCGAGCTGAAGCGGGTCCAGTGGCCCGACAGGGACACGCTGATCCAGGCCACTGCCGTCACCCTGGTCTTCGTGATCGTGGCAGCGGTTTATCTGGGCCTCGCCGATCTCGCCGCCAACTGGATAGTCCAGAGAGTCATCTAGCCCCAAGGAAACTTATGTATCGCTGGTACGTCATCAACACATACTCCGGCCACGAGAACAAGGTCAAGCACAATCTCGAACATCGGGTGGAATCGATGGGACAGAGCCATCGTGTGCGCCAGGTTGTCGTGCCCACCGAGCAGGTGTCTGAAATCAAGGACGGCCAGAAGATCCAGGTCGAAAAGCGCACCATGCCCGGCTACGTGCTGGTCCAGATGGAGATGACTGACAACGCCTGGGGTCTGGTGAAGAACACTCCCGGCGTTACCGGTTTCGTCGGCCCGCGTGACACACCCGTGCCCCTGACCAAGCCCGAGGTCGACCGCCTGCTGCACCGAGAGACCGCCGAGCGGCCCCGCACACAGGCCCAGTTCGAGATTGGTGAGTCGGTCAAGATCATCAGCGGCCCGCTTTCAGACTTCTCCGGCGAGATCGCCGAAATAAACGAAGACCAGTCCAAGCTCAAGGTGCTTGTGTCGATTTTCGGTCGGGAGACCCCGTCCGAGGTCGGCTATGAACAGGTCAAGAAGCTCTAGCGAAAAGAAGGCCCATGGCTAAGAAAGTAATGACACTCATCAAGTTGCAGATCCCCGCTGGGGCTGCGAACCCTGCTCCGCCGGTTGGTCCGGCGCTGGGTCAGCACGGCGTCAACATCATGGACTTCTGCAAGGCATTCAACGCCCAGACCCAGCAGGACTCCGGCACGATCATCCCGGTCGAGATCACCGTCTTTGAGGATCGCAGCTTCACCTTCATCACCAAGACGCCGCCTGCGGCAGTGCTGATCAAGGAAGCCTGCAAGATCAAGAAGGGATCAGGCGAGCCCCACAT
>CAIZLN010000010.1 GCA_903933815.1 uncultured Solirubrobacterales bacterium
AGGCATCAAAGCCACCTTAGACCAACGGGCCGGGGGTTGCGAATCGTGCGAATGCTCAGTCACGCATGGCGGGACAGAGCACGACTTCCCGGAGCGAACTGGTGCCGGTGAGCATCATCACCAGGCGGTCGATGCCGAGGCCGACCCCGCCGGTCGGTGGCATCCCCTGCTCGAGTGCCTCGATGAAGCTCTCGTCATACGGCTGGGCCTCTTCGTCCCCCCGGGCGACCTCGCCAGCCTGCTGCTCGAAGCGACGCCGCTGCTCGTCAGGGTCGTTCAGCTCGGTAAAGGAGTTAGCGATCTCGACCCCTCCAATGAAGGCCTCCCAACGCTCGACTACTCCGGGCTCCGAACGGTGGGCCTTGGCGAAGGGCGAGAGCTCCTCGGGATAATCGAGGATGAAGGTGGGCTCGACCAGCTTCGGTTCGACCCTCTTCGAGAAGAGGGTGTCGACCAGCTTGCCCCAGCCGACCGTTTCGTTGAGCTCGACCCCCATGGCGGCGGCCAGCGACTCACGGGTCGTCTCCCTGGCGATGTCGATACCGGAGTTATCGAGGATGGCCTGGCGCAAAGTGATCCGGTGCCAGTGGGGGCTGAGGTCGATCTTGCGGCCGTCGCGCTCGATCTCTGTGGTGCCGAGCACGGAGGCTGCCACCTCGGAGACAAGGGTCTCCAGGTCTGCGGCGGTCTTCTCGTAATCGGCATAGGCCTCGTACCACTCGAGCATCGTGAACTCGGGGTTGTGCTTCATGGAGATGCCTTCGTTGCGGAAATCCTTGCCAAGCTCGTAAACCCGGTCGATTCCGCCGACGACGCAGCGCTTGAGGTAGAGCTCGGTGGCTATTCGCAGGTAAAGCTGGCGGTCAAGCGCGTTGTGGTGGGTGGTGAACGGACGGGCCAGCGCACCGCCGTAGAGCGGCTGCAGAACCGGAGTTTCAACCTCAAAGAATGAATGATCGTCCAGCCAGCGACGGATTTCCGAGACCGTGCGGGCACGAACCCTGAAGATCTCTCGGCTGTCTTCGTTGGCGATCAGGTCAAGTTCACGCCGGCGGTAGCGGGTCTCGGTGTCTTCCAGGCCGTGGAACTTGTCTGGCGGCGGGCGCAGCGACTTGGCCAGCACCCGCCACTCGCTCACCTCCAGAGACAACTGGCCCCGGCGGGTGACTATCGCCCGGCCGGTGACGCCGATGAAGTCACCAAGGTCGAGATTGTCGAGCAGGCCAAAGGCCTCCTCACCAAGTACGTCAGCCTTGGCGTGTAGCTGGATCTGGCCAGTGGAGTCGCGCAGGTCTATGAAGGCGGCCTTGCCGTGGCCGCGGCGACCGATGATGCGGCCGGCGACGCGATGGATGGAGTCGGTTTCCTCCCCGGCTTCCAACCCGGAATGCGTCTCGAGGACGGTGCCGATTTCCTCACGGCCTTCGAAGCCATGTGGAAACGGGTCGATCCCCGCGGCACGGATCCGATCAAGCTTCTGACGCCGCTCGGCAAGCAACCCGGCGGCCTCAGTGCTGACTGCTTCTGGATCCCGCTCAGCGCCGGTTGCGCTGCCGGCGTCCTCGGACTGGCTCATCGTGACCGGCCGCCCCCGGATCAGGCCGTTTCGATCTTGGTGACCTTGAACTGCTTTACGGGGCCGCGCGGAGCGGGAATCTTGACGATCTGGTTGATCTTGCTGCCGATCAGGGCAGAGCCGATCGGGGACTCGCTGGACAGCTTGCCCGAAGCCAGATCCGCTTCCGTTGAGCCGACAATCTGAAACTTCTTCGACTCTCCGGACTCCTGGTCCTTGATGTGGACGACGGAGCCGAAGGTGACTTCGCCGGTGCCGGTAGCGACCTCCTCGACGACAGTCGAGCGGCGCAGGCGCTCTTCGAGCTGGGCGATCTGCTGCTCGAGCTGGGCCTGCTCGTTCTTGGCGTCGTCGTATTCAGCGTTCTCGGAGATGTCACCAAAATCGCGTGCCTCTCGAATCCGTTCCGAAACTTCGCGACGGCGGACGGTTGAAAGATGCTCGATCTCTTCCTCGAGATTCTTCAGACCTTCGGGGGTTATTTCAGCTTGACGACTCACTTGCATAAACCTCTCTCAACTTCAAGGGATTGCTTCGGGCATGCCGGGGAATCTGTTCCTCAGTTGCCACAAAGAAGGCCCTGAACGGACCTCTTGCGAAGACCGACAGGGCGATTGGATTCGCGATTATAACGAGGTCCGCGACGAGGCCATGAAATCGACCAGGACTCCGACAAAGCGCTCCGGGTCCTCAACCTGCGGGTAATGGCCGACACCCTCGAATCTGACGGCGGAAAGGTCGGGTCTCATTTCGAGCAGGCCGTCAAGCACTTCCGGCACGGCGACCGGGTCCTCCATGCCCCAGGCCAGCTTCAGATCACCGGTCCAACGCTGGATTGCACCATGCCAGCGGTCGGCGTATACGACCCGCTCGTCCATGTACGAGACCAGCTTGTGGCCCAGCCGGTTGCCGTCGTTCCAGCACATAAGCGACCAGCTGTCAGCCATGTCCTGATCGCTGACCGGGTGTGCCTGGGAGAAGATCGAGGCGAACTGCCGGCGAAAGAATGCCTCGTTGGCAAAGCGGGCAGCCAGGGGGCCGAAGGGGCCTCGGAGCAGCTTCTGGGCAAGGGTCGGGTTGGCCTTCTCCACCAGAATTGAGCCGTTGAAGATCATCATGCCGCAGAGTGCTAACCCGAGTTCACCGGCCATGTCCCTCGCCAGCAGTTCAGTTGCTACCGAGGTACCAAGATCATGAGCACAGACATAGACCGGCCCGCCAGCCGCATAACGACCGGCCAGTTCCTCGGTCAGGTCTGCCTGCCAGGAAAGCGTGTAGTTGTGGTCGCGCGGCTTGTCGGAGAGGCCGAAGCCCAGAAAGTCGAAGGCCAGCAGCTTCTGATCCGGCATCAGCCTGATCGTTTCACGCCAGTCGTAGGAGCTGGTTGGAAAACCGTGGAGCAGCACCAGCAGTGGCCCTTCGCCGTCCTGGAAGAAAGTGTGGATGTCGTGGCCCCGGAAATCCTCCTGCTTTCCGCTGAGCCGCCAGTTCTCGATCCGCTCACCGAGTACCCCCGTGCTCATACGGGTACCGCGTCGCCGTCCCGGATCCCGGCGACGATCACGCGGGCCCGGTCGAGGCCGGCGGTCTGGCAAAGCTCGTTTCGGACCAGCTTCGGAACGTCGATCCGGTCGAGGTACCAAGGGTAGAACTTGCGCATGTAGCGACCGGCGCGGTCTGCGCCGATGTGTTCCTCAGCCCGGTCCATCACCCAGAGCAGCTCCTCCATGATCACCCGCTGGTCTGGTTGCTCAACTTCACGGCCGGTCAGCTCGGCAAAGACCCAGGGATACCCGAGCGCTCCCCGGGCGATCATGATCGCGTCCGCCCCTGATTCCTCGTAAGCACGCCGGGATGCCTCGGCCGTGCTGAGGCCGCCCGAGATGATCATGGGCACATCGATCGCCTCACTCAGCTCCCGCGCCATGGCGTAGTCGGGAGACCCTTTATGCCCCTGCTTAGCGACCCGGGGGTGGAAGCCGATCGCCGCAACACCGGCCTCTTCGACCAGTCGGATGGCCAGGTCGAAGCCACGGCGGTCGCCAGGCATCAGACCCGATCTGATCTTCACCGTAACCGGCAGGCCGCTGCCCTCGCGGGCGGCGCGGGCGACCTCGAGGGCAAGCTCGGGGTCGGCAAGCAGTTCGGCGCCGGCGCCGGTCTTTCGCACCTTGGGCACCGGACAACCCATGTTGAGGTCAATCAGGTCCGGTCCGGAGCGGGCAGCGATCTCCGCCGCCGAGCGCATCACGTCAGGGTCCTGGCCGAAGAGCTGAATCGAGACCGGGTGCTCGTCAGGGTGAATCCGCATCAGTTCGGTCATCGTGCGGTCGTTGCCGAAATGGAGTCCAAAGCTGGAGACCATCTCGGAAACCGCCATACCGGCGCCGTACCGCTTCGCCTGGAGCCGCACGAACCAGTTGCCGATACCGGCCAGGGGAGCAAGCAGCACCCGATTCGGAATCTCGACCCCTTCAATGCTGAAGGGATCGGTAAGTGGGGGCTGCTCAGCCACTGTTCCGCTCGTGGATGATCCGCAGACCCTTCAGGGTGAGCAGCTCGTCGATTTCGGTGATCGTCTCGGTGAACGGAACTATGGTCGAGGCGAAGCCACCTGTTGCGATGAACCGGGCCTCACCTCCCAACTCCTTGTTTATGCGGCGACCTATGCCGTCGACGAGACCGGCAAAGCCAAAGAGCACCCCCGCCTGAATCGCCGCTCTGGAGCTGGTGCCGATTGCTGATTTTGGCTCGAAGAGGTCGATCCGTGAGATCCTCGCGGCCCGCTCAGTAAGGGCCGTGAGCGAGATCTCGACCCCGGGGGCGATCGCCCCGCCGAGGTAGGCACCGTCGGCGGACACCGCGTCAAAGTTGATGCCGGTTCCGAAGTCCACGCCCACGCAGACGTCGCCGACCGTGTCGTAAGCCGCGATCGCGTTGACCAGCCTGTCAGCGCCCACCTCAGCCGGGCTGTCGATCTCGATCGCCATTCCGGACCTTATGCCCGGGCCGACGATCAGACAGCCCAAATCCATGTACTGCTCGGCCAGGCGCTCATACTCAGTCCCGAGCGGCGGCACCACAGAAGAGACAACCAGTCCCCCGAGGTCGTCGAAACCGATCCCGCGCAGCTTGAGCAGGCCGGAGAGCCGCTCGGCCAGTTCATCACCGGTCGCGCCCGCCCGGGTCTGAAAACGCCAGCTCTGCTGAAGAGCTTCCCCTTCAAATGCGCCGACATGTGTCTGGGTGTTGCCAACATCTATCGCTAAAAGCATCCCCCTCAGTTTGGCAGGAGCGGACCGACTCGTGTCCCTCGTCCGGATCTCTGGTTCTGCCGCCCCTAAACTGGACCGTGATGAGCAAGGCCACGCTTTACACGCTGCCGGGATCCCATCCGGGATTGACAACCGCTCTCATGCTCGAGCGAAAGGGCATTGAGTTCGACCAGACAGACCTGCTTCCGGTGATCTCAAAGGGAGTCCTCCGCGCGCTCCGGTTCAAAGGCACCACCGTGCCCGCGCTGATGATCAATGGCGAGCGGCTTCAGGGTTCGATCGAGATCGCAAGAGGACTGGACCGGCTGGTGCCCGAGCCCCCGCTGCTGCCGGCAGACCAGGAGCTGCGGGAGAGGGTTCTGGAGGCAGAGAGTTTCGGGGAAAGCGAGCTTCAGCACCCGATCCGCCAGATCCTTTGGTGGCTGCTCAAACGAAACCGCGATGCCATGTTCAGCTACGTCGAAAACGCAAGGCTGCCGGTTCCAAAGAAGCTTGCCGTGAAGACCGGAGGACCGCTGGTTGCCGCCTCGGTTCACTTCAACGCCGCAGATGACGACAACGTCCGGGCAGCGCTCGCTGCCCTGCCCGCACAGCTTGACCGCCTTGACGAATACATTCGCGAGGGAGTGATCGGCGGCGAGACGCCGAACGCAGCCGACTTTCAGATCGCAGCAACACTGCGCCTGGCGATGACGGTGGAAGACCTCCGTCCGGCAGTCGAATCGCGGCCCTGCGGCCAGCTTGCCTTGCGGATCCTCCCCTCCTACGACGGACACCTGCCCCCGGGGCTGCCACAGGCCTGGCTCGAACCCCTCAGGGGGTAGCCGTCTTCACTCTCCCGAGGGGGCGGGATCGGAGGACCACAGGCGGTCGATGAACCGCTGGTCCTCGTCGAAGAGCCAGCACTCGCCGAGCTTTCCGTCGAACGCGCTTCGGCAGCTCACCGAGATTCCTCGCGGAATCAGTCGAAGGGCAGGCGGCCTGAAAGGGTGACGGCCTGATCGGGGTCGTCTTCGAGGACGGCCAGCAGGTCGGCGACCGGACTGCCGTCGGGAAGTTCAAGGTCCGGTGCGATCTCGAGCAGCGGCACCAGGACGAACCGGCGGGTAGCGACCTCGCGGTGCGGAAGCGCGAGGCGGTCTGACTCGAAGACGACGTCGCCCAGCAGCAGCAGGTCGACATCGATGATCCTCGGTGAATGGCGTGGCAGGCCGGTCTCACGGCCCATCTCGGCCTCAACCGATTTGCAGAGGTCGAGCAGCCCCTCGGGCTCGAGCTCGGTCTCGGCTGCAACCACGGCATTCAGGAAGTCGGGCTGATCGAGGATCTCGCCGACCGGCTGGGTCCGGTAACCCTCTGATACGGCCCTCACGATCAGGCCCTTCTCGGCGAGCATCTCGATCGCGCGAGCGAGATTCGTCGGTGGATCACCGACGTTGGAGCCCAGTCCGAGGTAGGCGGTTCTGACCGTCAACCGTCTTCGCCCGGGGCCTCGACCGTCACCTCGACCGAGGCGCCGTCCATGACCTGGGGAACCGGGGGCTCGGGCTTCGTCGCCCGGACCATCACCGAGGAAACCGGAAACCGGTCGACAATGGCCTCGGCTATCTCGGTCACCAGGCACTCGAGGGTAAGACGGCTTCGCTCCGTGGCCATGCTCGCGAGCATCCCGGAGACCTCTCCGTAGTCGACCGTGTCCTCGACCCGGTCGGTCCCTGTAGCGCCACAACCGGGGACGGTCATCGAGAGGTCGAACACCATTCGCTGACCGATCTCACGCTCGGCCTCGGACACCCCGTGGTTGGTGCGCACGGAGACCCCGTCAAGGTGGATCAGTACATCACGGCTTTTTGACTCGCTCATTGGTGGAACGGTACCTCCGTCACGACCCGGAGGGGTCACCGGTCCGGCCTGCGGCCGATATTTCCCGTTCGACCGCGAAGGCCTGTGCAACCGGGCCCACATCATGGACCCGAACGGATGCGGCTCCCTGCCGGGCCGCGGTGAGGCATGCCGCGACCGTCCCGCCCACCCGTTCGGTCTCGGAGGATCCGTCGAGCGAGCCGATGAAGCGCTTCCGCGAGGGACCGATCAGTACGGAGTAACCGGTCTCGACCAGGGTCGCGGTCGCGGCAAGCAGGGCGAAGTTGTGCTCCGGGGTCTTCCCGAAGCCGATCCCGGGATCGATCCAGATCTTCGACCTCTCGATCCCGGCCTGCTCGGCCACGGCCGCCCGGTCAAGCAGGAATTTCGTGACCTCGGTGACGACATCGCCGTATTCGGGGTGCTCCTGCATCGTCCTGGGACTGCCGAGCATGTGCATCAGCACGACCTCCACCCCTCCCTCGGCGCAGACCCGGGCCATCTCTGGATCGCCTCCGAGCGCGGTCACGTCGTTGACGATTCCGGCTCCAGCCGCGATCGCGGCCTCGGCCACGGCGGCCTTCGAAGTATCGACCGAGACCACAGCCCGAAGCGAAAGAGCATCGATCACCGGGATCACCCTGGCAAGTTCCTCGTCCTCGGGAACGGGTTCGGACCCCGGTCGGGTCGACTCGCCACCGATGTCGAGGATGTCGGCCCCCTGCTCATGCAGTGCGAGTCCGTGCCCGATCGCGGCTTCGGGGTCGAGGAAAAGTCCGCCGTCAGAGAACGAGTCCGGGGTGACGTTGACGATCCCCATGATCTTCGGCATCCCTGAAATCAAAGCGAAGCCACTACCTCTCCGGCTGCCTTCCTGCCCGACCGGATTGCACCGTCCATGTAGCCCGTCCATCGGGTCGCGACCTCGGCCCCGGCCCACCGGACGCCCTCCCCTACTCCCTCCAGATCAAGATTGCCGAACTCGACGGCAGTACCGTCTTCGCCCGGAGCCAAAGCTCAGTCCGAATGGGTCTCGGTCATCCCGCCGGCGTAGCCAGGTCGGGGAGGACCGGGTGAAGGTTCAGTGCTGGGATGGTGAATCGGCTCGGGCTCCGACGGGAAGTCAGGTTCCGGCTCAGCTTCTTCCTTCGCCGGGAAGACTTCTTCTTCCGGCTTTCCCTCAAGCAGCTGAATGAACTGGTCAGCATCAATCGTCTCGCGGACCAGCAGGATCTCGGAGATGCGCTTCAGATCCTCCCGGTGTTCGTCAAGAATGTCACGGGCTGTCTGGTGGGCATTCTCGACTATCCGGCGGATCTCGTCATCTATCTCGCGCGCGATTTCGTCGGAGTAATCGGGCTCAGAGCCCATCTCGCGCCCGAGGAAAGGCTGGCCGCGATCGTGTCCGAAGACCCGTGGACCAAGCCGCTCTGACATGCCGAAGCGCATCACCATCTGCTTCGCGGTGGCGGTCACCTTCTCCAGGTCGTTGGAAGCTCCGGTGGTGATCTCGTCGAAGACCAGTTCTTCGGCTGCCCTGCCGCCCAGAGTCATGGCCATCGTCTCACTCAGCTCGGCTCGGGAGGTCAGGAACTTGTCCTCGGTCGGCAGGGAAATCGTGTAACCGAGCGCCTGGCCGCGGCTGATCACCGAGATCTTGTGAACCGGGTCGCAGTTCGGCAGCATGTGGCCGACGATCGCGTGACCCATCTCGTGGTAGGCGGTGATCGTGCGTTCTTTCTCCGACATGATCCGGTTCTTCTTCTCGGGGCCGGCCACGACGCGCATGATCCCCTCTTCGAGCTCCTGCATTGTGATCTCGTCCTTGTCGGAGCGCGCAGCGAGCAGGGCGGCCTCGTTGATCAGGTTGGAGAGATCGGCACCGGTGAAGCCCGGTGTCTGTCCGGCCAGTGCGTTGAGGTCGATCTCTCCGGCCAGCGGCTTGCCTCGTGAGTGAACTTCAAGGATCTTCTTGCGACCCTCTCGGTCCGGGCGGTCGACGGCCACCTGGCGGTCGAAGCGGCCGGGCCTGAGCAGGGCAGGGTCCAGGATGTCGGGTCGGTTGGTGGCGGCGATCAGGATGATGTTGTCCTTGATCTCGAAGCCGTCCATCTCTACCAGCAGCTGGTTGAGGGTCTGCTCGCGTTCGTCGTGCCCACCACCCATGCCTGCTCCGCGATGCCGGCCGACTGCGTCGATTTCGTCCATGAAGATGATGCATGGAGAGCTCTGCTTGGCCTGCTCGAACAGGTCGCGCACACGGCTGGCACCAACGCCGACGAACATCTCGACAAAGTCCGAACCTGAGATGGAGAAGAAGGGCACTCCGGCCTCGCCTGCCACCGCGCGGGCGAGCAGGGTCTTGCCGGTTCCGGGGGGTCCATAGAGCAGGACACCCTTGGGAATGCGGGCACCGAGCGCCTGGAACTTCTTCGGAGTCTGGAGGAACTCCTTGATCTCGTGAAGCTCCTGGACGGCCTCGTCTGCTCCGGCGACGTCCTTGAAGGTGATCTTGGGGGCATCCACAGCCATCTTCTTGGCTTTGGACTTGCCGAAACTCATCACCCGTGAACCGCCGCCCTGCATCTGGTTCATGAGGAAGATCCAGAAACCGAGGAAGAGAAGGAATGGAAGTACGTAAATGAGGACCGAAAGAATGCCACCCCCGCTGTTGCCCTTGACGGTCGTGGAGACATCGTTTTGGTCAAGCTGGTTGAGCAGGCTCTGCTCGGTGTTCGGCGGGTAGCCGGTGTCGTACTTCTCCGGGCTTGCGTTTTCGCCGGTTTCGCCCTCGGGCACCTTTTCAGTCACTTCGAGACTGTTGTCCTTCGTCTTCATCGTGACTTCGTCGATCTGGCCCTGATCAACCTTCTGAAGGAACTCGTTGTAGGTAGGCGGCGGTTCGCCGGTTTCAGGACTGATCACCCGCTGGGCCACGAAGGCCAGGATGACCACCAGAAGGATCGGGAATGCCGCGCTCTTGAAGAATCGTTTCAAAGTGTTCCAGTGTCTTTCGAAGTCGGTTCCCGCCTGCTTGTCCGGTCGGAAGGCCGAAAGGGCAGCCTAGCAGGGAGTAACGGGCGCCCTAGACGGCCCCCGGACCGGGAACTACATCCTCCGGCAGCTCGGCCACAAAGGGGAGGTGGCGGTACTGCTGGGCGTGGTCGAGCCCGTACCCTACGACGAAGGTGTTCGGGATCTCGAAACCCGTGTACCGGATCGGGACATCAACACGCCGACGCTCCGGCTTGGTCAGCAGTGCACAGACTTCGAGCGAGCCAGGATCACGCGCCCGAAGGTTCCTCATCAGGTAGTTGAGAGTGAGGCCGGAGTCGACGATGTCCTCGACGATCAGCACGTCGCGACCGGTGATTGAATCATCAAGGTCCTTGAGGATCCTCACGACTCCTGAAGAGTCGCTCGAAGAGCCGTAGCTGGAGACCGCCATGAAGTCGATTTCACAGCTCATGTCGAGGCTGCGCAACAGGTCTGCGATGAAGACGACCGCCCCGCGCAGGACCCCGACCATGACCAGGTCCTTGCCGGCGTAATCACGGCTGATCTGTGCCCCGAGATCGGCGACGCGCTTCGACAGGTCGTCTGACGAAATCAGTATTTCGCCTGCGGGTGCGGGATTCACTCGGACGATTCTACGCTCAATCGACCGCAGTGACGCCCTGCGGTCCGGGAGCGGGTTTGGCCGTGATGCGGATAGCCCGCTTTGTCCCCGGGGTGAGCTTGAACCGTTCGCCCATCGCCAGTCCGGGCACCCAGGCGATTTCACCGTGTGAAACGAACAGAGGCATGACGTGACGCCGGGAGCGAGGAACGTGGCAATCGGTGAAAAGGTCCTGAAGCGACTTGCTACCGCCCATGCCGAAGGGGGCCATCCGGTCACCTGTCTGCCAGGAACGAACCTCAAGAGAGGGGCCGAGTCGATCGGAGTCCAAGGTCGCTACCAGCGGGCCCTCCGGCTCGAAAGGTAAATCCATCTCTTCAGCGCGAATCACCCAGTCTCCCCATTCGAGTCGGCCCGGAAGATCCAGTTCGGCCGGCCCCGGAAGACAACCTCCCGGACTTTCGAGACCTCCCCCGGCCCCTCCGCTATCCACCACCACTGTGCCGGACTCGGCCACCAGGCTCGCCCCCTGGCCGACGTCAATGCGCCCGCCCTCAGGCAAGGCGGCCAGACGGCAGATACCGGCGGCCTGTTCACGCGAGACGGAAACCGGACGACCGAGAGTCTGCTCGGCCAATGCCCGGAGGCCCGACCGGCGCAGCGCCGGATGGACCGCAGCCAGCGTGGATGCATCGATCCATGGCAATCCTCCGGGGACTTCCTGGATCAGCCCCGACCCGGCTTCGCCAAGGTAGTCGAGTTCCTCGGCGAGGTCATCACGGGTCCGGGAAATCGCTACGAGCACCGACGGGTTCAGGTCAGCAAGAACCGGCAGCACTTCATTCCGGATCCGGGCCCGGGCGAATGACGGGTCGTCGTTCGAGCGGTCGTCGACGAACGGCAGGGCGGCAGTCTCGGCCTCTGCACGAACCTGCTCGCGGCTGAGTTTGAGCAGCGGCCTGATCACAGCGCCCCGGCTGGCTGGCATGGCCGCCAGCGGTCGGGATCCGGGTGAAACAGCGAGGCGATAAATCACCGTCTCGGCGAGATCGCTGGCCGTATGGGCAACCGCGATCCAGTCGAGGCCGTGCCGGGCCCGCACTGACTCGGCTGCCAGGTAACGCTTTTCCCGGGCCCATGCGTGAAGGTTGCCGGACTGGCCGGTGGGTCGCACCGGACGTTCAACGAACAGCTCGATCCCAAGCCTCCGGCAAAGCTCCGCTGCCGCCGCTTCATCCTCGTGCGACTCCTCGCGCAGACCGTAATTGAGGTGAACGGCGCAAAACTCCGGACTGGGTACGAGTCCGGCAACTCCAAAGGCCAGGGCGCAGGAATCGGCGCCCCCGGACAGCAGGATCACGCCGGCGCTGCCGGGAGCGATCAGTCCCGAGTCATCAATCGCATTGGCGAGCAGGCCTGGACCGGGAGCAGGCAGGCCCGGGTGGATGGGTGGCCTGGGCGTGCCGGCTCCGTTCGAACTACTTTCGGACACGAGCCAGAAACAGCGCGATCGGTTCAGAAAAACCCTTCAGCCTGGCCTCGCCGATACCCCTCAGTTCAAGGTCCTCGTGGTCGACCAGCGTGTCAGCAATGCCGCCCGTCACCAGGACTTCACCTCCCTGGGCGCGGTTCACCACCCGGTGGGCGAGGTTCACATCCGCGCCGAAGTAGTCGCCGTCCCTGAACACGGCGTTGCCGTAATGGATGCCGACTCGCGGCTTCGGACGGTCGCTGAAGAACGCGATAAAACCGACGGCCCACTCGGCCAGCGAGACCGGATCCGGCGAGACCACCATGACTTCATCACCGATCGACTTGACGATGTTGGCTTCCCGGGGCAGGGTCGCCGCGACTGCCTCGGTGAACCTCTCGATCGCCGAGAAAGCCTCGGCATCGCCTTCTTCGGCCGTATAGCGGGTGAAACCGGTCAGGTCGATGAAGCAGAGGGTGATCCGGATGTGACCGAGTTCGGAGATACCGGTGAACTCATCTTCCATATGACCGACGACATCCTGTTCCATGAAGTATCGGATGTACCTGTCGTGGAGGTAGTCAAACAGCGGCACCGCCACCGGTGAGGAGGCCCGCACCACCCCGTCGAGCTCCTCGGCCATCTCGACCGCGCTCAGCCCATCCTGAATCATCGGCTCGTGGACGAAAAGGTGAAACAGCCTGACCTCCGCGTCGGCAATGCGACGCACTGACTGGGCATAGACCCTCGCCAGCTGCAGCACTGCCTGGGTCGGAAGGCCGGCGTCGGTGACGGCTGCGAACCTCTCGAGGGCCCCGACGTCGAGTTCACTCAAGCTCCGCTCCCGACCGGTCGGAGTGCCCAGAATCACCATGATGCGCTCGATCAGGGCCTCGCTCAGGCCGGTTCGCTCGACCGCTTCCTCGATCGGTACCCGCGGACTGCGGTCGGCAAAGGTCTCCTCGGCGAAGCCGAATGCCAGCTTGCCTTCCTTGCCGGCATCCTTCAGTTCTTTAAGGGTGTGGCCACGCTCCCGCATCCGGGCGACCACCCGGGCCTGAGCCGCAGCCCCGGCGGTCCAGCGCCCCTTCTTGACCGGCACGATTTTCTCGTCGGCCCAGCGGGACAGGGTCGAGGCCGAGACACCGGCCCTGCGGGCGGCCTCGTTCAGGCTTATGCGCTCTCTCCAGGGCATCTGTGACGAGGCTACACGGGGCGGGTGCGGATGTCCTCCTCAGGGGCGGGCGCCAGCATGCGGCAGCGGGACCACTGGAACGGCCCCGCTGCGCACACTGTCAGCCCCTCGCTACTCCTCGTGGGTCTGGGTTACTTCGTCTCCTCGCTCGCCGGTCCTGATCCGGATCGCCTCATCGACCGGGATCACGAAGATCTTGCCGTCTCCGATCTCCCCGGTCCTGGCGTGACGCAGGATCGTCTCGACAATGAGGTCCTTGTCCGCGTCGGCAACGACGATTTCGAGCTTGAGCTTGGGTCGGACGTTGACGGTCACAGTCGAGCCGCGGTACTGCTCGACGATTCCCTTCTGTCGTCCGGAGCCTTTTGCCTCGACCAGTGAGATCGAAGGGAAGCCCTTCTCGAGCAGGTCGGACCTGATCGGCTCGAACGCTTCATGACGGATGAATGCTTCGATTTTCTTCATCTGACTCAATGCCTCCTAGGCCTGGTCTTTGGTGACTGATTCCATGGGCGCTACCGGGGTACCGGCCATGGTCGGCGTGTAGTTTGCGGCAGGGTATTCCGGCTGTGGAATGAAGGCTTCCGGGTACCCGTACATCCCGTGACTGGAGATGTCGAGACCGGCATCCTCTTCCTCTTCCGACACCCTCAGCCCCATGGTCGCCTTGATGATCGCGAACACGGCGTACGAGACGACGAACACGAATATGAAGGTGGCAACCACGGCAATGGCCTGGACTCCGAGCTGGCCCAGAGATGAGCTCCAGGAGGCACCGTCGAATATTGAGTACCAGATGCCGGGACCAGCCTGAATGCCCTCTTCAGGGTTGGAGACGATCAGGCGCGGCGATCCGAAGATGCCGACGGCGAGAGTGCCCCAGATACCGGCCAGACCGTGAGCCGAAAGCGCTCCGATCGGATCGTCCAGGTGCTTCTCGAACGCCAGTACGCCGTAAACAACCAGGACTCCGGCGAGCAGACCGATGATCGGTGCTGCCCAGTACTCGACGAATCCACAGCCTGCCGTGATTCCGACCAGGCCGGCGATCGCTCCGTTGCCGGCCATGCCGACATCCAGCGCCTTCGTCTTCAGGTAGACGATCAGACTGGCACCGATCACACCGGCCGCCGCAGCGAGCTGGGTGTTCAGCATTACCTCACCGAAGAAGGAGCCTTCAGTGACGAAAGTGGAGCCACCGTTGAATCCAAACCAGCCGACCCACAGGATGATCACGCCGAGCCCGACAAGAGGCATCGAGTGGCCCGGAATCGCGCGGGCCGAACCGTCAGCACCGTACTTGCCCTTGCGCGCACCAAGGAGGAGCAGTGCTGCGAGACCGGCTGTCGCACCGGTGAGATGGACGACCGAGGATCCGGCGAAGTCCATCACCGGCTTGCCACCGATGTCAGACAGCAGTCCGCCGCCCCAAACCGAGTGGGCGACGATCGGGTAGATCAGCGCGCCGAAAACGACAGCGAACACCGCGTAAGCGCCGAACTTGATCCGCTCCAGCGTGGTACCCCAGACAATCGCCAGCGAAACGGCACAGAAGGCCAGTCCGAAGAGCATGAGCAACGAGGTATCCGCCGTGACAGCGGTGCCCAGAATGTCCTGGTCGAAGTGGAAGAAGAACCCGTCGGTACCGACGAAGTCGGCGAGGCTGCCCTCACCGAAGCCGGCGATGCCGTAGCCGATCGCCCACCAGGCAATGGTCACGACCGCGAGGTTGATGAAGACCTTCGCGACGCCTGTACCGGCGTTCTTCATCCGCGAGAAGCCGATCTCGAGGAACATGAAACCAGCCTGCATGAAGAAGACAAGTACCGTCGCCAAAGCGACCCAGACCATGTCCAGTTCGAGTGCTTTTGCGGCCAGGTCTTCTTCAACCGTTGCCGATGCCACCCCTGGTACTACCAGAGCTGCAAGCAACGCCAAAAGCGAAGCCATGCCGAGTTTCCTGAAACTCATATGAGTATTTCCTCCTAGATCCCGCGGGCCCCAGCCCGACGGTCGCGGTTTGCGATTTGCTGACCGCGTTAACCTAGGTGCGTCCCGTCAGCCTCCTGTTGGCCACACGGAGCAAATCGAACCGTCTGTGTTCTCACATTGTCAAACCGACCCGCTTGAGCGGTTCGGTGGATGACAGATCCAGACAGCCCGAAGCCTGGCCAGCAGCCGCGCCGGAGCCACTCACAGGTCAGAAGAAGGCAGCTCCACGCTTTACCAGTCCCCGGTAGACGGCCTCCTGGACCATCTCGCGGATCTGCTCGGAAAGATCGAACACCAGCGAGCGGTCCTCGCTGGCCCCCGGGCCGTAGCCCGACAGGTCGATCGGCTCGAGGAACTCGATCCTCCAGCGCGATGGCAACGGCAGGAGTCCGAGCGGACCGAGCATCGGAAACAGCGGTGTGACCGGCACATATGGTGCTCCTGTGAGCCTGGCCAGCGCCCTCGACTCGCCGAGCTTCGGGTAGATCTCCTCGGCACCGACAACGGCAACCGGAATGATTGGTGAACCGGTTTCCAGAGCTACTTCCACGAATCCCCCCCGACCGAACCTCTGGACCCGGTAGCGCTCCGCGAAAGGCTTGCCGAAGCCTTTCGCTCCCTCGGGAAAAACCATTACCGGCTCGTCCTGACCGAGCAGTCGGCCGAGGTTGGCCGGATTGGCTGAAACACCACCGATCCGGCGGATGAAGTAGCTGACAAAAGGAAGATCGAACGCCCAGTTGAGTACGAGGGCACGCGTCCAGCGAGGAAGCGGGTGCTCCTTCTGGATTGCGGTTCCCATCATGATTGCGTCGAAGGGAAAGATCGTCCCCGAGTGATTGGCCACCAGCAGAGCCCGGCCATGCCCGGGTACGTTTGACACCCCGTCGACCTCGACCCTCCACCAGTGCCTGTACAGGAACTCCCAGATCGGAAAGACGGTCTCGGCAAACTCCTCATCGAATCCGTACTCGTCCTCGTGGTACTCGCCAGCCATACGGCGCAGCACGCGCTCGATCGTCTTCTGAACGGTCTCGACCCATTCCAGCTCAAGGCCCGAATCCACCGGAGGCCACTGGTCGCTCATCGTCCAAGGCTCCTGACCGGTGACCCTGGATGTGGTGACGGAAACAGCACCGACATGCCGTGGCGGCTGGCAGCAAAGTCCCGGGCGGTGCCCTCGGAGTCGAAGGCGAGTTCGTAACCGACTTCCTCGCGGAGGCGACGGTTGTCGCAGCCGCGCCCGTACCGGAGCAGGAAAAGACCGTCCTCGCTCATCGCTCCGCTGCCGAGCATCGAGCCGACTCGCCTGAAAAGGGTTCCGGCGACCAATGGAGGCATGCCGACCGCCATCCGGCCGGAAAGCTTGAGCAGACGACTTAGCGAAATCGCGCCGTCAGGGGCCACGTTGACGGGACCTGACACCGGATTCATCGTGGCTGCCGCCAGTGCCCCGGTCGCATCCACCGGGTGCAGCAACTGCAGTCGTGGATCGAAGCCGAGCTGGGTCGGGACAACCGGCAGGGTCAGATATCGGACAAACGGGTTGTCGAGTCCCGGGCCCACCTCGGTCTGAAACCGCAACATGCAGCAGGTGACGCCAGGGTGGCGACGGGCGAAGTTGTCGAAGTAACCCTCGAGCTCACCGACATCACGCTGAAAGCGGGTGACGAGCGGGAGCTGACGGGCCATGTCCTCCGTGAAGAAAGCCGGAGCGCCGGGAGCGCTTCCATAGATGGCGGCAGAACCCCGTGCGACGATTGCCCGCAGGCCCTCGACCCTTTCGCATGCGGCAAGCAGCTGAAGCGTTCCGATGACGTTGATGTCGTGAAGGGCCCGGGACGGACGGTCCTCATCCGGATAGAGGACGATGCCGCAGTGGACGACTACATCCGGCTTCAGGGAGGGCAGAATCTTCGAGATCACCGGATTGCGAATGTCAGCCTCGACGAACCGGACTTTGTCGAGTCCAGCCTTCGGCGGGGCCGTATCGATGCCGATAATTTCGGTAACGCCCGGTTCGTCGGTCAGCTTTCGGGCGAGCTCCGAGCCCCAGTGAGTGGAGACACCGACGATTACGACTCGTCCTGTGACGGACATGCTCAGCCGTCGTTCTTGGAACCGGACTCCGACTCGAGCTGCTCGATCCGCTCCACGAGATCATCAACCTTGCGCTCGAGGGCGCCGAGCTCGTCGCGACTGACCAGTCTGAGTCCTTCAAGAGTCCCGCGGGCATCGATACCGCGCCGTGAAACACCATCGACCAGCTCCTGCGCTCTGTCCCGCGTGCGTCCGGTCAAATCCTGGGCCCGGCCACGGGTCTTTTCGGTCGCAGCGAATGCACCTTCGATCGCCTCACGCAGACCTTCCGGAAGTCCGCGCCCGCTCTCTTTGCTCGACTCGTCGGCCATATCTCAAGTGTACGCGCCCCGGTAGCGTCCTGTACACAAACTGAACCGGAGCCAACCCGCCGATGTCCGTTCGTCTCAACCCGATACTGCCAGCCACCCGCGACCTGATCCTGGTCGGTGATCCTCGACGGGCCTTCGCACTGGGCCAGACGCTCACCATCCAGCCAGAGATGAGCCACCTCTCCCGCGGCCTCTGGGGATACCGCGGAGTCACCGAAGGCGGGCTGGAGCTGACAGTCCAGGCGACCGGAGTGGGCGGCCCGAGTGCGGTTGCCGTGCTGTCGGACCTGATCGACCAGGGAGCGAGGCGGGTAGTCCGGTTCGGCACCTGCATCGGATGTGGCCCGGATGCCTCCGGTGAAGAGATCCGCCCGGGCAGGGCGTTCCTGGTGTCAGCGGCCTATTGCGGCGATGGAGCCAGCCGGGCGCTGAACGGCGGTGAACCCGAGGTCCGGCCGGACCCGGAACTCCGCGCAGCCCTGCTGGGCATCGCCGAGCCGGCCCGAGTGTCCAGCCACGACCTGGTTCAGAGGATGGACCGGCTGGCCCGCAGGTCCGACGACACTGAAGGCAGTGCGGGTAAAGGCAACGGGGGGAACGGGCAGTTCCCGCTCCGGGACTTACAGACCGCTGCGACGCTGGCCTGTGCGCAGGCTCTGGGAGCCCAGGCTGCGGCGGTTCTGCTGGTCGCCGAAGACGGCTCGGGACAGCGGCTCGACGAGACCGCGATCGAGACGGAATCCAAGCCTCTGGGGCTGGCAGTCGTTCGCGCCCTTGAGGCTATGTCTAACCCTCAATCAGAGACTTAGGGTTTAGACTCAGCCTTGCCCGACGAACTACCCTTGCCGGTCGAGCCTGACTTCTTCGCCCTTGGCCGCGCCGGCTTTTTTCTGTCGCTCTTGAGCGTCTCGATCTCGGCCGAAAGGTCACGCACCTGGACAAGCGCCCGATCGAGCCGGTCCTCCGACTCCTCCAGCCTCTCGGAGAGCACCCTGAGCCGGCGTTCAAGACGCTGGGCTTCGTCCTGCGACGAGACGTTGAACGCACCCATCGCAGCCCGCTGGGCTTCGCCGGCTTTCTCTCTGGCCAGTACGGCAGCCGAGACCGCCTGTCCGAAAGCCGGGCTGGTGATCAAGGCCTGGGCCAGGTCTGCCGCCGCCTTTTCGCCCCGGGACTGGACACGACTCCTGATTCCTTCGTCATCTTCAGACATGACGGACAGCTTATTTCACTGAGGTAACACCCCGCCCGGCTGGGGCCGGACGGGTTTGCCGTAACCGGTCTGCGATACGGTTGGGGAGCCGCATCTCGGGAGAGGGTCGGTCGTGTATTCAGTAGTTGGGATCCACCATGTGGCACAGGGCACTTCGTTGACACGCCGGAACCGCAAGTTCGCTCTTTCAGCGACCTTCGCAGTCCTGCTCTTTTCC
>CAIZLN010000011.1 GCA_903933815.1 uncultured Solirubrobacterales bacterium
GATCGAGGTCAACCTGCTCGGCGTCTGGCGCACGATCAAAGCGGGCATGGAGCAGGTGATTGCCAACAAGGGACAGTTCGTCCTGATCAGCTCGGCTTATGCCACCGCCAACGGCCTGCTCAACAGCAGCTACGCAACCTCGAAGGCGGCGGTCGAGTCACTCGGCCGTTCGCTCAGGACCGAACTCGCCCCCCACGGCGCCAGCGCTTCGGTCGCCTACTTCGCTTTCGTCAAGACCGGCCTGATCGGTGAGATCTTTGACAACCCGCTGGTCAATGAGCTGCGCCAGGAGCTCGTGCCCTCCTTTCTGACCGACCCGATGGAGGTCGACCAGGTGGCCGGCGCACTTATCGAAGGCATCGAGTGCCGCTCGCCGAGGATCATCGAGCCGCCGGCCTGGCGGGTGCCGTTCTGGCTGCGCGGCAAGGTCGCGCCGGTCAGCGATCTCCGGATCGAGCGCAACCGCAAGGTCGGCGAGACGGTCAGGGCGATCGAGGACCAGGAGGAGGGCGGCCGTCCGGAAGGCAGCGGCGGCACCTGGGTAAGCATCGGCTCTCCGGACTCGGCCTACCACCTGACCGGCAAGGTCGTGCTGGTTACCGGTGGAGCCCAGGGCATCGGCCTGGAGACCGGCCGGCTGGCCTATGGCCGTGGAGCATCCGTGGCCCTGGTGGACCTCGACCTCGAGCAGGCCGAAGCGGCTGCGGCCGGCCTCGGCCCGCGTGCGACCGGGCTCGCCGCCGACGTCAGCGACGCCGATTCGATCGAAGCCGCAGTCGCCGCGACCAAAGAACGGTTCGGCAAGGTGGACGTGGTCGTCGCCAACGCCGGCATCGCGACCACGCTCACCACCATGCGGGCGATCAAGCCGGAAGACTGGGAACGGGTGATCGACGTCAACCTTTTTGGTGTCTGGCGCACCGTGCGGGCCGGCATGGACGAGGTTGTGCGCAACCGCGGCCAGTTCGTGATCGTCTCTTCCTCATACGCCTTCTCGAACGGCGTGCTGAACAGCGCCTACGCTGCTGCCAAGTCCGGCGTCGAGGCCCTCGGCCGGGCTCTGCGCTCCGAGCTTCGGCCGCTCGGGGCCAGCGCGACCGTCGCCTACTTCGGCTGGATCAAGACCGAGCTGGTCCGCAAGGGCTTCGAGGACCCGTTCGCCGACCGTTTCCGCAAGGAGGTCGTGCCGCCGTTCCTGACCCGCCAGGTTCCCGTCTCCCGGGCCGGGCGCGTGGTCATCAAGGCACTCGAGTCACGCTCGCCGCGGGCGATCGCCCCCTGGGAGTGGGCGATCCTCTTCCACGGTCGCGGGGCCACTCAGCCTCTTCTGGACCTTCAGTTCGACACCGACGCCACCCTGAGCGAGATCATCCTCGGGGCCGAACAGGCCGAGCTCGACCGGCAGGAATCGGCCGAAGTCAGCGACTGAATCCGGGGAGCGCCCGAACCGCTCCGCGTGCTCAGAAGTGGTTGGTGGTGCCGCAGAACTGCCCGCCGCTGGAGCCGCCCTTGCTTCCGCCCTTCCTCGAGCAGCTGCCGGAGGGCAGGATCCGGAATGTCCGGGTCACCGTGCGCTCGCCGCCGTCGGTGGTGACGACGAGGGAGAGCCTGACTTTGCCCTTGGCCCGCGCAGTGGCAGTCACACTCACGTTCACAGTCGCGAGATCACCCGGGGAGACAGCCTTCGATCGCGCGCATGAAACCTTGACTGTCCGGCTGCTCGACTTTGGCACCGTCACGCAGGCCCTGACCGAATTCATTGCGGTATTGCCGGTGTTGCCGAGCAGGATCGCGAACGAAGTCCTCTTGCCGGCGACGAGCGAGCGCGCTCCGAGCATCGAGTGGACCCGCAGCACCGGGGCCAGGTCGGGGGCCTGGAGACTGCAGCGCTGAGAGCCGTCGGGCCGGCGGATACCGGCCTCGCAGAGGTACTGGTGGAGCCTCGCGGGCACCTGGGTGAAGAAGCCGTCGGCTCCTTCTTCGATCAGCCGGGTGTAGAACGGGTCGGTCTCCTGCTCGGGGTCCGTGTCGGAGCCCCAGACATGCAGGGCGAAGCCGTCGTAATCAGTGAACGGCTTCAGCAGCGGAACCGTGCGCACGATGCTGCCAAACTCGAAGAGGTCCGGGGGCTGGATCGCCACCGGTGCGGGCGAGATCGGACCGCCGAACGCGTAAGGCACCGAGGCGTCAAGGCTGCCAGAAAGTGCCTTGTGGTTCGGCGCCAGTTCGTGAAAACGCTCGATCGCTTCCTGGCCGAAGGAAGCGACAATCACATCTTCGCTGCGCTCCGGGTGGGCGTTCATGATCTCCGCCAGTGCTTCTGCGGCGGCCAGCGAAACGCTCGGGTCCGACACTGTCGCCATATCGATGTTCAGCGGTGTGTCGGGAAAGGCCTCAAGAACCTCTTCGAAGGTCGCGATCCGGAAGTCGTTCGCGGTGTAGCCGATCGGCGGCGGCTTGTCGCCGGTGGCGATGCCGCGGTAGGGGTGAGGGTCGTTCTCGTCGAAGCCGTAGTGGCCCTTGCCGGGAGTGAACTTCCAGGCGAAGTCGTAGGTCTTCAGCTGTTCGAGGGTGAGGTCGCGGATCTCGAAGTCAGCGCTGTCGGGAGCGTTCGAGGTGCCCGAGGGGCGCATGTCATGGGTGACCATCAGAACCCCGTCGGCGGAGACGTAGCTGTCCAGCTCAAGGGTGTCCGCGCCGCGGTAGCGCACAGCGGTCTTGAAGGCGTAGAGCGTGTTGCCAGGCGCCTCCAGCTCTCCGCCCTGATGGGCCATGTTCATGAAGCCCTTGTTCTGCCAGAAGTCGGTCGGTGGCGCGATCGGTGGGCGGTCCGGATCAGCGGCCGAAGCCTGTCCTGCAAACAGACCGCAGATCAACACCGCTACTACTGCCGCAATTCGATTCATCCCGAAATCCCCCTCTGTCTCCATGAAGCACAGCGTGCTCCCCGATGTCGTAAGTCTAAGCGCTGGTCGTCGGATTCATGTGAAGACCCTGCAACCGTTTCGCCGCCCGCACGGGTTGAAGGTCAAAATAGATTGAACAGTTACTCAACTCAGAACTGCTTCGGAGCCAGCTCGCGATTCCAAGGGACTAAAATGAAGACTTGTATCGAAAGGCGCAAGATAATCGCCTTCGTCTCTCTTTGGCCCGACGTTAACTGCAAGGAACGCTCCTATGCCCCCTTTCAGTCATACGCACCAAACTACACTCCCATCAGTGTTCGATGTGAAGGCGAGCTCTACCGTGCTTCGAATAAGTTGACAATACGAATGAGTGGGTGGATTGATCCGATGTCCATGTATAAGTCCTTCAATCGCTCATGTTGAGGTCTGATACTTGAAGGTTTGCGCTTTAGACAAGATCATGGGAAGGGCCCTCTGTTCAGCAGGTATTGGGGTTGCAGGGTTACTTCTAGTTGCGTGTGGCGGTGCGGTTAATAGCGGCGCCCGTGGGGAGAACGTGTCTGTGAGCGAAGCGGCAGTAATCAAATTTCTGAAGAGCGTTGGCCCATCCCCTACCGGGTGTCTAACTGAAAGCGACAATGGTATCGGCGAGTGGAACTGTGTGTTTTCAGGACGTGGGGAGTTGACCTTAAGTATCAACGCTTCCGGGCAGGTGAAGAGTGAAGGGGTCGGAATCCCGGCCCCGGCAGGATGCTGTGTCGCCGTCGAGCGTCGCTAAGTCAACTATGGTTCCACGGGTCATGGGCCAAACACATCTTCACCTCAAACCCTCGATACGCACCGATCTTGGCCCCGCTCCCATGAGAAAGCTCTCGCTAATTGGGCTCTGCCTGATTTCTTCACTGCTCGTGCAGATCAGTGCAGTATCCGCCAACAGCCCGGATTCGTGCCAAACCCAAACCCGCCTCGGAGGCGGAGAAGACCGCGCGGTACTGGTCGGCGTCACATGCCAAGGCCTCGTCTTGGATACCGCCGTCACAAGCAAATCCTCCAGTCTCATTCCCTTCCGAAACTCTTGGTCCCCTGAAGGAACAGTAGAAGATTTTTGCCGAGGCAAAAAGAGGAGATCTCACTGTCGGGCGCTGATGCCAATCAACGAAGAGCCCAGCAAGATCTGGAGTGCCTACCGTGTGGAGGGCAACAGATGTGCTCCCCTCTCTATCTTTATCGATTTCGAGGATCGGTGCACGGGCACAGTCCCATGCCTTGGAAGCGGTAGGTTCGAGCATTCGCAACTTCCTCGACCCGAAGGGTGCCCCTAGCTCCTTCGAACGGGCGGCTCGCCCAGGTTCCGGTGCGGACGGAAAACGTACCCTTCAGCGAGTGGCTTCTTCGAGCAGGTAGATGATTGATTCGTAGGGCTCGCCGGTGGCCCTTTCGAGTCCTACCTCGCAGGTTCGGTTGGAGGAGACGTGGCGCGTGGTGGGGTTCAGCTTGACCTCGGCCGCTTCGGCTTCGGTGGCGCTGGCGGTGAGCTCGGGGTGGAGCATGCCGCGGTCCCCGGCGAAGCCGCAGCAGCGTGCGTTGACCGGCACGACGACATCCTCGGCCAGCTCACCGGCGACCCTGGCGAGGGCCTTGTTCAGGCCCATGTGTGCGCCGGAGCAGGTCGGGTGGACGGTGACCGAGTCGGTCTTCTTGCGTACTTCGAGCTTCTCCAGCAGCCGCTCGGCCCAGGTGATCGAGTCGATGATCTCGATCTCGGCGTGGCGGGCCTGGTTCTCCTCGGTGAGCACCCCTTCGCCGAAGTCGCTCAGGCCGTAGCCGCATGAAGTCGCGTCCATGACCACCGGCAGCGCGCCGCCGCCGGTCCAGCGCCACAGTCGCTCGACAGTTTCGTTGGCCTTGAAGGCGTGGGCGTCGGTGTAGCCCTTGGAGCTGAACGGGACCGAGCAGCAGGAGCCGGCGACGTCGTGCGGGATCCAGACCGGGCTGCCGGCCCGCTCGGACACGGCGGCCAGGGCTTCTGGCAGGCTGAGGTCGGGCCCCGAACCGTTGCCGTTGCCCGAGGCCTTCGAGCGGCCGAACATGCGGTTGATGCAGGCCGGCATGTAAACGGCTGCGGCCCCGATCGGTGCGGTCTCCGGCAGCTTCGGCGGGGCTGCGGCGGGCATGTTCTCGCCCCATTCCGGCATCAGGTCGTCGCTGACCAGCTTGCGGGCGGCACCGGTCAGGCCGCGCATGCCGCCTTCTCCGATCACCTTCTCCATCGCGCCGCCGAACTTGAGTCCGCCGCGGGCGAGGCGCTCGACCTTGTCCCAGTTCTCGGCCACCTTGAGGGCGTTCTTCTGCTCGCGCGGGCTCTTCTGGGCCTTGCGGAACTCCTTCATGAAGGCACCGGTGTCGATCCCGACCGGGCAGGCGAGCTCGCAGGAGCCGTCAGCCGCGCAGGTCTCGATCGCGTCGTACTCGAACTCTTCCAGCAGGGCACGGCGGACCGGGGTGTCGCCTCCCTGGCGGACCATCTCCCGTCGCAGCACGATCCGCTGGCGGGGGGTGGTGGTCAGGTTGCGGCTCGGGCAGACCGGCTCGCAGAAGCCGCACTCGACGCAGGTCGTGGCGACCTCTTCGATCGGCGGAGTCGTCATCAGGTTCTGGAGGTGGCAGTTCGGGTCGCGGTTCAGCACGACGCCGGGGTTCAGTGCGCCCGCGGGGTCGGCCAGCTCCTTGACCCGCCACATCATCTCCGTCGCCTTCTCGCCCCACTCGAGCTCGACGTACGGGGCCATGTTTACCCCGGTCCCGTGCTCGGCCTTCAGCGAGCCTTCGTACTTGTTGCAGATCAGCTCGACCAGCTTGCCCATGAAGGCTTCGTAGCGCTCGAGGTCCTCGGGCTTGGAGAAGTCCGGGGTGAGCATGAAGTGGAGGTTGCCGGCCGAGGCGTGGCCGGCGACGCCGTTTAGAAACTCGTGCTCGGCCAGCAGGGCGCGGAGCTCTTCTGCCCCTTCTGCGATCCGGGCCGGTGGCACGCAGACGTCCTCGACGATCAGCGCGGTGCCCGGCAGGCGCATCTTGCCGACCAGGCCGTGGAGTCCCTCGCGAACCCGCCAGTTGATCTCGATGATCTCCTCGTCGCGGCTGAACTCGACCTCGCGGATCAGCTCCCGGTCGCCCAGCAGCTCCATGGCACGTTCTTCCTGTTGGTCCAGCGACTCGTCATCCTCGCCACCAAACTCGACCAGAAGAGCGGCGGTGGTCGGATCGAGTTCCTTCCAGTGCTCTGGTGCTCCGGTCATGTTCCAGGAGGCCACCATCAGCGCGGGCGCACCCATCAGCTCGACTGCCGTGGCGCCTGCGGCAACGAGGTCGGGCACGGGATCAATGGCGCTCGGGATGTCGGGGAAGTGGATCCAGGCAAGAGTCGTCTTTTTCGGGATCGGGCGCGTATTGAAGATCACTCTGGAGATGAAGCCGAGGGTGCCCTCCGAGCCGATCATCAGGCGGCGGTAGATCTCGACCGGGGTTTCGGCGTCGAGGAAGGCACAGAGCCTGTAGCCGGTGGTGTTTTTGATCTCGAACTTCCGCCGGATCTTTGCGGTGAGCTCCTCGTCGGCGAGGATCTCCTCCCGGATTGCAAGCAGCCCGGCGGCCAGTTCCGGCTCGGCCTCGGCGAACTTTTCTTCAGCGTCGGGGGCGGTCGAGTCGACCACGGTGCCGGAAGGCAGGATGAAGGTCATGCCGGTGACGGTCGAGTAGGAGTCGAACTTCGTGCCGCACTTCATTCCGCCGGAATTGTTGGCGACGACACCGCCAACCGTGGCGATTTCCAGCGAAGCGGGATCCGGGCCAAGCCTGAAACCGTACGGTGCCAGCACCCGGTTTACGTCGGCCATCATCGCGCCAGGGGCGACTGAAGCGCTGCGGCCTTCGTCGAGCACCTTGATCCCGCCGAAGTGGCGGCGGACATCGACCAGGATGCCCTCGCTCTGGCTCTGGCCGTTCAGGCTGGAGCCGCCAGCCCGGAAAGTGACTCCGATCCCCTGCTCGCGACCAAAGGCAAGTACCTTGCCGATGTCCTTGTCGGACTTCGCCACGACCACTGCCCTGGGCAGCATCCGGTACGGACTCGCATCGGATGCGTAGCGGATGATGTCGCTGGCCCGGCTGAGCACCTGGTCTGCCCCGAACAGCTCTACCAGCTGTGAGCGAAGTGGCTCGGGTGTGCCGTCTGCGACCCAGTCCGGGGCGCGGTCGCGCGCTGCCTCACCCGGTTCCGGTGCGATTGAGGTCGGGTCGGGCTTGAGCAGTGGCATTTCCGGTTTCTCCTGTTGTCTAGAAGAGGTTCATCCCCGGCTGGACGGGCACTTCGACCAGCCGCGGCTTTGAGTCGGCGATGGCCTCGGCCAGCTCCGCGTCAACTTCGTCGGCGCTGCGTGCCATCCTGCTTTCGATCCCGTAACCGGCTGCGATCTTCGCCGTCTCCAGGGCGTGCAGGTCGAGGCCGGGGGAGCCGGCAACCTGCTCGACTTCTGCGAACCACTTGAGGATCGCGTACTCCTCGTTCCTCAGGACAAGGAAGGTCACGGGGACGTCGTAGGCGGCGGCAGTCCAGAAGGCGGCGACTGCGTACTGAACCGAGCCTTCACCCAGCACACAGACGACGGGCCGGTCGGGCTCGGCGATCTGAATGCCGACCGCGGCGCTGAGACCAAAACCGAGCCCGCCGCCACAGCCGAAGAAGTAGCTGTTCGGCTTCGAGATCCGAAGCTGATTGCGAAGGGCCAGGGTGCTGGAGGGTGACTCGAGCACGACGATCGCGTCCTCGGGCAGGTGCTCCTTGAGGATCGAACAGACCACCGATCCGCTGAGCGGGTCGCTGTCTTCCATGCGAGTCGGGTCAGGCCAGGCTGGCGGCGGTTCACGGTCGGTGCCGTCAAGCTTCTCGAGCAGGGCCGCCAAAGTCAGCTTCACATCAGCCACGATCGCATCGCCCATCGGGGCGCGGGCAGCTTCGTCCGGATCGGAGGTGATCTGGATCAGCTCCGCTCCTTCGGGCAGCAGCGGCCCGGGAAGGTTCGGGTAGTACGGGAAGACGGACATTCCTACGACCACGATCAGGTCATGTCCTTCGAGGGTCTGGCTGGCCGCGCCGATCGCCGGGGGCAACACCCCGCGCCAGTGCGGATGGTTCTCGGGGAAGCCGAGCCGTCCGCCGCCCGGGGCAGGGCAGGCCCAGACGCCGAGGTTCTGGTCTTCGGAGAGCGCGACCATCTCCTCCCAGGCACCGGCCGCGTCGACGTCGGGCCCGGCGACCGCGATCGGGTTCTTCGCCGCCTTGATCCGGCTGGCGAGGTCCTCGACCGAAGCCGGGTCGGCGGTTGCTCTCCCGCTGACGTTGCGGCTGACCACATGGGCTGCGTCGGAGGCGTCCATTTCCACGTCCCAGTCGTCCATCGGGATCGAGACCATGACCGGGCCCATCGGCGGCAGCATGGCGAGGTGGATCGCGTGGGCGATCGCCAGCGGCACGTCTTCGGCGCGGGCCGGTTCGTAGGTGAACTTGACAAACGGATCCGGCACCCGGATCGCATCGCGGTTGGTCAGGTTCGCCTGGATGGTCATCAGCGAGCGGGTCTGGTTGCCGACCGTGACGACGACGGGCGAGTGGTTCGCCTGGGCGTTGAACAGGGCGCCGACCGCATTGCCGAGGCCGGGTGCGGTGTGAAGGTTGACCAGCGCCGGCCGTCCGGTGACCTGGGCGTGCCCGTCAGCCATGCCGACCACGGCTGCTTCCTGCAGCCCCAGTACGTACTCGAAGTCTTCAGGGAAGTCCTTCAGCATCGGCAGCTCGGTCGAACCGGGATTGCCGAACATGCGGGTCATCCCGTGTTTGCGGAAAAGGTCGTAGGTCACTTCGCGGACGGTGGGCATGGCCGGGAGCCTATACGCGTACGACTGTGTTCTGAAAGCTCCCCGCGACCCCGCCGACACAGCCCCTGAAGGGGAGGACTGTCAAGATGTTCACATGCGCCGGTCAATAGCCCTTCCCGTCGTTTTGCTCTCCCTCCTGGGGGCAGGGTGCGGGTCTGACGAGGCGGCGACACCGGTCGTCTGCCTTGAAGGTCCGGCCAAGATCGAGACCGCACTGGTTACCGCTCCGGATCCGGTCCGGATCGACGGAACGGTTCCGATCAGCGACTGCATGATCCGCGACCAGCCGAACGGTGAGCTGGTCAATTTCGGCAGCGACGCCGTGGCCGTTGCGACAAGACTGGGCACACGCGCCGGAGGCTCCGGCACCGAGGCAATCCGGGCAGCGATTCAGGCTGGCTACCTGGTTGGGGCGATGGAAAAGGGCTCCGAGGGCAGCGATGGCATCCACACCACTCTGGTCGACCGGGTCAAGAGCGCCGCCACTTACAGGATGGACGACTCGCCCGGGGCGAAGGTTCACTACGAGGCTGGCGCCGAAGCCGGTCGTGAATTTGGATAAGAAGGAAGTGGGGGATATGGGCGAGCAGCTCTGGGGTGGCGAAACCACCAAGGCGATTGACAACTTCCCGGTTTCGGGTGAAGCGATTCCCGCACCGGTGGTCCACTGGCTGGGCAGGATCAAGGCCGCAGCAGCCCGGGCCAACGCCGATCTCGGCCTGCTGGACGCAGACATTGCCGGGCGGATCGGTGAAGCCGGCGACGCGATCGGCGCCGGTCAGCATGACGAGCAGTTCCCGGTCGATGTTTTCCAGACCGGCTCCGGAACCTCGTCGAACATGAACGCCAACGAGGTGATCGCCAGCCTCGCCGGTGAAGGCGTGCACCGCAACGACCACGTCAACATGGGCCAGTCTTCGAATGACGTCTTCCCTTCGGCGGTCCATCTGGCCGCGCTCGACCAGGTCACCAACGACCTGTTGCCGGCGATGGACGCTCTCGCCTCGGCGCTCGAGGCGAAGGCTTCGGAGTTCGCCGGGGTGGTCAAGGCCGGCCGCACCCACCTGATGGATGCCGTGCCGGTCACTCTCGGCCAGGAGTTCGGTGGCTATGCCTCCCAGGTCCGACTCGGCATTGACCGCGTGACCGGCACCCTCGGACGGGTCGGCCAGATTCCGCTCGGCGGTACCGCCACCGGTACGGGGCTGAACACCCACCCCGACTTCGCTGCGGGTGTACGCAAGCTGCTCGAAGATCAGAGCGGGCTGACCATCACCGCACCCGACGACCGCTTCGAGGCGCAGGCAAACCGCGACTCGCTGGTCGAGCTCTCCGGTGCGCTCAAGGTCTATGGGGTGTCGCTGAACAAGATCGCAAACGACCTCGCCCTGATGGGCTCGGGTCCACGTGCCGGCATCGCCGAGCTGCGACTGCCGGAACTGCAGAAGGGATCGTCGATCATGCCGGGCAAGGTCAACCCGGTGATCCCGGAGGTGGTGATTCAGGTTGCCGCCCAGGTGGTCGGCAACGACACCGCCATCACCATGGCCGGCTCGCAGGGCCAGTTCGAACTGAACGTGAGGGTGCCGCTGATTGCCCGCAACCTGCTCGGCTCGGTCCGCCTGCTCGCATCGGCCTCCCGCCTGCTCGATACGAAATGTGTGGCCGGCATCGAAGCCGACCACGAGAACAACGAGAGCCACGCCGAAGCCACCCTGGCCACCGCCACGGCGCTCAACCCGTTCATCGGCTACGACCGCGCCGCCGGCATCGTCACTGAAGCAGCGGCTTCAGGTCGTGGATTGCGCGAGGTGGCCCTCGAGCTTGGTGTGGAGGAAGAGATCCTCAAGGAGGCTCTCGACCACCACAAGATGGCGCACCCGCACGACTGAGCGGTCACCTCGCCCTCGATGGGATCGGGCCGGGGCGGCTGCGGCGCCTCTAGTTCCGGTCGCCCTCGGTGGCGTCGAGGACTTCAGTCGGTGGTTCAACCAGTCTTCCCTCAACTTCGATCTCGGTCTGTTCCATCGCGGTCTCTTCGGCGGGGTCGCGGCTCTCGGTCGGGTCTTTCGCCGGCTGCTCCTGCCAGCCAGTCTTCTTCGCGAGGATGGCGACGGCGAGCGGGTAGTACATGAGAGCCGTTCCGAGGATGAAGGCAAGAACCACGGTGCCGAAGCTGAGGACGCCGTCTTCGCCAGCGGCCCAGAACATCCAGGCAGCCGCCGGCAGGTAGATGAAGATCGCAGTCAGGGTTCCGGGGGTGAGGCGGTCACTTCGCAGGCTGGGAAGCATGTGGAGGAAGACCGCGTTGACCACGAACAGCGCCGGGATCGCCAGGCTGACGGCCGGTGCCCACCACCCGATCGCCGCACCTGCCAGGGCATAGAAGATCAACAGGAAGGCGGTGAAGAAGAAGTCCGCCTGGGTGAAGGTAATTCCAAAGCGCGGGCCGACCTGCTCGTTGGCCCAGACCAGCCATCCCTCGGCGTACTCCTCCATGACATGGAGGCCGATCGCCACTATTCCGATCCAGAGAACCCAGGAGTGCGTGTCCATCGGCAGAGCCTAGACGGCCCGCCTGGGCCGGGGTTTGCTCCGATGGATCGATTTCTGCCCTCGACCACTTGCCAATAGGATCAACCCGTGCCCTACCCCTCACCATCTGCCTGATGTTCTTTGCGCTGCGCGAGATGCGCCGGGCCAAGGTCAGGTTCGGGCTGCTGATCTCGGCAATCGGGCTTCTGGTCTTGCTGATCCTCGCCCAGCAGGCGATCCAGACCGGCCTGATCACCTCTTTTGTTGGTGCGATCGAGCGCCAGTCGGCACCGGTGCTCGTCTACAGCGTTGACGGCCAGCGCACCCTCCAGGGCAGCATCATCACGCCGCCGCTGGAGAGGAAGATACGCTCGACCGAGGGCATCGCAAAGTCGGGACGGATTGGCCAGGGCACCTTCACTGTCGGGGTCAACGACGACTCCGACGACTCCGATGCGGCGATCATCGGCTACACCGACCCAGCCGTCGGTGCGCCCGACGAACTCACCACTGGCCGCCTGCCGCGGGGTCCCGGTGAAGCGGTCGGCAGCGACAACGACTTCAGCGTCGGGGACCGGGTCAAGGTGCTGGGCCCCGGCGGACAGACCAGGCAAACCGAGATGATCGAAGTCGTCGGTCTCACCGACGACGCCCAGCTCCAGGTGACGCCTACCCTGTTCGTCGAGTGGCCGGCCTATGTCGCAGCGGTCAAGTCGGCCAACCCGGACGCCGGTGGTGTGCTGCCGAGCGCGATCGGTGCGGCGCCGGTCTCCGGCCTCGACCCGGCGACCCTCGCCGAACGGATCAACGACTCCAGCGACGAGGCTGACGCCCTGACCCGCCAGGACGCCGCGGACCAGACCCCCGGAGTCGCCGAGGTCCGCCAGTCCTTCCAGGTGATCTTCCTGCTGTTCGGACTGGTCGTGCCGCTGGTTACCGGGCTGTTCTTCCTGATCATCACCCTCCAGAAGTCGGCCTCGCTGACCCTGCTGCGGGCGATAGGTGCGAGGTCGAGCCTGCTTGTCCGCTCCCTGATGGTTCAGGTGGTGCTGGTAATCGGCGGGGGCCTGGCAGTCGGCATCGCCCTCTACACACCGCTCTCTCAGGCACAGCTCGGTGACGTCAAGCTCAGCTTCGATGTCAGGGCGGTCGTGGTCTGGTCGGTGCTGCTGCTCGTGCTCGGCCTGCTCAGTGCCGTGGTCGCGGCGCGCCGGGTGCTCGCGATCGACCCGATCGAAGCGACCACCGGGGAGGGTGGACGGTGAGGCTCGCGCTCAAGGAACTTCGCCGCCGGCCCGGCCGGTTCGGGGTGGCCACGGTGATCCTGACCCTGATCGCGATTCTGCTGATGTTCCTCGGCGGGCTGCTCGACGGCCTGACGGCGGGCAACACCGGCGCGATTCGCGCCCAGCAGGCCGACCTGATCGTCTACTCCGAGACCTCGCAGGACTCGCTCGTAAGGAGCCGGATCGACCCGGAGCAGAGCCGCGAGGTTGAAGCGGTCGACGGGGTCGAGGCGGTCGGTGAACTGGGCAGCGTGCAGCTCGGGGCACGGATTGCAGGCCGCGGCCTGAGGGACCTGGTTCCGGTTGTGCTGTTCGGTTACGCGGCGGCTTCCAAGGGATTGCCGACCCCGCCGACAAGGCCGGGCGAGGCCTGGGCTGACGACACGCTCGAGGCTGAAGGGGTCAAGCAGGGCGAGGTGGTCCTGATTGGCCCGGCGCGCAGTCCGGTCAAAGTGATCGGCTTCGTCAGCGACACCCGCTACGCCGGCCAGAGCACGCTCTGGGCATCACTTGAGACATGGAGAAAGGTTCAGAACGAGAACCGTCCCGATGCCAGGGTGGCTCCCGGAGTCAGCCAGGCGCTGGTGGTGCAGGCCGCGGGTGTAAGCGCCTCCGAGCTCGCCACCCGGATTGACGATGCGACCAACGGCACCACCTCGAGCCTGACCGAGACCGAAGCGATCAACGCCCTTCCCGGGGTCGCCGCACAGCAGCGCGTGTTCAACCAGATCATCGGACTTACGGTGCTGATTGCGATCATCGTCGTGGCGCTCTTTTTTGCCCTGATCACAGTCGAGCGGATCGGGCTGTACGGGGTGCTGAAAGCGCTCGGTGCCGGTTCCGGGAACCTGTTCGCCGGGGTTCTGCTGCAGGCGGTGATCGTCACGCTGATTGCGTCGGTGATCGGGGCAATCGCGGCCTTGGCACTGGCCGCGGTGATCCCTGCTGGTTCGATTCCGTTCATCGCCACCGGTGCGCGACTTGCCGAAAGCACCTTCTTCCTTCTGCTGGCCGCGGTGATCGGCTGCGCCTTCTCGCTGCGCCGCGTGCTGAAGGTAGACCCCGCCCAGGCGATCGGCGGCGGCCAGTGAAATCAGATTTGACCGACAATCCGGAGGAACGATGAGTGATACAGACACAATGCAGGACCGCTCCGGCGAGCCCGGGCCGGCTGGTTCCGATCCGACCCCGGCGCTTGAAATGGAAGGCGTGCGCAAGGTCTACGAGGTCGCCGACGAAGAGGTCGTGGCGCTCGACCACGCCGAGCTGACGGTCGGCTCGGATGAGATCGTCGCCCTGGTCGGGCCGTCCGGCTCGGGCAAGACGA
>CAIZLN010000012.1 GCA_903933815.1 uncultured Solirubrobacterales bacterium
GACCCTGCTGTCGCGGCCGAGGCTCAGTCCCTTCTGGATCCCCTGGGCCAGGTTGTCGAACTGGAGGACGGCGAGATGGACGCCGCAACGGCGCTGATGGGCTGTACTCCCGCCTACTTCGCTGCCGCTGCCGCCGCGATCGCCGGAGTCGGCGTCAGCGAGGGTCTCCATCCGGACGTGTCCAACTCAATGGTTGCGGAAGCCCTGGCTGGCACAGCAGCCTTGCTCGGCCACCGCACTCCGTTTGAGATTCAGGTCGCAGTTGCTTCTCCCGGGGGAAGTACTGAGGCCGGTCTCGAGGCCCTTGAGGAAATGGGTGGTGTGGAGGCGTTCCGTGAGGCAGCCGAGGCTTCCCTTCGCCGGATGCGCAGCCAGTGAGCGGGGCATTGCTGGTGCTGGCGATATCCAGGGGTGACATCGCAAGCTATGTCAGCGCTCTTTTTACCGTCTACATCGTGCTTATCTTCATACGCATTCTCGTCTCCTGGGTTCCCAGACTGCCCCAGAACGCCGCCCTGCTGGCGGTAGTCAAGTTCTCCCAGCAGACGACCGACCCGTACCTCAATCTCTTCAGGAGGATTCTTCCCCCGGTCGGGGGGAGCGGTCTGGCGCTGGACCTCAGCCCGATGATCGGCCTGATACTCCTGCTCATCGGGCAGTCGGTGATCACCGGGATGATCGCGGGTTGATCCGCCGTAACACCATCATCACCATCGCGCTTGTCGCGGCAGTCGTAATCGCACTCGATCAGGTCGCAAAGGCCATGGTCACAGCCACGATTGAGCGTGGGGACGCGGTCGATGTTATCGGTCCGCTCAGGTTTACCCTCGCCTACAACGACGGCGTAGCCTTCGGCCTGGCTGGGGGAGGGGGCATCTTCGTTCTCCTGCTGAGCATGGTCGCCCTGGTCGCCCTCGGGGCCTTCATCGCTTCGGCTCCGGACAGGTGGAGTACATGGCTTGCCGGGGGCCTGATCCTCGGAGGAGCGCTCGGGAACATGATCGATCGCGTGCGAATCGGGGAGGTAACAGATTTCATTTTGCTGCCGAGCTGGCCCGCCTTCAACCTTGCCGACGCCTCCATTACGGTTGGTGTCGTACTGCTCGCCTGGACTGTGATCCGCCACGACGACACCCGCAAGAAAAAGCGAAGCCCCGACGAGAACGAGGTTGAGGACTCCAGCCAGGAACATGAACGGGTTACGTCAGATGCATTCTGAGGTGGCACCGCCCTACCGGATCGTCTTTGGAGACGATTATCTTGC
The DNA here is from genome assembly GCA_903933815.1 of uncultured Solirubrobacterales bacterium. Lineage (GTDB taxonomy): Bacteria > Actinomycetota > Thermoleophilia > Solirubrobacterales > 70-9 > 67-14. The sequence continues at coordinate 1,265 of CAIZLN010000012.1, forward strand.
CGTGATCGACAAGTCTGCGGATCTGGTCATACATCCGGCGCCGTCCCACGAAGGGGTGACCCTGGTTGAGCTGCTGGGGGACGAGCTGGCAGGCGGGGACGACCCCGAGCGGCCCGGAATCGTTCACCGGCTGGACCGCGGTACCAGCGGCCTGCTTGTTGTCGCTCGTGATCCCGAAGCCCACCGGAAGCTCCAGCAGATGATCCGGGACCGCAGCTTCGAGCGCACCTACCTGGCACTCGCTGACGGCCGCTTTCGCTCGCGTACCGGCACCATCGATGCCCCGATCGGAAGGGCCTCCAGGAAGCGTCACCGAATGGCGGTTAACGGCGCTTCACCGCGAGAAGCCCGCACGCATTTCGAAGTCAAGGAGACCCTCAGGAGCGACAGTCTGCTCGAGGTGAAGCTCGAGACCGGTCGCACCCACCAGATCCGGGTCCACATGGAGGCCGTCGGGCACCCCCTTGTCGGCGACACTGTCTACGGAGGCCCCGACCGCTACAGCCTTGATCGGCAATTTCTTCATTCCCGGCAGCTCGTCTTCAGTCACCCGGTCAGCGGTGAAACATTGCATTTTGAGGCCGAACTTCCGCCCGAGCTTGCCGATGCACTTGACGAGGCCCGCGGCGGAGACTGAGTCGAGGCTGCGCCAGGTCCACACCAAGGCTCGGGAGGAGGTAATCGAGCGATGCGCGAAGCAGCGCAGATCCCTCTACAATGCCGGGCCAACCGTATTCCCTAACCCCCGATGTTCCTGAAACGGCTCCTGCCCTGAGAAAGGGTCTCCGTCGAAGGTCGCGGGTGGATCTATTCAAACTTTCATCCAAGGAGAACCATGTCCCAGGTAGGAATCCAGAAATTGCTGGAGGCCGGAGTTCATTTCGGCCACCAGACCAGTCGTTGGAACCCGAACATGCGGCGTCACATCGCCGGCGAGATCGACGGGATCCACATCATCGACCTGCTGCAGACCGAGGAGATGCTCGAAGACGCGCGGCGTTTCGTCGGCGAGCTGACCAGCGGCGGCGGCAAGGTGCTGTTCGTTGGCACCAAGAAGCAGGCCTCGGGAGTCATTGAGGACTGGGCTGCCCGCTCGAACATGCCCTATGTCACCCGACGCTGGCTGCCCGGATTGCTGACCAACTACAACATCGCATCCGCCCGGATCAAGCGTCTTCACGAGCTCACAGAGCTGACCGAGTCCGGTCAGATCGACCTGCTTCCGACCAAGGAGCGCATGAACATGCAAGCCGAGCTGGCAAAGCTCGAGTTCGCTCTGGGCGGGGTCCGCGACATGGACCGCGTTCCTGATGCCGTCTTCATCGTCGACCTCAAGGCTGAGGAGATCGCCCTTCGCGAGGCGACCCGCCTGAGGTTGCCGGTGATCGCTCTGGTTGACACCAACTGTGATCCCGGACTGATCGACTACGTGGTTCCCGGCAACGACGATGCCATCCGTTCCTGCGAACTGGTCATCTCCACCGTCGGCGAGGCGATCGAACAGGGTGCCGGTGCGTGGGCCGTGGTCGAAGAGAAGCGCCGCGTCGAGGAGCAAGCTCGCCGCGAGAAGGAAGAGGCCGAGAAGAAGAAGCGCGAAGAGGAAGAGCGCGTGCGTCGTGAGGCGATCGAGAAGGAGCAGGCCGAGGAGAAGGCCCGTGCCCGCGCCGAACAGCAGGCAAAGGTTGAAGCCGAGGCCGCCAAGCCGGCGCCAAAGCCCCACCCGCAGGCGGTCCCGGATCATCCCCAGGCCGTTGTGCCCGACCATCCTCAGGCAGTCGTGCCGGATCACCCGCAGGCAGTCGCTCCGGATCCGGAACCGGCCGCCGATGAGGCCAAGGCCGAAGAGCCGGTCGACGAGGAGGCCACTGAACCAGCAGTCGCCCCGGCCGAGAGCACCGAGACAGATGATGCTCCGGCTGAAGAGGCTGGGAGCACCGAGGAGGAAAGCAAGTGAGCGGCACCGTTACAGCAGCTGACGTCAAGGCTCTTCGCCAGAAGACAGGCGCCGGAATGATGGACAGCAAGGCCGCGTTGACCGAGGCCGATGGCGATATGGAACGGGCGATAGAGCTGCTGCGCGTAAAGGGCCAGGCTTCAGCTGCCAAGCGCTCGGACCGCGGCACCTCCGAAGGCGTCGTCGCCTCTTACATCCACGCCAACAAGAAGGTCGGCGCGATGGTCGAGGTTCTCTGCGAAACCGATTTCGTAGCGCGAAACGATGATTTCGCCGAGTTCGCCTACGAGGTTGCGATGCACATCGCCGCTGCCTCACCAACTCATGTCTCCGGCGACGACATCCCTGAGGAACAGGTCGCTTCCGAGCGCCGGATCTTCGAAGAGAAGGCCCGGGAGGAAGGCAAGCCCGACAACGTTGTCGAGCGCATCGTCGATGGCCAGATAGCCAAGTGGAAGCAGGACATCGCCCTGCTTGACCAGGAGCATGTGAACACCGGAAAGCATGATTCCAAGACGATCGAGCAGATGCGGGAACAAATTGCCGCCAAGGTCGGGGAGAACGTCGTGATCTCCCGCTTCTCCTGCTTCCGGGTAGGCGAGTAGGGGCGACTGGAAGCCTGCCATGGGATCCTCGGGACCTCGATTCAGGCGGATTCTGCTGAAGCTTTCGGGCGAGGCGCTCATGGGCGACCTCGACTTCGGCACGGATCCCGCCCAGGTAGAGCGCATAGCCCGGCAGATTAAGGTCGTACGGGAGCGCGGGGTGGAGGTGGCCATAGTCGTCGGTGCTGGAAACATCTACCGCGGCATCGATGGCGCCGCCCAGGGTATGGACCGCGCCACCGGTGATTACATGGGAATGATGGCGACCGTTCTGAACGCTCTCACCCTCCAGGATGCGCTGGAAAAGCACGACCAGTTCACACGGGTGATGTCGGCGATCGACGTTCGTGAAGTGGCCGAGCCCTACATCAGGCGCCGGGCGATGAGGCACCTCGAAAAGGGCAGGGTCGTCATCTTCGCCGCCGGCACCGGTAATCCGTTTTTCACAACTGACACCGCCGCCGCCCTGCGCTCACTCGAGATCCATGCCGAGGCAATCCTGATGGCCAAGAACGGAGTCGAGGGGGTCTATGACGCTGACCCCTCCGTGGATTCCGAGGCCAGGTTCATCCCCGAAATCACCCATCTGGAAGCGATCGAACGTGGCCTGAAGGTCATGGATTCAACCGCGCTCAGTCTCTGTATGGACAACGATCTGCCGATCCATGTCTTCAACATGGCCGACGAGCGCAATATAGATAGGATCGTTTCTGGCGAAAAGGTTGGCACGCTGGTCAGTTCTTCAGCAGCTGGATCGCACGCGCCGGAATCAGGATCATGATCGACGACCTTCTCGCAGACGCCAAAGACCGGATGGACAAGTCCGTCCACTCGACCCAGGGCGAGTTCGCCACGGTTCGGACCGGCAGGGCGACCCCGCATCTGCTCGACCGGATCACGGTTGATTACTACGGCAGCCAGACTCCGCTTGCCCAGATGGCAAACATCGCTGCAACCGAAGCCCGCATGCTTACCGTCACCCCTTATGACAAGACTGTCATCGGCGCCATCGAGAAGGCGATCATGGAGTCTGATGTTGGCCTGACACCATCCAATGACGGCAGCGTGATCAGACTCAATATCCCTGACTTGACCGAGGAGCGCCGCAAGGAAATGGTGAAGGTCGTTCACGGGGTCGCCGAAGACGGTCGCATTGCGGTCCGTAACGTTCGTCGCGACGTCATGACAGACCTGCGTGAGATGAAGAAGGAAGGCGAAGCAGGTGCCGACGACGAGCACCGTGCCGAAGCCGCACTCCAGAAGCTGACTGACGAGGCGATCGCGGAGATCGACTCGCTGCTGAAGGGCAAGGAAGAGGAAATACTCGAGGTGTGAGTACCCCCCGGTACGTCGCCATCATTACCGACGGAAACGGCCGCTGGGCGAGCGAGCGCGGACTACCCGTCCAGGAAGGGCACCGCGCGGGAGCCGACACCGTCAAGGCCAGGCTCCGTGATGCGGCCGAGTTCGGCGTTGAGGAACTGACTGTCTTTTCCTTCTCTACCGAGAACTGGTCGCGCTCGGAGGAAGAGGTGAGCGGCCTGATGCAGATGTTCTCGGAACGAATCGAACGTGAGACCCCGGAGCTGGACGCCGAGGGTGTCCGCATGCGTTTCATCGGTCGCCGTGAGGGCATCCCCGACGGCCTCAGGGCCCAGATGGTCGAGGCTGAGGCCAGAACGGCCGGCAACCAGCGGATAACACTCTTTATTGCCTTCAATTACGGAGGCAGGGCCGAGATTCTCGACGCGGCTCGCGGCTTTGAGGGGGATACGGAAGAGGATTTCCGGCAACGGCTCTACGCGCCGGACATGCACGATCCGGAACTGCTCATCCGGACCAGCGGCGAGCAGCGAATTTCCAACTACCTGCTTTGGCAATGCGCATACTCGGAGTTCGTGTTCCGCGACGAACTCTGGCCTGATTTCGATCGGGAGGCGTTCTCCGACTCGCTCGCCGAATTCGGGCGGCGTGAGCGGCGTTTTGGCACGAGGGCCGGCTGATGGGCGAGACCACCAGACGCGTCCTGGTGGCACTGCCGTTGGGCGTGCTCGCGATCGTGATCGTGCTGGCAGGAGGCCCGTGGTTTGCCGGTGCTGTTGGAATCCTCGGTCTCATCGGCCTCCGGGAATTCTTCATGATGAGTTCCGCCTACGCCCCTTTTCGATTTGCGGCCTATCTCGGCCTGGTCGGTCTGGTAGCGGCGGCTCTGCTCGGAACCGCATTCAACATCCTCCTCTTCCTGGCGGTCCCGTTCCTGCTCGTTTTCGCAGCGGCAATACATCGGTCCAGAATCGATGGGGTGACTGGCTCGATGGCAATCACACTCTTTGGACTCTTCTGGGTCGGCATTCCACTCGCGCACGCTGTTTTGCTCCGCGACCTCCCAGATCATGGTGCCGCGCTGATGTTCAATGTCCTCATCGGGACCTTCGCCGCAGACACCGGGGCCTACGCGATCGGTCGTCTTTTTGGAAGCCACAAACTGGCACCTCATCTTTCGCCAAACAAGACGATAGAAGGGTTGATCGGCGGGCTTTTGATCGGCACGATCGCCGTCTGGTGCGCAGGCCTCTATCAAGACTGGTTTTCAGGGGTCGACGCGCTTGTTCTCGGTGGGGCTGTTGCTCTGACTGCTGTAGTCGGTGATCTGTTTGAGTCCATGATCAAGAGGGATCTCGGAGCCAAGGACACCAGTACTCTGTTCGGACCCCACGGTGGGCTGCTGGATCGGCTCGATGCAGTTTTCTTCACGGTGGTGGTCGGCTACTACGTCTCGGTCGCCCTTATCTCCTGATGACGGCACCTCGCACGCCAGCAAACTGAAAGTCGTCTGATGAAAAAGATCGCGATACTAGGGTCCTCAGGCTCCATTGGTCGTCAGGCCATGGAGATCGCAGCATCGCGCGAAGACCTGAAGGTGGTTGGCCTGTCAGTGGGTTCAAGTTGGCGGGAGGCGGTGGTCCAGGCGAGGGAATCCGGGGCAATGACGATTGCCGTCGCCGATGCAGCTTGTGCCCAGGAGGCTCGCCTCGAGTTTGAGGGAACGGTGCTTGAGGGTGAGGCCTCGGCCCGACTTCTGATCGATGCCTGCGAACCCGACATGGTTATGAACGGGATAGTCGGCGCCGCTGGCCTTGGACCGACGATAGCCACGTTGAACGCCGGTATTGATCTCGCTCTGGCCAACAAGGAAAGCCTGGTCATCGGCGGCGAGCTCGTGATCGAGCTTGCCCGAGGAACCGGCAGTCGGATCCTTCCGGTCGACTCGGAGCATTCGGCAATCTTTCAGCTGCTGGACGGGCAGTCCCGCGAAGCGGTTGAGCGAATTGTCCTGACTGCTTCCGGTGGACCATTTCGTGGTCGCGATGACCTCGGATCCGTCACCGTGGCAGAGGCACTGAATCACCCGACCTGGAAGATGGGGGGACGGATCACGATCGACTGGGCCTCCCTGATGAACAAGGGCTTCGAAATGATCGAAGCCCATCACCTCTTCGGAGTTGAATACGAGAGGATCGACGTGGTCATACACCCGCAGTCGATCGTCCACTCCCTGGTGGATCTCGTCGACGGGGCAACGCTTGCCCATCTCGGCTACCCGGACATGCGTGTTCCGATCGCGTTCGCGCTGGCCTGGCCTGAGCGGGTTCCCACTCCGGTGGAGCGTCTCGATCTGGTCGCTGTCTCAAGCCTCGATTTCGAGAGACCTGACCCCGGGACCTTTCGTTGCCTCGACCTCGCCCGCCAGGCAGGTCTGGCCGGGGGGATCTCCCCATGCGTCCTCAACGCATCGGATGAGGTTGCGGTTCAGGCTTTTCTGGATGGTCGAATTTCGTTTCCGGATATCGCAGCGCTGGTTGAGAGAGTTCTGGATGACATCGGTACGGGCCCGGCAAAGGATTTCCAGGAGTTGTTCGCGATAGACGAAGCGTCCCGTGAGCGCACCGAAGAGCTTGCGGGCGGGTTGGATAGATAGATGAGCTTCCTCCTTGCCTTTCTCGCCTTCGTTGCGCTGATCATTCTCCACGAGCTTGGCCACTTCGTAGCCGCGAAGTGGACCGGCATGAGGGTCGAGCGTTTTTTCCTTTTCTTCCCACCCAAGCTCATTTCCATCAAGCGCGGGGAGACTGAGTACGGCATCGGGGCCGTACCCCTCGGTGGCTTCGTAAAAATCACCGGAATGAATCCCGACGAGGAGTTGCCTCCGGAGATCGCCTCTCGCGGCTATTACCATCAGCCTGTCTGGAAGCGGATCGTTGTTATCGGAGCCGGCCCGGCTGTGAATCTGGCCATCGCTTTCGTCATCCTGTTTTTTCTGGCCTTCGGTATTCAGGAGCCAAACCAGACCGTCAGTCAGGTGGCCCCCGGATCTCCGGCCGAGACGAGACTGCAGGTCGGCGACCGAATCGTGTCGGTCGATGGCGTCACCGGAGATCAGGCCACGATCGCTGATCAGATCAACACGCACTCCTGCCCGGGTGAGCCGGTCGACGGCTGCATCGCGGAGACGCCAGCTACGGTGGTGGTGGCGAGGGACGGCACTCCCCGCACACTTGAGATCAGGCCGGTTTTCGACTCTGCGATCGATCGAAACCGCCTCGGCTTCGTGTTCGGAACCCAGCCGCTGGATCCCGGGCCGACCGAGGCTGCAGGTATTTCCATCGATTTCATGTGGATGGTTACCTCCCAGACCGTTTCAACCCTTTCCCAGCTCTACCAGTCGGACAAGCGGGATGAGCTTTCGGGCGTAGCCGGCAGCTATGAGGTCACCCGGCAGGCGATCACCATTGGTTGGCGCGAGGCGCTTACGCTGATTGCCCTGATCAGTCTTTCGCTCGGCGTCATCAACCTGTTTCCCTTTCTGCCACTGGACGGCGGCCACATCTTCTGGAGCGTGATGGAGAGACTCCGGGGCAAACCGGTCCCCTTTGCGGTGATGGAACGCGCGGGGATGATCGGTTTTGTTCTCGTGATAGGGCTGTTCTTCATCGGGTTGAGCAATGACATCGGCCGCCTGACGGGCGAAGGCTTCAATCTCAGGTAGATTTCCCCGCGTGGTTGTCTGTCTTGCGGAATGAATGGAGGAGGAAGGGTGTCGACGACTGAAGCGGTGACCGAGTTTTCCGGAGGCCCGGGCTACGAGCCCGAAGCGAAGAACCTCTACGAGGCTTTTCTGAAGACAGTCGACCGTCAGGGCGACGCTACGGCCCTGGTCGCAGAGGATGAGGACGTCCGCTACTCGTGGAACGAACTGGCCGCAAGGGTGAAAGCGATCGCGGGTGGCTTCAACTCCCTGGGGGTAAAGCGGGGCGACACTGTCAGCTTGCTGATGAACAACCGGTCGGACTTCATCCCTACCGATCTCGCTGCGGTCTCGATCGGGGCAGTACCGTTTTCGATTTACCAGACTTCGTCACCCGAGCAGATCGAGTATCTGCTGAAGGATTCGGCGGCAGAGATCATCGTTCTCGAACCGGAATTTCTGGACCGTGTGGAGGCGATCAGGGGCCAGCTTCCCGACCTCCAGCACATCGTCGTCATTGGTGAAGAGGGAGGCACCCTCAGCTACGACGAACTGCTTGAACTCGACCCGGACTTCGACCCGCTCCCGATTGCTTCGCAGGTCGAGCTGGATGACCCCCTCACACTCATCTATACCTCGGGTACAACCGGCCCGCCCAAGGGTGTGACCCTTACCCACGGAAACCTCCTCCGGATGCAGACCGCAGTCATGCAGGGCGTCATCAGCCTGCCCGATACGGATGCCCGGGTCATTTCCTGGCTTCCGACTGCACACATTGCCGAGCGCGGCGCCAACTACTACTCGGTCGTGATGAAAGGGTTCGAGGTTCACATATGCCCCGATCCGAGGCGGATTATCGAGTTCATCCCCAAAGTACGCCCGACCTGGTTTTTTGCTGTGCCACGAATTTGGGAAAAGCTCAAGGCGGGACTTGAGGGGATGTTGGCCGGCCTGCCTGACGAGCAGCGAGAGAAGGCCCAGGCAGACCTCGCCGCAGCGATCGAAAAGGTTCGGCTGGAGCAGGCCGGAAAGCCTGTTCCAGAGGATCTGGCGGCGCGCGTGGCGGAGGCGGACGAAGCGCTCTACGCTGGGCTACGGCACAGCCTCGGCTTCGACGAGTTCGTTGCGGTGAGTGTCAGCGCAGCGCCCATACCCGTTGAGGTGCTCGAGTTTTTCCATGCGATCGGGATTCCGATCGGAGAGTTGTGGGGGATGTCAGAAACCTGCGGCGTGATAACGATCAATCCGCCAGACCGGATCAAGATCGGAACGGTAGGACCCCCGGTTCCAGGCGTCGAGGTGAAGATTGCCGAAGACGGCGTGTTGCTCTGCCGCAGCCCCTACGTGATGCCCGAATACCGCAATCAGCCTGAGAAGACGGCGGAGACGATCATCGACGGGTGGCTGTACACCGGTGACATTGGATCGATGGATGAGGACGGGTATGTCACGATCCTTGACCGCAAGAAGGAATTGATCATCAATGCGGCCGGCAAGAACATGTCTCCCGCCAACATCGAAGCGCATGTCAAGGTTGCCTCGCCACTCGTGACTCAGTGTGTTGCGATCGGTGACGGGCGCCCCTACAACGTGGCACTTGTCGTGCTCGACCCTGACTA
>CAIZLN010000013.1 GCA_903933815.1 uncultured Solirubrobacterales bacterium
ATAAGATGCCGCCAATGTTCGTTCTCATCGTCGGTTGCGGCAGGGTCGGGTCGGGTCTCGCCCGAAGGATGCTCAGCCAGGAGCACACCGTTTCCTGCCTCGACCAGGACCCGGAAGCTCACGCGAGGCTGGGTGTGGGGCTCGAAGGCGAGTGGGAGGACCAGGGCGGCATGTTCACGGTTGGCGCCGCGCTCGAGTCCGGCGCCCTCGAAACAGCAGGAATCAGGGAAGCAGACGCATTCGTGGCGGCAACCAACGGTGACAATACGAACATCGTGATTGCCCAGATAGCGGCCCAGCGGTACAAGGTGGACAGGGTCGTTGCCCGGATCCTTGATCCGGCCAGAGCCGAGTTCTACCGCGAGCGGGGCATGGAGATCGTCTGTCCGACACGGGTAGCCGTAGAGATGCTGGAAGTCAGTCTCGGCAACGAACCAGCCGGGAAGGGCTGATCATGTACCTGATAGTTGTCGGCGGAGGAAAGGTCGGCGTCAACCTGACCCGGGAACTGGAAGACCAGGGCCATGAGGTGACTCTGATCGAGGGCTCGAGGTCTCGCTACATATCGATAGAGCAGGAGTTTGAGCATCGCGTCCAGTACGGCGACGCTTCCGAACTCTGGGTACTGGAACGGGCTGGGATTGTTCGGGCCGACATGGTCATTGCGGTAACCGGTGACGATGAGGACAACATCCTGATCTGTCAGGTTGCCAAGGAGAAGTACGCGGTTGAGCGGATCATCGCCCGGGTAAACAACCCACGGAACCGCCAGCACTTCGACCTGCTCGGCATCAGTCCTGTGGTGTCGGCGACGGGTCTGATTCTGAACCTGATCGAGCACGAAGTTCCGCATCACAAACTGGTCCGGCTACTTGATCTTGAAAGCGAGAAGATCGAGATCATTGAGCTCAGCATCCCCGAGGATTCGAAGGTATCCGGTCACCGGATCCTTGACATCGAGATTCCTGAACGCACGCTGCTGATCTCCGTACTGCGCGAGGGAACCGGATTCGTGCCGGATGCGGATTCGGTGCTGCAGGCCGGGGACGACATCCTCGCCGTTCTTGATCCTGCCAAAGAAGAGGCGCTGAAGCAGGCATTGGGGCTCTGAACTGCCCCGCTCGGTTTCGGCACCCCTGAGGGGCCGACCCTTTGAAAAAAGAGCCCGTCCGGATGGACAGGCTCAAAGGCTGCGGGGCAGGGACTCGAACCCCGATTTCACGGACCAGAACCGCACGAATTACCATTATTCTACCCCGCAGCGTAGGGTCGGAAGGATAGCGTTGCGTCACCTCCCGTGCCGTCCGGACCGTCTCGGAGTCCCGAAAGCGACCGCCTCCTGTGTTACTTTTGACTCATGACGCGAACTTTAATTTTGGCGCCGCTCCTCTCTGTGCTCGTCTTCGGATCCCTCGGCCTCGCCGCCTGTGGTGGTGGAGACGGGGAAGGGGCCGCAACCACCTCGACTACTGAGCCGGCCCCTACTGCACTCTCCCAGGCAGATCTGGTCAGTGCCGGGGACGGAATCTGCGCTGAAATCAACGCTGCCGTCGGTACGATTCAGGCCTCGGAGACATCAGACGAGGCGATCCAGACGTCCCAGATCGCAGATCTGTACGCCGGCCTGGCCGAGCGGCTCGATGGGCTTGGTACCCCGACTGACGGCGCACCTCCTGTAGATGTGATCGATGCCGCCCAGACTCTCGGTGATCCGGCGACCACTGACCCTGATGCCGCTCTGGCCGAACTCCAGCAGGCCGCCGCCGACTACGGGTTTGAGGATTGCGCCGAATCCCCTGAGGCTCCGACCTCAACGGGGTCTGACACTGACGGCGACACGGACACCGGCACAGACACCGACACGGGTGGAGCAGTGGAGCCGACACCGACACCCTCCCCGGAGCCGGTTCCCGCTCCCGTTGAACCACCTTCCACGGGTGGAGGGGTTGTGCCCACTCCTCCGGACACAGGTGGCGGATCCGGCGGGTCCAGCGGGGGAATCAGCCCCGGCTGAACCTGGCAGGGGCAGCAGTTCCTGCCAGGCTCATCCAGTCCAGGCTGCGTAGAGCCGGCTGTAAAGGCCGTCAGCCTGCATGAGCTCGGCGTGGCTGCCGGACTCGGCGATCCTTCCCTGCTCCAGTACCACGATCCGGTCCGCACGGCGGATCGTCGACAGACGGTGGGCTATTACGACTGCGGTCCGCCCACTGAGCATCCGGTCGAGGGCCCCTTCGATGATGCGCTCAGTCTGAGGATCGACCGAAGATGTGGCTTCATCGAGAATGAGGATCCTCGGCTCAGCAAGAATTACCCTGGCGAATGCCACCAGCTGGCGTTGACCGGACGAAAGCTGGATCCCGCGTTCGCCGACCTGGGTGTTCAGTCCGTCGGGAAGTCGTTGGATGAAGGGCGAGGCCCCGACCGACGCAGCAGCAGCAGCTATTTCCTCTTCGGCAGCATCGGGCCGGGCGAAGGCGATGTTCTCGGCAATCGTTCCGGAGAACAGAAAGCCTTCCTGGGGGACTATTCCCATCTGGCTGCGAAGCGAACGCTGTCGGTAGCTACGGAGCGGCTTGCCGTCGATCAGTACTTCACCCTGCTGGGGGTCGTGAAACCGGGTGATCAGCTTCGCCAGGGTTGACTTGCCAGCACCAGTGCTGCCTACCAGTGCGACGGTTTCGCCGGCCGGAATAACGAGGTCGATGCCTCCGACCGCCCACCTGTCCCCGGCTCCAACCGACGATGAACCTCGCGCCTCAGCGTCGTAGCTGAACGAAACGTTCTCGAGGCGAACCGTCCCGTCAAGCCTTCCGGGATCCACCGCATCAGGGCTGTCAACGATGTCGGCTTCGGTATCGAGCAGCAGGAAGATCTTGTCCAGCGCCGCCATGCCCTGCTGGTAGGTGGCGTAGAGCTGGGCCAGCTGCTGGATCGGGTCGAAGAAGAGCTGCAGGTAACCGATGAAGGCTATGACGATCCCGATCATGATCTCTCCGTTGATCGCCTGGTAGCCGCCGAAGAGCAGGATTGCGACGGTACCGATCGCGGTGAGCAGTTCGGTCGCGGGAAAGTAGGTCGCATTCAGATAGACCGTCTTCATGTTTGCATCCCGGTTGGCTTCGTTGAGAACGTCCATGCGTTCGACGTGGCGCTCTTCCTGACCGAAGCTGCGGACCACCCGCACCCCGCTCAGGGTCTCCTGAAGATGGGCGGATATGGCCGCTATCCGTTCCCGGGTCTGACGGAACACCCCGCCCGAGTAGTAGCGAAAAACCACGCTTGTGATCAGCAGCAGCGGGAGCACCGAGAAGGTGATCAAGGCCAGTCGCCAGTCGAGCAGGAGCAGGATCACAACCACACCAAACAGCGTGAGAACGTTTGAGAAGAGCGTGACGATGCCGTCGCTGATCAGCTGGTTCAGCGCCTCGATGTCGTTTGTCATCCGGGAAATCAGCGTTCCGGGACGGTTACGGGTGAAGAACCCGACAGACATCTGCTGGACGTGTCTGAACACTTCCTCACGCAGGTCCTGAAGGACTCTCACGCCCACCCAGCCGACCAGGTATGTCTGGAGCGAACTGGTGCCTGCATAAAGAGCAGTGACGACCACGAAGGCAGCCGTAACCCAGGCGAGGGCGGTCGTATCGCCCGCGACGATGCCGGAATCGATCGCAACACCTGCCAGGTAGGGAGGGGCCAGCGACGCGGCGCTGGCAGCAACTACGGCAAATCCCATCAGGATGATTCGACTGCGGTACGGTCGCAACAGGCCGAGCACCCATCGGACCTTGCGTCCGCGTCCGGCTTCGCCCCGGAACCGTTCCAGCCGGCGCGGAGCAGCCGGTGCCGGGTGAGCACCATCGAGTCCTCTGTCGGGGGCAATCATGAGGCCACCTCGACGGCTTCGTCGATGTAGAGGTGCTCGACTTCGTCTTCTGTTGTGATCAGCTGCCGATAGAGGACCGATCGCTCGAGCAACTCGTCATGGGTCCCGGTATCGGTGATGCGACCCTGCTCCATCAGCACGATCCGGTCAGCCAGCGAGATGGTCGACAGGCGATGACCGATTACAAAGGTGGTCCGGCCACGCATCGCTTCGTTGAGGCCAGCCCGGATGCGGCGCTCGGTGGTTGCATCAAGGGAGGAGGTCGCATCGTCGAGTATCAGGATCCTCGGGTCGGCCAGTATCGCCCGGGCAATTGCGACCCTCTGGCGCTGGCCCCCGGAGAGCGTCAGCCCGCGCTCCCCTACCACGGTGTCGTAGCCCTCTGGAAGATCGGTGATGAATTCGTGTGCCTGTGCCAGCTTCGCCGCCTGCTCGACTTCCTGCCGGGAGGCATCGGCCCTCGAGTAGGCGATGTTTCCGGCCACGGTGTCGCCAAACAGGAAGCTGTCCTCCGAGACATAGGCCATCTGACTGCGCAGGGACTCAACCTCGACCCCCCTGAGATCCGCACCGTCGACCGAAATCTCTCCTGAGGTCGGGTCATAAAGTCTCGCTATGAGGGAGACAAGGCTGGTTTTGCCCGATCCCGACGGGCCGACCAGCGCGACCCTCGAACCGCCCCTGACCTCCAGGTCGATGTCGCTGAGCGCTTCAGGTGTCCCCGGTGAGTAGCGCAGGGAGACACCGTCGAGTCGCACACTGCCATCCCCGGCCGGGAGTGGCGGCGCTCCTTCCGGCGAGGTGATTCCAGGGTCCCGATCCAGCAACTCAAAAAGCCGGTTGCCGGCGGCGACAGCCCTTTGACCCATGCCGAGAGCAACTCCAACCATTCGCATGGGTGATGCCAGCATGATCATGTACGCGTAGAAGGCTGTGAACTCACCGAGGTCGAGGTTTCCGTTGATCACTGCCACTCCCCCGACCAGCAGCACCGTTGCGGTTCCCAGTTGCGGCAAGGCACCGATCAACGGGGTAAAGAACGCCTGGATCCGGGTCGACCTGATGCTCTGGTCAAAGAGCCTGGTGACCGACCCCTGGAAGCGAAGGAATTGCTGATCCTCCTGGGCGAAAGCCTTGATGACCCTGATGCCGGTCACGCTTTCTTCGGCCTCTGCGGTCATTTCCGCCATGCGTTGCTGGACCTCCTGCATGGCGGGCCTGGACCGCTTGGTAAACCGGACCGCCGTGAGGATGACAAAGGGTGTCGGGGCGAGCGCGATCGCCGCCAGCAAGGGGTTCATGGCAAACATGACCACTCCGGCCAGGAGCACCGTGAGCAGGCTTTGGGAAAAAAAG
>CAIZLN010000014.1 GCA_903933815.1 uncultured Solirubrobacterales bacterium
ATCGCCATGCTCGACTCTCTGCGATTCGGCGAGCTCGACACCGAACGCACCCGCTACCTGGTTGACGGTGTGGTTCGCGGTATCGGCCATTACGGCAACTCGATGGGGATCCCTACCGTCGGCGGCGAAATCTCCTTCGAGCCGCCCTACGAGCTGAACCCTCTGGTCAATGCCATGTGCGTCGGCATTGCGAAGACCGACGAGATGGTCCGGGCTGCGGCGGCCGGGATCGGCAACAAGGTAGTCCTGATCGGATCCCTGACCGGCCGCGACGGGATCGGCGGGGCCTCGGTGCTGGCATCCGCCGAGCTCGAGGAGGGCGACTCCTCGAAGCGGCCGACAGTCCAGATCGGTGATCCGTTCGAGGAATCAAAGGTGCTCGAGTGCTGCCAGGAGCTGCTTGGAGCGGAACTGCTGGTTTCCCTTCAGGACCTGGGTGCCGCCGGACTCACCTCCTCAGCCGGAGAGATGGCCTCGGCCGGAGGAGTCGGGATCGACATCGATGTCGCCCTGGTGCCACTTCGCGAGGCTGACATGGAGCCCTTCGAAATCATGGTCTCGGAATCACAGGAGCGCATGCTGGCTGTGGTCGAACCAGGCCGGGTGGAAGCAGTCCTGGCAATCTGCGACAAGTGGCAGACTGCGTCGGCGGTGATCGGCGAAGTGACCGGCAGTGGTGACTTCCGGATCCTGAGAGACGGTGAGACGGTCGGCGAGATCGCAGTCGGGGATCTGGTCGACGGATGTCCGCTTTACGACCTCGACCCCATGCCCCCCACCGAATGGATCTACGGCAACCGGGCAACCCTTCGCGAAGGCGCCGACGCGAGCGAGATCCTGCTGAGCCTGCTCGGCTCTGCTTCGATCGCCTCCAAGCGCTGGGCCTACGAACAGTACGACTCTCTGGTCGGGTCGAGGACGATCCGGCCTTCCGGGGCCGCCGATGCCGCGGTCCTCAACATTCCCGAGGCATCGCGCGCAATCGCCGTGGCAATTGACGGAAACGGCCGCCGGGTCGCCTGCGATCCGCTGCTTGGCACGATCGAGAACACCCTGGAGTGCGCCGCCAACCTGGCCTGTGTCGGGGCAGAGCCGCTCGGCGTGACCAACTGCCTCAACTTCGGAAACCCGGAAAAGCCGACCGTCGCCTGGCAGCTGACCGAGTCCGTGAAGGGGCTCGGGGAGGCCTGTCGCGCTCTGGATCTGCCGGTGGTCGGAGGCAACGTCTCGCTCTACAACGAGACGCCCTCCGGTCCGATCTACCCCACCCCGGTCATCGGCATGGTCGGGGAGCTTCCTGACCCGTCCCGCTGTGGCGGGGAACCGTGGCGGGAAGGGGACTCGATCGCGCTGGTCGGGCCGGTCAATCCTTCAGTGGCAGGCTCCGAACTGGAGAAGCTGAGGGGTGAGCTCGGGCCGGGCCTGCCGAACTTCGAAATAGCCGGGGTCCGTGCGGTCATAGAGCTGATCAGGGAGGCCGTACGTTCCGGGGCGATCCGGACCGCTCACGATGTCTCCGATGGCGGCATCGCCACGGCGATCGCCGAGCTGGCGATCGCTTCCGATCTGGGCTGTCGGGTAAACCTGCTCCCCGTGATCGCCCAGCACAGCTGCAGTGCGGAAGACGCGCTCTTCGGAGAAGGTCCCGGTGGATTCATCGTCGCGGGTCCAGAAGCAGACATCGAGCACCTTGGTGGTCAGGGAGTGCAGGTCGAGCTGCTGGGCAAGGTCGGTGGTGACCTGGTTGACGTATCCGCAGGAGAGCATCAGGCAAAGGTTCTCCTGATCGAGGCCAGGGCCTCATTCGAATCGCTCGCCGCGCGCATCGAAGCCTGACACGCCGTGAGGTCCAGCCTGCCGGGAGAGCCCCGACGGAGCCTTCCACTGGATCTTGCCGGACCCGGTGCTACTCTGGGTATGTGGGCAGACCGCCTACGTCTCTCTTCCTATCTGCAACAGGTGGCATTCAGACCTTGAGCGAACAGACTTTCCTGGATCGCGAGGGACCGCGTGATGAATGCGGTGTCTTCGGCGTATACGCACCCGGACACGATGTCTCTCGACTCGCCTACTTCGGCCTGTACGCACTTCAGCACCGCGGGCAGGAATCTGCCGGTATTGCCACCTGCGAGGGCGGCCACATCACCACCATGCGCGACAGCGGCCTGGTATCCCAGGTCTTTGACGAAGACAAGCTGCGGGCACTTACCGGCGACATGGCCATCGGCCACGTGCGGTACTCGACCACTGGCGGTGGCTCCTGGGAAAACGCCCAGCCGATCTGGCGCGACGACGGCCGTGAGCTGGCCCTCGCCCACAACGGCAACCTGACCAACGCGGTTGACCTCTACAACCGTCTCAGGCGCAAGGGCCTCAGCTTCAGGGGGACCACCGACTCGGAGATCATCGCCGCTCTGATCTCGGTCGATTACGGCCGGCACGTCGAGGACGCAGTCGCCAACGTCATGCCGCAGCTCGAAGGTGCCTACTCGACCGTGGTCATGACCAAGCACGCGATCGTCGCCTTCCGTGACCCGTTCGGCATCCGGCCACTCTCGCTCGGCAAACTGGACGGCAACTGGGTGGTCGCCTCCGAAAGCTGTGCCTTCGACATCATCGGGGCGGAGCTGGTCCGGGAGGTCAACCCCGGCGAGATGATCTCCCTCAGCGAGAGGGGTCTGGAATCGCGTCAGGTCGTCAAATCCGACCGAACGGCTATGTGCGTCTTCGAGCACATCTACTTTTCCAGGCCCGACACGATGCTGGAGGGCAAGAGGCTGCAGGAGGTCCGCGGCCGGATGGGCGAGATTCTCTTCCGTGAGGCACCGGCTGAGGCCGACCTGGTGATCGCCGTCCCGGACTCGGGAACCCCGGCCGCACGTGGATACGCCCGCGCTTCCGGGCTTCCCCAGGACGATGGCCTGATCAAGAATCGCTACGTCGCCCGAACCTTCATCCAGCCCGGCCAGGAGCTCCGCAAGCACGGCCTGCGGATGAAGTTCAACCCGCTTCCCGAGATCGTCTCCGGCCAGCGTGTGGTCGTCGTCGATGACTCGATCGTGCGCGGCAACACCACCCGGCAGATCGTCAAGATGCTGCGCGATGCCGGGGCCAAAGAGGTCCACCTGCGGATCTCCGCTCCGCCGATCCGCTTCGGCTGCAACTACGGGGTCGACATGTCGGCTCGTGAGGAGATGGTCGCCCACAACCGGACGATCGAGGAGATTGCCAAGGAGGTCGGCGCCGACTCGCTGGCCTACCTTTCAATGGAAGGCGTCTACGAAGCGGTCGGCACGCCCGCCTCGGTCCATTGCGATGCCTGCTTCACCGGCAACTACCCGCTCGGTGACGATCCAGATGACGCTGACGACAAGTTCGCCCTCGAAGAGATCGCCGTCCTGCCCGTCAGCCGCTGAGACCTCCTCCGCAAGACCAGCGGTTAGGTTGTTTTCAGCAGCTGTGCGAACCGAAACTGGAGGAGCGAGATGCAGGTAACCGGAGTTGACTTCACGATCGTGCCGATCACTGACTTCGAGAGATCGAAGCAGTTCTACGGCGAAGTGCTCGGTCTCGAGGAGTCGAAGCAGTGGGGCGAGATGCCGGCGCAGGAGTTCGAGACAGGCAACCTGACGATCGCGATCATGCAGCCGGACGCGTTCGGCCAGGAATTCTCGCCCAACACTTTCCCGATCGCGCTGCGGGTCGACGACGTGGCCGAAGCCCGCGCCGAACTCGAGAGCAGGGGCGTCGAGTTCTCGGCCGACACACTCGACTCGGGCGTCTGCCACATGGCCTTCTTCAGCGATCCGGACGGCAACGGCCTGATGCTCCACCACCACTACGCCGACTGATCCAAACACAGGGGGCGGCCCAAATCTGACGGCTACTGCGTGGTCACGCTGGGTGAAAACCTGAGCGTGACCTGCCGGTCAGGCGCCGCCAGGGCAGAACGGGCGGCGGCCTGAACCTCATCGGGGTCGATGCCGGCACGTTTGGCCGCCGCATCGAGAAAGTGGAGGCTCCTGGAGGGCGAGAGCAGCTCGATGTTGACTGCAACGCCCTGCGACATTGCGAGATGGCAGTAGGTGTCGTCGATCGAAATCGATTCATCCCAGGGTCTGGCGTCGACCAGGTTGATCGAAAGGGCATCCGCCTCTGTGTCGTATTCGGCCCGCATCACTTGCTCCTCCTGTGAACAGTAACGACCAGTCCTGGCCTGTCAACGGCGAGCACGACCCGGACCAGTTCACCATCAACCTCACCCTGGTATCTGGGCCTACCTTCTTGATCCCAGTCGACGGGAGAACCTGACGCGATGACGCGTCGGATCGCCTCCTGATTCAGGTCCAGTGCCCTCAGCCTGTTTCGAGCATGGCGACTGAATCGAAGTTCCATGCCACTTTGAGGCCAGAGGGCCGGATCCTCGCCCCGGAGGAGCCTCTTGGAGCACGGATGCGGCAGGATGGCGGGGTGAGTTCGTCTGATTCCGTATTCCGAATTGCGGTGCTTGCCTCTGGCGGTGGCACGAACCTGCAGGCGATCATCGACCGGCTCCATGGCAGTGACGGAATAGAGGTCGCCGGGGTCGGCTCGGACAAGCCCGATGCCTTCGCTCTGGAGCGGGCCCGCTCGGTGTTGATCGAGACCGCCATCTTCCCCCGGGAGGACTACCCGGATCGCGACACGCGCGACGAAGCCATGGCCGACTGGATCGATTCCCTCGACGCCGACCTGATCGTTCTGGCCGGCTACATGCAGCTGGTCTCGGCCGGGTTCGTCGAGCGTTTCCGTTACCGGATCATCAACGTCCATCCGGCTCTGCTTCCGGCATTCCCGGGGCTCGACGCGATTGGCCAGGCGATCGATGCCGGGGTCAGGGTCACCGGGGTGACCGTCCACTTTGTCGATGAAGGCACCGACACCGGACCGGTGATCCTTCAGCGGCCGGTCAAGGTGCCGGCAGGCGGCCGGGATGAACTCGAAGAGGTGATCCACGCAGTCGAGCATGAGATCTACCCGGAGGCGATCGGCATGATCGCCCGGGGCAGGGTTAGGATCGCCGCGGACAATCCCCGACGGGTAATTATCGACGGGCCGACCGAATCAACCGACTGACAAAGGTGGAGATGGACAATATTGACCCGACTAACGGGCCGATCAAGGTAAAGCGTGCGCTGATCTCGGTCTCGGACAAGACCGGAGTGGTGGACTTTGCAAAGGGCCTCGCCCGCGACGGGGTCGAGATCCTCTCGACCGGTGGCACCGCATCGGCCCTGCGTGAAGCCGGACTCGATGTAACTGATGTCTCCGAGTTCACCGGCCAGCAGGAAATCCTCGGTGGCCGGGTGAAGACCCTCCACCCCCGCCTGCACGCGGCAATCCTTGCCCGTCGCTCCGACCCCGAGCACGTTGAGGTCCTGGAGAGTGAAGACATCACCCCGATCGACCTGGTCTGCGTCAACCTGTACCCGTTCGAGAAGACGATTGCCCGGGAGGACGTCTCCCCCCAGGAGGCGATCGAGAACATCGACATCGGCGGGCCGACCATGATCCGCGCCTCGGCCAAGAACCACGAAGACGTCGTGGTCGTGGTCAAGCCGGAGAGCTACGACGCCGTGCTGGCGGAGTTGGACGAGACGGACGGCGAGATTTCCGCCTCGACCCGCCACTGGCTGGCCAACGAAGCCTTCGCCCAGACCGCCCGCTACGACGCCGCGATCTCACGGTGGTTCTCCGAGTCCTACGAAGCATTCCCCGAGCACCGGGTTTTCGCCTTCGAGAAGCTGATGGACCTCTCCTACGGCGAGAACCCCCATCAGCGAGCCGCCCTCTACTCCGAGGTCGGCCTGGATTCAAACGTGCTCACCGGGATGTCGAAGCTTCACGGCCGGGCGCTCTCCTTCAACAACGTGCTCGACCTCGACGCGGCGCGCAAACTGCTCGCCGACCTCGAAGGTCCAGCCTGCGTGATCGTCAAACACAACAACCCCTGCGGTGTTGCGCTGGGCGACGGCGGGCTCGACGCCTACGAAAGGGCTCGCGACTGCGATCCGATCTCCGCCTTCGGCGGGGTCATCGCGATAAACCGCAAGATCGACCTGGAACTTGCCGAGTCGCTTCACAGGAACTTCGTCGAGGTGCTGATCGCCCCTGACTACGACCCGGAGGCACTCGAGGTCCTGCAGAAAAAGGAAGCAATCCGAATCTTCCGCGACGAGGCACCGCCGAACTCCGACCCGCGTGAGAAGGACGTCAAGCGGGTTCGCGGCGGGATTCTCATCCAGGACCGCGACGGCGAGCCGGAGCAGCGCCAGATGATGGAGGTCGTGACGAAGGTCAAGCCGTCCGAGGACGCCTGGGCCGACTTGCTGTTTGCCTGGACGGTCTGCCGCCACGTGCGCTCGAACGCGATCGTGCTGGTCAAGGACGGGGTCACCCTCGGCATCGGTGCCGGCCAGATGAGCCGGGTGGACTCGGTCCGCCTGGCAATCGAGAAGTGCCGCGAGGCTCACGGAGAAGACGCCGACGACAGGCTCGCGGGCTGCGCCCTGGCCTCGGATGCCTTCTTCCCGTTCGCCGACGGCCCGGCAGCCGCGATCGAAGCCGGAGCGACTTCAGTGATTCAGCCCGGTGGCTCCAAGCGCGACGGCGAAGTGATCGAAGCCTGCGAGGAAAGCGAGACCGCAATGGTCTTCACCCGCCACCGCCACTTCCGCCACTAGTCAGGTATCCGTTCAGGTATCCGTTTCCTTGCATCGCGCGTCAACCCGTTGCGATCGTCGATGGGGGGTGTGGCCGGGGTCGCTATACGGGTTGGCGGGGTAGGCGTAGCGACCCCTGCCACGCCCCCCATGACCCTCGCCTACGGGTCAGCCGAGCTTGACCGGCATTGAGTACCACTGGTTGAGGAAGGTCGAGCTGAGGCGCTCGCACTCGCCGTCGGGCTCGAAGGAGTCGAACCGCTTCAGGGTCTCTTCGATCCAGAGCTTCAGCTCCAGCCGGGCAAGGCCGGCGCCCAGGCAGAAGTGACGCCCGCCTCCACCGAAGCCCTGATGCGGGTTGGGGTCGCGGCGCACGTCGAAGTAGTCCGGGTTGTCGAAGGCCTTTTCGTCCCGGTTGCCGGAGACGTACCAGAGGGCGAGCTTGTCGCCGGCCTTGACTTCGGCCCCGGAGAGCTCGACATCACGGGTGGCTGTACGGCGCATGTAGGCGAAAGCCGGGTGGTAGCGCACGAACTCCTCAACCACCTGCTCCAGCGGCACGGCACCTGAGCGGACCAGCTCCATCTGCTCGGGATCGTCCATCAGGCTCTTCATGCCCGAAGTGAAGACGGCCCGGGTGGAGTCGTTTCCGGCGACCATCAGCAGGAAGAAGAACATCAGCACCTCTTGGTGTGAAAGGCGCTCACCGTCAACTTCGGCCTCAATGAAGGCCGTCGTCAAGTCGTCGGTCGGGTTCTTCTCCCGCTCGCGGAGCATGTTGTCGACGTAGGGGAAGAACTCCTCGAACGCCCGCCAGAGCTCGGCGAGGTCGGGCACCAGCCGGGGATCCTCGAAGGCCGAGGTCCGGTTGGTCCAGTCAACCAGCTGCTCGGCGTCCTCGCGCGGCACCCCGAGCATGTCGCCAATGACCATTGACGGGACGAAGAAGCCGACGTCACGGACCAGGTCGATCCGGCCGTCGGGGTGCTCCTCGAGGGCCTTGTCGTAGACGAGGTTGATGATCTCGCGGATCCGGTCGGCGTGGTCGAGCGAAGTCTTCGGGGTGAAGGCGTGCTGGACCAGGGCCTTGAGGCGGTCGTGGCGGGGCGGGTCCTGGGTGATCAGCATGTGGGCGCTTATGTCGAGCGGATCGGGATCGCCCGGCTCGGCGGCGAGGCTGTCGACCACGAGGATGCTGCGCTCGGAAGAGAAGGTCTCGTGGTCGCGGCCGACCGCGGCGATGTCTTCATAGGTCACCACCGACCAGAAGCCGGTCTCGCGGGGGAAGTCGCCGAGGGCGCTGAAGTGCAGGTCCTGGTTCCTGAGCTCACGGAAGACCTCGTGGGGCGGGCCGTCCTTCCACAGCGAGAGGTCGCTGACGTCGAGTTCGGCGAGATCTGCGGTCATGCTCGGGTTCATTGACTGGCCTTCCTGAGGGTCACGGTCCACCGACTCACCCGCGCGCGACGGTGAACCACTGAAATTCTCTGAAATCAGGCTAACAGCAGTGGAACATCACTGTCAAGTGGTTCATTCCAATCAAATCAAGGTGATGTTTCATTTGAAGCCCATTCCAGCTTCGTACCGCTCTCAACTACAATCGATTGATGGAGACCGGGTCAAAAGTTCAAGGCGGGCAGGATGCCGGAAGCGCATTCGACCAGATGGAAACCGCGCCAGTAATCCGTAGACCCGCCAGAGAGGATGCAATAGCTCTTGCCCGGGCCCACTTCCTGGCTGGCGAGCGGGTGGAGATGCAGACCGTCGCCGCCGAGCTCGACATCGGCCGCACGACTCTCTACCGCTGGGTCGGCGAGCGGGACCAGCTGCTTGAAGAAGTCTTCGCCAGGCTGGTCGACGAATGGTTTGTCGAGGTGTTGCCTCGGGCGAAAGGATCCGGCACCGAACGTCTGCTTGACATCATGCGGCGCTTCCTCGAGTTCGCAGCAGCCTCCACCCCGCTGAGCGAGTTCGCCGCCCGTGAGCCAGCCCTGACCATGCGGCTGCTGCTGGACCGCGAGGGCATGATCGCCGCCCGCGTGAAGTTCGCCGTCCGCGTTCTGCTGGCAGAAAACGCGGCTGACCTTGAAGTTCCCGAGAACATCATCGACGCGATCGAGATGACCGCCGCGGCACTGGTCTGGGCCAACATTGCAATCGGCCGCCAGCCCGACATCGACGGTGCCATCGGACTCACGGAGACATTGCTCGGGGTCTGCGAAGCCCGGAGCTGAAGAACCTGCGGCGAGTCACACCCGCAAGTCGCATCGCGGTTGCGAATGGCAATATTGGCGGGCCCCCGTAGCTCAGCTGGTTAGAGCTGCAGGCTTTTAACCTGTGAGTCGTCGGTTCGAATCCGACCGGGGGCACTCACTTCTTTCGTCGCTTGGACCGCCAACCGGCAATTTGCTGCCTCAGGTCGACCGCGCCTTCCTGGCGCACGATCAGCTCAAGCAGGTCGCCCTCCTGGATATCGGTGTCGCCCCGGGGCAGGATCGCACGGTCGTCGCGCAGGACAAGAGTCAGAAGCGCATCCTTGGTGATGTGAAGGTCCTGGACCCGCTGGCCGACGATGGTGTCTCCCGGCCGGACCCGAAACTCGATCGTCTCGGCGTGGAGGCGGCGGATCGAGGACTCCTGAATCAGCGGGGTCGGGATCGCCGACTCCTCGGTGGTTGAGCCGAGCCACTTCGCCACCGGTGAGATAGTCATGCCCTGAATCAGGGCGGAAAAGACCACCGCGAAGAAGATGATGTTGAAGAAGTCAAAGCCGTTCTCGATACCTTCGACTACCGGGAAGGTTGCGAGCACGATAGGCACTGCCCCCCTGAGGCCGGCCCAGCCCAGAGTAAGTCGGTCACCCGGGGCGAAACCCTGTCCGATGGTCGAAATCCAGGTGGCCACCGGGCGGGCGACAAGAGCCATGGCGAGGCCGATGGCGATGCCTTCAGGGGCAATTCCGGGGAGCTCGGCGGAAGAGACGAGCAGCCCGAACATGAGGAACATGCCCACCTGTGCGATCCAGGCGAGACCGCCGTGGAAGCTCTCGATGGTCCTGAGGGCGGGGTCGCTGGGGGCTGCCAGAATCAACCCGGCGATGTAGATCGCGAGGAATCCCGAGCCTTCAACCGCCTGGGCACTGCCGAATGCGATCGCAGCAATAGCCACCGAGGCAACCGGGTAGAGCCCGGCCGAAGGAAAATTGGCCCGCTCCATCAGCCAGAGTCCGGCCCGACCGACAACCACCCCGAACAACCCCCCAAAAACGAAGCCCTTCACAAATAAGCCGACGATCTCCCAGGCCGACCCGCCGGGGTTCTCGATCAGGGTGATGAAGCTGATCACCAGAATCACTGCGACCACATCGTTGAAGCCAGCCTCGCCTTCGAGCGTGGCGGCGAGCTTGCGCTTCAGGGTCGAGCCGCGAAGCACCGAGAACACCGCTGCCGCGTCGGTCGAAGCGATGATCGACCCGAGAAGGAAGCCCTCCAGCAGACTCAGGTCGAGCAGCAGGGTGGCCACTGCTCCGGTGATGAGCGCGGTGAGCAGCGTGCCGAGAGTGGCCAGGCTGAGCGACGGCACCAGCACCGGGCGGATCGTCGAAAAGCCGGAAGAGAGGCCGCCCTCGAACAGGATCAGGGCCAAAGCGATCACGCCGATCTCCTGGGCAAGCTCGAAGTCGTCGAAGTTGATCCAGCCAAGGCCGTCGCTGCCGATCACCATGCCGACCCCGATGAAGACGACCAGCGCAGGCATCCGGATCCGGCCCGCCATCAGCGTCAGGGCGAGGCTGAAAAGGACCAGCAGTCCGGCAATCAGGATGAAGTCGGTCTTGACCACAGGTTGATTGTCCCGCAGTGGGCGCCACCAGTCCGGCACCCTTCACGACACGCGGCCAAAACACATCCACCCTGGCCCCGGAAAGTCCTGCTGCAAGCAGCGGATCAGCCCAGGCCCGGCATGCCTTCTTCAGGCGTGGATGCTTCGGCATAGAGGCGCTTGGGGATGCGGCCGGCCAGGTGCGCAGCCCGCCCCCCTTCGACCGCCAGCTTCATCGCCCTGGCCATCAGGTCCGGGTCTCTGGCCCGGGAAACCGCCGAGGCGAGCAGCACTCCGTCGCAACCGAGCTCCATCGCCAGGGCCGCATCTGACGCGGTACCGATCCCGGCGTCGAGGATCACCGGGACCCCGGCCCGCTCGACGATGATCGCGATGTTGTACGGGTTGCGGATCCCAGCGCCCGAGCCGATCGGAGAGCCCAGCGGCATCACCGCCGCACATCCGGCCGCCTCCAGGCGAGCCGCCATAACGGGGTCGTCGTTGGTGTATGGCAGCACGGTGAAGCCGTCCCCGGTCAGCTCCTCGGCTGCCTTGAGCAGCTCCGGAGCGTCGGGCAGCAGGGTGCGGTCATCGCCGATCACTTCCAGCTTGATCCAGTCAGTCTCGAAGGCTTCGCGAGCCAGCTTTGCGGTCTTGACAGCGTCCCGGGCGGTGTAGCAGCCAGCCGTGTTGGGCAGGACGAACAGCCCCAGCCGGTTGACCACGTCCATGACCGAGCCGCGGGCGGCCGGGTCCAGCCGTCGCAGGGCGACGGTGATGATCTCGGTGCCCGAAATCTCCAGGGCAGACTCCATCGCCTCGAGCGAGCGGAAACCACCACTGCCGGCGATCAGCCGCGACCCCCACTGCCTGCCGCCGAGCTGCCACTCCCCGGAACCGCCCTGGATCGCCGCGACAACCTCGACCTCGGCTCCTTCCGGCACCCGTGTCTGGCGCCACTGCGAGCGCGGGATCACCTCGCCCTCAAGTGCGGCTGCCATGCCCCGCCGCTCCGGATCACCGCCAGCCATCTCGACGACCTCGGCCAGGTCCATCGGCCGCTCCAGTTCACGCTCCTCGCCGTTCAGCAGGATCTTCATCCGGCTTCCACCCTGTCACCTGTGGTGCTTTCGCGCTCAGGGGGCGAGCTGTCACCGTCGCTGCGGAAACGTATCGGAGCCGCCGCGGACATCGGGCCGGTGGCCGAATCCCCCGGGCCGGCTCCGGACTCGACCAGGTCGGCAATCGCAACGGCGGTAACCGGCGCCAGCAGAATGCCGTTGCGGTAATGGCCGGTGGCGAGAATCAGGCCGGGGGTCGAAGCCGGCCCGACCACCGGCAGGTTGTCCGGGGTGCCGGGCCGAAGCCCTGCTGTCGCTTCGATGAACTCCATCTCCGCGATGTCGGGCAGCAGACGATAAGCCTCACGAAGCAGTTCGTGGATGCCCCCGGCGGTTACTGCCGTGTCGTAGCCCATCTCCTCGACCGTGGCTCCGACAATCAGCCGGCCGTCGTTGCGGGGAGCCAGGTAGACCCGCTCCGAAGCAAGAATGCGCGAGCAGACGGGGTCAGAGGGATCCCCCCGGAGCTCGGCAATCTGGCCCTTGACCGGCCGCACCGGAGGACGGTCGGCTTCGGGCAGCCACTCGCTGCGACCCGACTCGGCCCCGCCGGCCGCAACCACGGTCGGGGCAGAGATCGTGCGGCCGTCCGAGAGCCGAACCCCGCTGACCACAGGATCGGACTGGCCCGCGCCATCATCGAGCAGCAGCGAAGTGACCTCGGTCGAGAAAGCGATCGGCACGTCCAGCTGATCAAGTGCATCAACGAGCGCCGCAGAAAGCGCCCGCGGGTCGATGACGCCGTCGCCTTCGACCAGAACCGAGCCGTTCAGGCCCGGGTGGAGTCCGGGTTCCAGCTCGCGGCTCGCAGCCGGGCCGAGCCACTTCGAGTCCAGCCCGAGGCTTAGCTGGAGCTCCAGCACCCGCTTCAGCTCAGATGCCTCGTCACGGTCGAGCGCGACATGGAGCCCCCCCAGACGGCGGTAGCCGGTGTCATGGCCCGTGATCTCTTCGACTGCCGCGACGAAGTCCGGATACAAAGAGGCCGAGAGCAGGTTGATCTCCAGCAGCGCGGGCTCGCCGAAGTCCAGCTCCCCTACCGGGGCGAGCATGCCCGCAGCGACCCGGGTGGCCCCTGTGCCCGCCATCGGTGCGGCCTCGACCACCGCGACCTCGGCGCCCCGGCGGCGAAGTTCGAAGGCAGTCGCCAGACCGATCACACCCGCACCGACTACCACCACATCGAAGTGCCGGTCAGCGTTGTCTGTGGTCAGTTGTTCGTTCATCGGTTCGCAATCGGTGGGAACCCGAACCGCCCACTCCCTGCCGCCGGCATTACCCGGATCAGGTTCAGGCGGTCGGTGGCTGTCAGCCACCCTCTCAGCCCGTACGAAGGGCTCCCGCAGGTCACTTACGATCCTACCGCTCCGGCCAGCCCCCGCCGCTGGGATACTTCAGACATGGCTTTCGGCACCCCTGACGGAATCGGCGCACTGAGGCGCGAGCGCCTGCGCACGGCGCGGCTCTACTTCGTCTGCGACGGCCGGCCGAACGGCGAGGATCCCGAGCCGCTGCTGCGGGCCGCACTCGACGGTGGTGTGGACGTGATCCAGCTTCGGGAGAAGTCGGGTGACGACCGGATCATCGACCGCGCCGCCCAGACCTTTCGTCGCCTGGCCGACACTTATGGAGTGCCGTTCTTCGTAAACGACGACCCCGACCTGGCGGTCCACTGCCGGGCAGACGGAGTCCACATCGGCCAGGACGACATCTCGGTCGAGGAGGCCAGGAAGGTCGTCGGCAACGAGGCCCTGATCGGGTTGTCCACCCACTCGACCGAGCAGATCGACGCCGCCGCAGGGGTCGACCACATCAGTGTCGGGCCGGTCTGGGCGACCCCGACCAAGCCGGGCCGCCCGGCGGTCGGGCTGGACCTCGTCACCTACGCCGCCTCGCACACGACCCTCCCGTTCTTTGCGATCGGCGGCATCGACACCACCAATGTCGGCGAGGTCCTCAAGGCAGGGGCACGCAGGATCTGCGTGGTCCGGGCGATCCACGACTCCCCGAACCCGACCGGTGTGGCCGAGGACCTGCGGCGGTCCTTTGCCTCGGTCGGCAGCGAAGTGGCTCCCGGTGGCTGAGCCGGACGCGCCGAAAGAAGGCGGCGGCGACCGAATGAAGGCCGGCTACGCCAAGGCCGAAGTCAAGAACCAGAAGGTGCGCGAATCACTCGAGCCACTGGAGCCGGGACAGCGGCCGACGGTGGTCACTGTCGGCGCGATATTCGCCGGCGTCGTCGCCCTGATCTTCTGGAGCTCGACCGGGGCCGCGCTCGCCGGTGCCGAAGTCAACGGCAGCAGCCCGAACATCGCCCAGCTGGTGGTGACTGCGGCAGTGATGAGCGTCATGGCGGTCGGCATGTGGCGGACCCGCTACTGGGCGGTGCTCGGCTTCCAGATGCTGCTGCTGATCCTGATTCTGGCCGCAGTCGCCGGCCTGGTGCTGGCCGGCACGCTGCTCCAGTTCATCAGCACCGTGATTCTCAGCGTCGGCCTCAGCGTGATGTTCTGGTTCATGGTCAAGGCGATGGCCCGGATCCAGATGCCGCGCGGCCCGAACGCACGCTGAGTCGGCATCAGGCGGTCCGATAGTCTCGGCCGACAATGGCTGAAAACTCCTTCGACGTAATTGTGATCGGTGGCGGACCGGGCGGATACGTAGCCGCTATCCGGGCCGCCCAACTCGGCAAGTCCACCGCGGTGGTCGAGAAAGACAAGGCCGGCGGGCGCTGCCTGAACTACGCCTGCATCCCGGCCAAGACCATGCTGCACACGGCCGAGGTCTACGACCACTCGAAAAACAGCGAAGCGATCGGGGTCAAGGCCACCGGGGTCGAGCTCGACTGGCAGGCTCTCGGCCAGCGCCGGACCGACGTATCCGCCGGCCTCGAAGGCGGGGTCAACGGACTGTTCAAGAAGAACGGGATCGAGTTCATCGCCGGTGAAGGCTCGTTGACCGAAGACGGCAACGTGAAGGTCGGCGACACCGTCTACGAAGCCGGCAAGGTGATCCTCGCCACCGGATCGGTCGCGCAGTCGATCCCCGGGGTCGAGTTCTCCGACCGCGTCCTGGACACCTGGGCCGCCTGGTCGCTGCCCGAGCAGCCGAAGTCGATCGCGGTCGCCGGCGCCGGTGCCTCCGGCGCGGAGATCGCCTCCGCCTACATCCGCTTCGGCACCGAAGTCACCCTGATCGAGATGCTCGACCAGATCCTGCCCGCCGAAGACAAGGACGTCGCCCGGGTGGTCGAGCGCAACTTCAAGAAGCAGGGCATCGAGGTCTCGACCGGCACCCCGGTCGAGAACGTCGAGGTCGGCTCCGACTCGGTCAAGCTGAGCTACGGCGACAAGACGGCCGAAGTCGACTACCTGGTGATCGCCGGAGGCCGCCGGCCCGACACCGAGGC
>CAIZLN010000015.1 GCA_903933815.1 uncultured Solirubrobacterales bacterium
GATTGAAGAACTCGGAGTAGAGGTCGCTTCCTGTCTGGACCGTCTCAACCAGGCCGAGGACTGAAATCAGCGCCGTGTCCTTCATCAGCGCGATGAAGTCATTGAGCAGCGGCGGAATCACCTTACGGATGGCCTGGGGGACGATCACGAAGCGCATCGCCTGACCGTGGCTCATGCCGAGCGATCGAGAGGCTTCCGTCTGGCCGCGGGGAACCGCCTCGATACCGGCCCGGTAGACCTCCGCCATGTAGGCACCATAAGTCAGGGTCAACGCAATCACCCCGTACCAGAATGGATCGGATTCACCGAACCACTGAGGGATGCCAATCTCCCGCGGGATTGTGCCCTCTGAGGCGAGCGTCGCGAGGCCGGCTGAGAGCCCGAGGATGACCAGCAGCAGTGGGATGCCACGAAGGGAGTCGATGTAGGCGATAGTGAGCCAGCGAACTGGCGCGAGCCACTTCCCGGGGACCTGTCTGAGTATTGAAAGGATCAACCCCCAGATCAGGGCGAAGAATCCACCCACGATCGAGAGCTTGATCGTCACCCAGAAGCCTGCGAGCACCTCGTCGAAGTGCTCCGCCATGAAGCTGAAATCAAAGTACGTGTCGAAGAAAACTTCCAACTACTTCTCTCTCGTGTGCTCTTGCGACCAGCGCCGCCTCCCGTGCGACTTGCGGATCGCACTGAATCGGAAGGGGCGCCGTAGACGGCGCCCCTTCCGACCTGATGCGAACTAATGCCTACTGCGGTGTGTTCGTACCGTCAATCACGCCCTTGGGGGCATCAATCTTGAACCACTTCTGGTACAGCTCGTTGAGCCGACCGTCTTCCTTCATGCTCGCCAGGGACTCGTTGACTGCTGCGAGCAATGCCGGAGTGTCCTGAGAAAACGCCAGGCCGTAGAGCTCACCGGTCGGGATCGTGGTCGCCAGTTCGAAACCGGTCTCCCCCTTGTCAATCGCATCCTGGGCAACCGGCTGGTCGATGATCGTTGCCTCAACCTGCCCGTTTCGCAGTGCTGCGATCGCAGCCGGGCCGTTCGGGAATCCCCTCACGCTGCCAGCTTCAGTCTCGTCCTGGGCGTAAACCTCACCCGTCGTGCCGTCCTGGGCTCCGACTGTCAGACCGGCCAGACCTTCAACCGAAGTGATGTCGGATCCTTCCGGAACGAGAAGCGCCTGTTCGGCCTCGTAGTACGGATCCGAGAAGTCGACCTGCTGCTCACGCTCGGGCGTGATCGTCGCGGCAGAAGCAACCATGTCGAACTTGCCCTGGGCCACATCGGTGAAGATCGTGTCGAAGGCGGTGTCTTCGATCGCGACCTCGAGATCCAGATCCTTGGCGAGTTCATTGACCAGGTCTATGTCGAAACCCTCGTAGTTCGGAGACTTGCCGAACTCGAACGGCGGGAACGGGATGTCTGACCCGACGGTCAGGGTCCCGGCGGTGATCAGCTCGGAGGCGACATCGCCGCTTCCGGAGCTGGCGGTGTCAGAGCTGTTGTCGTCACCGCCACAGGCGACAAGTACCATCGCGGCCACCACAGTCAAGGCAGATGTCAGAAAATACAGTCGGAACTTCTTCATATGCGAATTCCTCCCGGCAGGGGTAGTTGGTCCGAAGCAGAACGAGTCGAGTATCGCACGGATCCCGGCACCTGACACGACCACTTGTCCAAGCCACTACACTTTCTAAAGTAAGACCCTCCAAAGAAGACAGACCATGAACCCTTACTACGAACTCCTCAACAAGCCCTGCGGTGGCACCTTCACCGACATCGTCGACTCGATCGGTCACACGCCGCTGGTCGAGCTCTCCACGGTCTCACCCAACGAGAACGTCAAGGTGTTTGCCAAGCTTGAGTCGGCAAACCCGACCGGCTCAGTGAAGGACCGTGTCGCCCGCTCGATGATGGAAGCGGCCGAGGCAAGTGGCGCGATCAGCCCGGGTCAGACGATCCTTGAACCAACTTCGGGGAATACTGGCATCGCTCTGGCGATGATCTGCCGCCGCAAGCGTTACCCGCTCAAGGTTGTGATGCCGGACAACGTCACTGCCGAGCGCACCGAACTCCTGCGGATGTACGGCGCCGAGATCGTCTACTCGGAGGGTGCGAAGGGCTCCAACGGCGCAGTTGAGATGGCCTTGGAAATGGCCGCCGCCGACTCCAGCTACTACATGCCCTACCAGTACGGCAACGAAGCCAACCCGCTTGCTCACTACAACGGAACGGCAGTCGAGATCCTTGAGGAACTCGACTCAGTTGCGGCTTTCGTCGCCGGACTCGGCACCGGTGGCACTTTGATGGGAAATGGACGTCGTCTCAAGGAACACGACCCGGAAACCAAGATCATCGCCGCGGAGCCGATGCAGGGCGAACTCGTCCAGGGACTGCGCTCGCTCGACGACGGTTTCATCCCGCCGATCATCGACCTGTCGGTCCTGGACCGGAAGATCATGGTCTCCAACCGCGACGCGATCATCTGGACCAAGCGCCTGCTCGATGACGAAGGCATCTTCGCCGGCGTGTCTTCCGGTGCTGTGGCCGCCATAGTTCACCGGATCGCCGGAGAGATGGACTCGGGCAACATCGTCTTCCTGATTCCGGACGGCGGTTGGAAGTACCTGTCTTCGGGCGTGTACACGAAGTCACTCGAGGAACTCGGCGACATCAACGCCACCAACTGGTGGTAATCCGTTCATGAAGGTTCCGCAGGAAATGCTCGACGAGATGATCGCGCACGCCCGTGGAGACGCACCGAACGAGTGTTGCGGCCTGATCGGAGGCAGCCCGGAAGAGGCCCTGTCGATTCACCGGGCCGAAAACGCCGAAGCCAGCCCCTTCCGCTACAGCATCGCCCCCCGCGAGCAGCTCGAGCTGATGAACCGGATCGACGATGACGGCCAGCAGGTCACCGGCATCTACCACTCGCACACCCGGACCCCCGCCTACCCGTCGCAGACCGACATCAACCTCGCATCGGGCTGGCCCGATGCCGTCTACTTCATCGTTTCCCTCGAACACCCGGACACA
>CAIZLN010000016.1 GCA_903933815.1 uncultured Solirubrobacterales bacterium
ACCTCAACGGCGACGGCTTCGCTGACCTGGCGGTCGCCAACTATGGCTCCGGCAACGTCTCGATTCTGCTCGGGAACGGCGCCGGCTCTTTCGGAACCTCCACTGACTTCGCGGTCGGCTCATCTCCCTGGTCGGTCGCGATCGGCGACCTCAACGGCGACGGCTTCGCCGACTTGGCGCTTACCAACCTGGCTTCCAACAGCGTCTCGGTCCTGCTCGGGAACGGCGCCGGCTCCTTCGGAACCTCCACTGACTTCGCGGTCGGCGGAGCTCCCTTCTCGGTCGCGATCGGCAATCTCAACGGCGACGGCTTCGCCGACCTCGCGGTGGCAAACGCGAATTCCAACGACGTCTCGGTCCTGCTCAACGCCGGAGCCACCGCCACCGCAGCTCCAACCAGCCTCGACTTCACCACCCAGTCGCTGGGCACCCTGAGCTCACCAAAGACAGTCACCATCACCAACTCGGACGAGGGCTATCCCCTGGAGATCAGCAGGATCAGGACCAGCGGGCTGAACCGCGGCGATTTCATCATCGTTGGTGACACCTGCGCTGGTGAGACCGTGGTTGCCTCTGGCAGCTGTGAGGTGCTGGTCAGGTTCGCGCCCGACGCCGCCGGCCCGAGAAGCGCGACCCTGGAGGTCCGCTACAACGGCTCTGCCTCACCGCTCAGCGTTCCGCTCTCAGGCACCGGTGGCTCTTTGCCGGTCGGCCCCACCGGAGCCACAGGCGACCAGGGCGCCACCGGAGCAACCGGTAACACCGGAGCTACAGGAGCCACAGGCGACCAGGGCGATACCGGCGCCACAGGCGACCAGGGCGACACCGGAGCAACCGGCGTTACGGGACCAACGGGACCGACCGGCCCATTAGGCAAGCCCGGAAGAAACGCCAAGGTCACCTGCACCGTCAAGAACAATTCAAGGACCAGGGTCAGCGTGACCTGCAGGGTGCGCTACCCCTCGCAGTCGAGCTCACAGGTCAGCTGGAGTCTTTCCCGAAACGGCAAGGTCCTCTCCCGGGGTAAGACCCGGGCCCGAAACGGTGCCCTGGCTTTGCCCCGGGCTTCGAAGCTCAGGGCCGGGCAATACGTGCTCCGGCTCGGTGGGCAGGTCCGGGCCGTATTTTCGGTGAATTAGAAGAGGCCTCACCGTCCCTCGTAGCCAACGGCGAATACTGCGCCGGGGTGCTGGAGGGAATACCCCATCAGGTGGAAATGCGCCCGGACCGCAAGTTCTCTAGACTGCGCCGTCGTTATGGCCGTACCCAAGAAACGAACCTCACGCACCCGCCGCGACAAGCGTCGCGCAACCCATAAGGCCGCCAAGGCCAGGGTGAATCACTGCGTGAAGTGTCATTCACCGCGTCTGCCACACCGGATCTGCCCTTCCTGCGGCGACTACGCCGGTCGCGAGGTCATCGCCCAGCGTAGGCCCGGCATGGACGGGCTTCCCCCTACGGGCGAGTAGTTGGGCTTCGGCGGGACCACGGTCGCGCTCGACGGTTTCGGAGTTGAGAAAGGCTTCGATGTTCTTGAGGAGGGCGTCCGTCAGGCTGCTGCGGACGGGATAGGTGTCCGGGTCTTTGGACCGGCGGACAGGATCAATCTGAGTGGGGCTGATGGCGCGGAACTGATTGATGTGCGGGAACTGATCTCCAATGAGGATGATCCGGTCCCCTCGGTGCGCAGTTGCCCCGGGGCCTCGGTCGTGCGCGCTGTGGCTGACGCCCGCGACGGCAACTCACAGGCGGTTGTGAGTCTCGGCTCTACGGGGGCGATGATGGCGGCCTCGACTTTCGGTCTGAAGCGTCTGCGTGGAGTCAAGCGACCGGCACTGGCCGGCGTCGTGCCTTTGCCGGGCCGGCCTGTCCTCTTCCTCGACATCGGTGCCAACGTCGAGGTGAGGGCACAGCACCTGATCCAGTTTGCCTATCTCGGCGCTGCCTTCTCAAGGGCCGTCATGGGCGTTGATTCGCCTGAGGTCGGCCTCCTTTCGGTTGGAGAAGAGTCGGGCAAAGGCCGGGATATAGAGATTGAGGCTCACCGGGTGCTGAGCAAATCAGCCGAGATCAACTTCATCGGGAACGTCGAAGGACGGGACCTTCCCGGTGCGGGAGCGGATGTGATCGTGACCGACGGCTTTTCAGGAAACATCGTGGTCAAGGCCATGGAAGGCGTCGTCAAGCTGGTGACAGGAGCCATTTCTGATGCCGCAAGGAGCAATCCGTTCTCGGCAGCAGGAGGATTGATGCTCAAGCCCGCACTCAGTGGACTGAAGAGTGATCTGCATCCGGATACGACGGGCGGTGCAATCCTGCTGGGCCTGCGCAGTGTGGCAGTGGTCGGACACGGCAGTTCAGGCCCCGACGGCGTCGCCAATGCGATCAGGGTCGCAGCCCGAGGGGCGTTGGTCGACGCTCCCGGGCTCACCGAAGAGATGCTTCACCGCGTCGGGTTGAACCGCGGTGCAGCCGGCTCAGGTGGCCCGGCGTGATAGGAAGAGAGTCATGACGAGGGACGAAGTGATGGATCTGGTGCGCGAGCACCTTGTTACCGAGCTTGAGTTGAGTCCGGATGAGATCAAGCCGGAAGCGTGCTTCAAGGAAGACTTCGACGCGGACTCTCTCGATCTTTACGAACTGGTCATGGAACTTGAGGATCGCTACGGAATTTCGCTATCCGAAAAAGAGGCCAGCGAGATCGTGACCGTAGGAGACGCCGTTGACTTTGTCCTGGCTAAAGCGGGGGCGTGAGCGCCGGGCCGCGGGCCCGGCCACCGGCGAGCCGCTCCGAGCACTGATCGAGGAGCTCCCGGAGGACGCCCGGCTCGCTGCACTGACTCACTCCTCCTGGACCCACGACCGACTCGGCTCGTACGAACGTCTTGCCCTGCTCGGCGACAGCGTTCTTGGTCTCTCAGTAGCCGAACAGCTATACCGGGAGCATCCGGATCTCGATGCCGGAGAGCTAACCAAGATCCTCAATCAGACTGTCAGCGGAAT
Organism: uncultured Solirubrobacterales bacterium; assembly: GCA_903933815.1. Lineage (GTDB taxonomy): Bacteria > Actinomycetota > Thermoleophilia > Solirubrobacterales > 70-9 > 67-14. The sequence goes on from CAIZLN010000016.1 coordinate 3,004, forward strand.
CGCCTGCGCGGCGGTCGGCGACGCAATCGGCATTCCGAAGATGCTGCTTGAAGCAGAGCCCGTCGGCCCCGAGGGTGCCGGGACACCGGCCCGCCTGCTGCTCGAGGGAGAGAGGCCTCTCCCGGAGGTCACCGAGGCGGTAATAGGTGCCTGCTTCCTGCAGTTCGGTTACGAACGGACAGCCGCTTCCGTGAGGCAGGCTTTCGGCTCGCGAATCGAGACCGTCCAGAGCACCAGGACCGATTTCAAATCAGCGCTGCAGGAACTGGTGGCCCGCGACGGCCGGGTAGTCGAGTACGAGGTCGTCGATGCCCGCGGGCCGTCCCACGAGCGCATCTATGAGGTCGTGGTGAGGCTTCAGGACAAAGAAATCGGCCGGGGAGAAGGGCGCAGCAAGAAGGCAGCGGGCCAGGCTGCTGCCGAGAAGGGCCTGGAGGTCCTCGGTGGCTGAGCACGGTGGCGTCCGACCGGAACGGCAGCCTTAGAACTCATGTTCCTGCGATCGGTGACCATGAAGGGCTTCAAGTCCTTTCCGGAGAAAACTGAACTGCGCTTCGCCCCTGGCGTCAGCGTAGTGATCGGCCCCAACGGCTCGGGCAAGTCCAACATCACCGACGCGGTTCTCTGGGCCTTGGGCGAACAGAGTCCCGGGGCCATCCGCGGCACCTCAATGCAGGACATCATCTCCGTGGGTGGCAAGAACACAGGTGCCCGCTCTTCGGCCGAAGTCGAAGTGGTGATCGACAACTCCGATGCCGGCATCAAGTCTGATTTCACCGAGATAGCGATCACCAGGAAACTCGGCCGCTCCGGTGAAGGCGAGTACCGCCTCAACGGTGCCCGCTGCCGTCTGGTCGACGTAGTCGAAATCCTCTCCGATGCCAACCTCGGCAAGGAAATGCATTCTGTAATCAGCCAGGGCAGGGTCGACTCGATAGTCCACTCAAAGCCACGGGAACGTCGCCTCCTGATTGAGGAGGCCGCAGGACTCGGAAAGTTCCGCAAGCGACGGCGACGGGCTGAGCTCAAGCTCAAGGCGACCCGCGACAATCTCGATCGCGCACTCGATGTGGAGCGCGAAGCTCGTCGGGCCCTGCGCCCCCTCAAGCAGCAGGCCAACGCGGCAGAGATAGGGGCACGCATTGAGCGCGAGGAGCTCGGATTGCGAGCCCAGCTGGTAGCCGAGGAACTCCGCTTCGGCGAGGACAGGCTGGCGGCTGCGCGTGTGGCCGCAGATGCGGCACGCAAGGAACGGACCGGGCTCGAGGAGCAACTGTCCGGCGTCTCCCGCCGCCGCCGCGCAGCCGAGGAACGGTTCGCCGAGCGTGACCGTCAGCGGACCGCGATCTGGGGGGTTCTGAACTCGCTGAGGTCCGGTCAGGAGAAGATTGCGATCAGCACTTCGGCAATCTCCGAGAAGGCCCGCTCGCTGGAGGCGCGACTTGAAGCACTGAGGGTCGAGCTGGCCCCCCTGACCTTCGATCTCGGCAGCAGCGGTACGGCCAGTCAGCGATCACGGCGGTTGATCGAGGAGCTGTCGGAGGTTGATTCAGGTCTGCAGGCTGCTGTGGAGGGACTGCGTCAGGCCCGGAATGATGGCCCGGAGGCCAGCCGGCTGGAGGCTCTCGCCGATGTCCACACCGGAGCCGAGCTGGCCACCCGCCACGCCCGTCGGGCGGAAGGACTGCTGGGGGAGAGGCACCGCGAGCGGCTCGGCGAGCGAATGGCCGAAGTAGAAAGCCTGGCGGCATTGGTTTCGGAGCTCATCTCCGCCGGCGATTCGGTAGCTGCCGCCGTTCGGGAACGGGTTTCCCGGGCCGAGCGGACGGTCATCGGCGATCAGGGCGATGCTGATGAGATCGCTGCCGAGCTGAAGCTGTGCTCCGAACAGGAGATTGAGATCCAGTCGAAGCTGCGTGTCGTGGCGGAGCGGGTCACTGCCGCCGAGGTTGAAGCCGCCCATCTCGGGGACAGGCGCGAGGAGGCCGTCACCGAACTCGGGCGGATCGCCGAGAAGCTGGATGCGGAGATTCCAGAGGCTGAGGAACCCCTCGGTGAGGAGGAGCGTCAGACGATTGAGCGCAAGCTCGGGAACCTGCGCCTGCGCCGGGAGCGGCTCGGTCCGGTGAACCCGCTCGCCCAGCGTGAATACGAGGAGGCTCTTGAGCATCTTGAGCAGATGCTCGCCCAGCGCGACGACACCGAGCGGGCGCTGCGGGAACTCGAAGGCATCATTCGTGACATCGATGCCGAGATAACCCGCTCCTTCGACGAGACCTTTGCCGCTACTGCCGAGAACTTCGAAGAGATGATCACCCACCTTTTCCCCGGCGGGAGCGGACGACTGCGTTCGGTCGACCTGCGACCAGGTCCTGCGCCGGCAGCGGAAGGTGAGGAAGGCGATGAGGATCCCGTCGAGCCGGACGAGGACGAGATCCAGTCTGACTTCGGAGTAGAGCTCGAGGTGACTCCTGCGGGCAAGCGCATGCGGCAGATGAGTCTGCTCTCCGGAGGGGAGAAGGCCATGACCGCGCTCGCCTTCGTCTTTGCGGTGTTTCTTGCCCGTCCCTGTCCGTTCTACATCCTCGACGAGGTCGAGGCTGCGCTGGACGACGCGAACATCACACGTTTTCTGGAAATGGTCAAACGCTTTTCCAACCGGACCCAGTTCATCATCATCACCCACCAGAAGCTGACCATGGACGCGGCTGACGTGCTCTACGGCGTGAGCATGGGTGGCGACGGCGTGACCAAGGTCGTCTCCCGCCGCCTCCCGCGCGAGCTGGAGGCCGTCTCCGACGGCGGAGTGGACGAAGCAGCCTGACGCGCCCGGATCCGTCAGGATCCGACTGGTGAGCACCAGCTGGAACGACATCCTTGACCTCGGGGACCGCGCCCCCAGGGAGGTTCCACAGGTCGAAGAAGAAGACTCCCCGAAGAAGCTCGGTGCCTTCAGTCGTCTCCGCGAGAGCCTTTCGAAGAGTCGCCGCGCTCTGACCGAGGAGATCAGCTCCAGCCTCTTCGATCGGATCGATGACGAAACCTGGGAACGGCTGGAGGAGGCCTTGATCTATGCCGATGCCGGCGCCACCACCACTGCCAGCGTTGTGGAGAAGCTCGAGCATGAAGTTGACGCGGGTCAGGTGCCTGCCGATGGTGAGGCGATCAAAGCGAGGCTGATCGAGATCCTTGCCGAGATCGCATCGACCAACCGTGCTCCGATCAACCTGAGCGCCGAGCCCGCCGTCCTGCTGATGACTGGAGTCAACGGGACCGGCAAGACCACCACCATCGGCAAGATCGCCTGGCATCTCCAGAAGGAGTTCGGACTGTCCGTCCTGCTCGGCGCTGCCGATACCTACCGCGCTGCGGCTGCTGAACAGTTGACTACCTGGGCTGAACGCTCCGGAGCCGGAATCGTACGCTCCAACGAAGGTGCCGACCCCGGCTCCGTAGCCTTCGACACCATCAACGCGGCCAAGGCACGCGGTTCGGATGTGGTGATCATCGATACCGCCGGTCGACTCCACACCCAGTCAAACCTCATGGACGAACTCGGGAAGGTCCGTCGGGTGATCGAAAAGCAGCTTCCCGGAGCCCCACACGAGACCCTGATCTCGATCGATGCCACTACCGGTCAGAACGGTCTCCGCCAGGCGAAGGCATTTGCTGAAGCAACCCCACTCGACGGTGTTGTTTTGACCAAGCTCGACGGTACAGCCAAGGGCGGCATCACCCTGGCAATAGCCACCGAACTCGGGATCCCGGTCAAGCTGATCGGCGCGGGGGAGAAGCTCGAAGACCTCAGGCCGTTTGATCCGGACGACTTTGCCCACGCCCTCCTCGACGAAGGCTGAACCGCAGGAGTCGAGGCCAGCGGGGAGCGCGGGTGGTCCTCTCGCCACGACTTGCCTCTGACGGCGCCCGTGAGGCGGCTTGATCTGCTGACCGCACCCGGCTGCCGGTAAGGTGCGGGTTCATGTTCGACCAGCTCTCAGAACGCCTCCAGTCGACCCTTTCCGACGTCCGCAAACGCGGCAAGTTGACCGAAGATGACGTCGACAAGGCGATGCGGGAGATCCGCCTCGCACTGCTCGAGGCGGACGTCAACTTCAAGGTGGTCAAGTCCTTCACCACAAAGGTCAAGGAGCGTTGCCTGGGCGCCGATGTGCTCGGCAGCCTGAACCCCGGCCAGCAGGTCGTGAAGATAGTCAACGAAGAGCTGACCGAGCTGATGGGCGGCGCCGGACGCGACCTCGTCTTTTCCCAGAAGGGCATCACGGTGATCCTGATGGCCGGTCTTCAGGGATCTGGCAAGACGACGGCTACCGCCAAGCTGGCCATGTTGCTGAAGAAGGAAGGCAGGAACGTAGCTCTCGCCGCTTGCGACGTGTATCGCCCGGCCGCGATCAAGCAGCTGGAAACCGTCGGCAAGCGGGCCGGTGCTGTGGTCTACCAGCAGGGTGCCGACGCAGATCCCGTGGAGATTGCCGCGTGGGCGCTGGATAAGGCCAAGGAAGAGGGCAGGGATGTCCTGATTATCGACACCGCGGGTCGGCTTCACGTCGATGCCGATCTGATGGACGAACTGGCCAGGATCCGCAAGAGGACCCGTCCACACAACGTGCTCCTGGTGGTCGACGCGATGACTGGCCAGGATGCGGTCGGTGTGGCGGAGTCCTTCTCCGAAGCAGCGGAGTTCGACGGCGTGATCATCTCGAAGCTCGACGGAGATGCTCGCGGAGGCGCCGCGCTTTCCGTCAAGGCGGTCACCGGCAAGCCGATCCTCTTTGCTTCCACCGGAGAGAAGCTGGAGGACTTCGACCGTTTCCACCCGGACCGCATGGCCGGCAGGATCCTCGGGATGGGGGATGTCCTCAGCCTGATCGAGAAGGCTGAAGCCCAGGTCAGCGAAGATGAGGCTGAAGAGCTCCAGCGCAAGATGGCCAATGAGCAGTTCACGCTTGAGGACTTCCTCAAGCAGATGCGTCAGGTCCGCAAGATGGGTCCGATCGGCAACCTGATGGGAATGATGCCTGGCATGGGCGCGATGAAGCAGCTCAAGGACGTCGACGTGGATGAAGGTGAACTCGACCGGGTCGAGGCGATCATCCTCTCGATGACCCCGGAGGAACGAGCCTTTCCGGAACTGATCAAGGGGTCCCGTCGGCGCCGCATCGCCGAAGGCTCGGGGACAAAGATCCAGCAGGTTAATAACCTCGTGAAACAGTTCGACCAGATGCGACGGCTGATGAAGCAGATGGCAACCGGAAACATGCCGGATCCGCAGCAACTTGCCCGCATGACCGGCAAGGTTCAAAGGCCCAAGGTCCGCCGCCGCTGAGAATCTGTAGGATTCCGCGTCCAATGGCAGTCCGAATCAGACTTAGAAGAGTGGGTTCCAAGAAGAACCCGATCTGGCGAATCGTCGTCGCAGACAAGCGCTCCCCCCGGGACGGGCGCTCTATCGAGACGATCGGCCAGTACAACGCACAGACCGACCCGTCGACCATCGTGCTCGACGAGGAGAGGGCCAAGTACTGGCTCGAGAAGGGCGCCCAGCCCTCGGAGCGGGTCGCCGGCCTGCTGCGCATCAAGGGCATCAAGGCCACCGGGAGCTGATCTCCATGCGGGAGATGCTGCTCTTCCTTACGCAGTCACTGGTAGAGGACCGCGACGCAGTTCAGGTGGAGGAGCTCGAAGAAGACGGGGACCTTGTCTACGAGATCACCGTCAACGAGGATGACCTGGGTCGCGTGATCGGCAAGGGCGGTCGGGTAGCCAACGCACTTCGCACCGTCGCCAAAGCCGCCGCTGTACGCGAAGGGCGCCGCGTACTTGTCGACATTCTCGACTGATTCGCCCGTCAGGCGGTCACCGGCCGTGAACCTCGACATCTTCACTCTCTTTCCGGAAGCCTTCGACTGGTTCCGGTCCCAGCGGCCGGTTCGAAAGGCGATTGAGCACGGTGCCTCTCTCCAGACCCGTGACTACCGCGACTGGACTCCGCTAAAGGGGGGGAGGGTCGACGACGCCCCCTACGGCGGCGGGGCCGGAATGGTCATCCGGGTCGACGTGGTCGATGCAGCCTTGACCGGTGTCTACGGAGACGGCGACCGACCGAGGACTGTCGTCCTGAGTCCGGCCGGACGACAGCTCGATGACGCGCTGGTTGGAGAGCTGGCGGCGGAACCGGGCCTGGCCCTGCTCTGCGGAAGATATGAAGGATTTGACCACCGTGTTCATGAACATATTGCTGATGACGAAGTCTCAATCGGAAGGTATGTACTTGCCGGAGGGGAGATTCCCGCGATGGTCCTGGCGGACACGATCATGCGCCGACTGCCAGGTGCGCTGGGCGATTCCGAGAGTGCCGTCGAGGAGTCCTGGAGCGAAGCGCTCGATGGACTCCCGGAGTACCCCCACTACACCCGGCCCCCCGAATACCGGGGCTGGGGCATTCCGGAGGTCCTGGTTTCGGGTGATCACGAGAAGGTCCGCAAGTGGCGTTCCGAGCAGAGTCGGAAGCGGGGAAAGTGAGCATTCGCCTCCGGCCATGGGCGGTTGGACGGCGTTGAAGGCGGCGAGTCGGTAGCATTGCCGCTCCGCGGGCCACCCGGCCCGCCTTTTTTAGCCATGAGCACAGTAATCCAGGACATCGAAAGCAGCCAGCTGCGCAAGGGACTCCCGCCGTTTCAGCCGGGTGACCGTGTGCGCGTTCATTTCCTTGTGATCGAGGGCAACCGCAAGCGCCCGCAGGTATTCGAAGGAGTCGTCATCAAGCGGCAGGGCTCCGGCGTCAGGGAGACCTTCACCGTGCGCAAGCAGTCCTTCGGAGTGGGTGTCGAGCGTACGTTCCCGCTCCACTCGCCGAAGATCGAAAAACTTGAAGTCGCTTCCCGTGGCCGTGTGCGCCGGGCCAAGCTCTACTACCTGCGTGACCGGGTCGGCAAGGCCGCCCGTGTGGCAGAACGCCGCTGGGGAATCGACGAGGAAATGGTCTCGGCTTCCAAAGAGGGGGCAGTCGACGCATCCGGGGAAGGGCTTGCGCCAGCCGAGGAGGAAGCGGCTGCGATCGAGCCTTCTGATGCCACCGAGGCTGACGCGCCAGAGGTTGAAGAGGCTTCCGCAGCCGATGGATCAGAGTCTGAAGCGGCGCCCGAGGCTGAAGCAGCCCCTGAGAGCGAAGCAGTAGAGGCTGAAGCAGCCCCTGAGGCTGAAGCAGCCCCTGAGGCTGAAGCAGCGGCTGAGGCCGGAGCTGAAGAAGCTCCCGAGGCCGAACCGCTCGAATCGGAAGCCGATACCGACGCAGACGGCCAGGGCAAGAAGGACGAAGCCTGAGTCCGTTGATCCCCAAGCCCAAGTCGGCCGGGGGAAGTTTTGTGGAACTGGTCGTCATTGTGGTGCTGGCCCTGGGCCTGGCTTTGTTGATCCAGGCTTTTCTGGTCAAGCCCTATCAGATTCCCTCAGGTTCAATGGAGCCAACCCTGGATGTCGGGCAGAGGGTGCTTGTCAACCGTTTCGTCTATCACTTCACGGAACCGGAACCGGGTGATGTGGTTGTTTTTCACCCACCGAAGGGAGTGACTGGCGGCGGCCCTGAATGTGGAGTTCAGCCAAAGCCCGACCAGGCCTGCCCGCAGGCCACTCCTGGCGAGGCTTCCGACACCTTCATCAAGCGGATCGTGGCAGGCCCTGGCGACTCGGTCGCGATCAGAAACGGGATCCCGGTTATCAACGGAGTGCCAGAGCAGCCCGATGGTTACGAGATCACTCCCTGCGGCATAAACGGCCAGGGTTGCAACCTCCCGGTTCCGATAACCATTCCCGGCGGTCACTTCTTCGTAATGGGCGACAACCGCGGCCAGAGTGATGACAGTCGGTTCTGGGGCCCGCTGCCTGAAGAGTTCCTGATCGGCAAGGCATTCGGAACCTACTGGCCGCCGAACCGTATCGGTGGTCTCTAAGTCCACCGGGCCGGACCCGGCGGGTCTGTTCGCCCACGACCTCGAGATCTCCCAGGGGGGTGTCGCCGGCACCGATGAGGCCGGCCGGGGGTGCCTCGCAGGCCCGATAGTGGCCGCTGCCGTGCTTTTCGACCGCGACTGCCTCGAGAGCTTTGGCTCGGGGCGTCTGGCAGCGCTAAATGACTCCAAGCGGATGACTCCCAGCGCAAGAGAGAGGCTGCTTCCAGAGATTCTGAGCTGTGCTGCCGCTGTGACTGTCGTGATGCGTTCGGCCAGGCACATTGACACGGAGGGGCTCCAGGCCAGCAACGTCGAGTGTCTCGCTGAAGCACTCAACGGTCTTGGGTTGACAGAGGGGACTGTTCGTCTGGTGGATGGCTTCCGATTGCCAGATTCCGAACCCGAGCACCTCAAGCTGATCAAAGGCGACAGCAAGAGCGCTGCGGTCGCCGCCGCCTCGGTCGTCGCGAAGGTCAGCCGCGACCGGTGCATGGAGCGGGCCGGCCTGCGCTACCCGGAGTACGGCTTTGAGGGTCACAAGGGCTACGCAAGCGAGGCTCATCGCGAGGCGATCGTAAAACACGGTCCATCGCCGATCCACCGCATGTCGTTCAACTCGCCTTCTTACTCGGGTCACTGATCAGAACGCGTTTTCGATGTGTTCGTAGTCGGAGAGCGATCCGTCCGGGCAGAATGTGATGCCGACCACGTCGAAGCGGAGATCCTCGAATCCGTGGTTTCGGTGTCGGGTGGCGAGCCAGGCCGCAGCCAGCCGACGAAGCCGCCGCTGCTTCTGCCTTCCTACCGCCAGTACCGGTGTCTCCGGTCCAGCCTGGTTAGAACTCCCATGGGACTTCACTTCGAGGATCACCAGGGTGCTTCCGTCCATCGCAACGATGTCAAGTTCACCCATGGGGATCCTCCAGTTGCGCTCCAGGATCGCCCAGCCACGTCGTCTGAGTTCTTTCTCGCAGAGGCCTTCACCGCGAGACCCCAGGGCCCGGCGTGGATCGGCCGGACCCGGATCGACAGCGCTACGGCGCGCGGTTTGATCTTTACGTGAATCAGGCTGATCGCCGGTCGACATCTGACGACCGTACGGCAGCAGAAGGCAGTCCTGATGTGATTTTTCGCAAATGTCAAAGACCCCGCTCAAATTTGTCGCACAGTAGTAGCAACCGGTAAGCAGGGCACCCTTAGTTTCGTGGCGTGCTCGCAGAAACCACCTCATTCACGCTCGAGGGAATCACGGCCCGTCCGGTAAAGGTGGAGGTCGATATCCACCGCGGTCTGCCGAGCTTCCAGATAGTCGGGTTACCGGATGCGGCCGTACGCGAGGCTCGCGAACGGGTTCGGGCCGCGCTGGTAAACACGGGCTTTGAGTTCCCGCTCCGGCGCATAACGGCAAATCTTGCTCCAGCTGACCTTCGCAAAGCGGGCCCCGGCCTCGACCTTGCTCTGGCCACCGGCCTGCTGGCCGCGAGTGGTGAGTTGCCCCCGGACCGGCTGACCGGATGGGCATTTGCGGGTGAGCTGGCCCTGGACGGTTCAGTCCGACCGGTCCGGGGTGCCCTTGCCATGACCGAGGCCGCCAGAGAATGCTCCTGCCGGGGAATCATCCTGCCGGCCGCCAACGGTCCCGAGGCAGCACTCGCTCCCGGTATAGAGGTCCGCACCATTGACTCGATCGCAGAACTCCGGCAGTTCCGCGGAGGTGATGTTCCCGGTCACAGGCCAGAACCAGCAGAACCGGTCAGCGGTGACTCTCTGCCAGACCTCAGAGATCTTCGCGGGCAGGCAAACCTTCGCAGGGCGATTGAGGTAGCCGCAGCCGGCGGCCACTCCCTGCTCATGGTCGGGCCGCCAGGGTCGGGCAAATCGCTCGCCGCCCGGCGGATCCCCTCGGTACTCCCTCCGTTGGCCAGCGATGAAATCCTTGAGGTTGCCCGTATAGCCGGGGTCTGCGGAGCAGGCTCCCTGCGCGCCGAACGACCCTTCCGGGCGCCGCATCACACCGTTTCAGCTGCCGGGCTCGTCGGCGGGGGCAGTCCGCCGCGGCCCGGTGAGATCACTCTCGCTCACCGAGGTGTGCTTTTCCTTGACGAACTCTGCGAGTTCAGGCGACCGGCACTGGAGGCCCTCAGGGAGCCGCTGGAATCCGGTGAAGTCAGCATTTCCAGAGTCAACGGACGGCGCACGCTGCCCGCCGACTTCACCCTGATTGCGGCGGCCAACCCCTGTCCCTGTGGCCGGGGCGAAGAGGATCCGGAATGCGAGTGTTCTCCGGCTGCAGTCGCCCGCTACAAGGGTACGTTGAGCGGCGCTCTCGCCGACCGCATCGACATCATTGTCGGTGTTACCCAGCCAGACCCCGAGGCGATGGCGGGAGGGGACGGCGAGTGTTCTTCGGCAGTTCGCGCACGGGTCTCTGCCGCCAGGGAAAGGATGCGTGAGCGACTGGGGGCAGGTCGACCCAACGCCGCCGCAACCAGATCCGAGGTTTCTCAGTTTGAGCTGGAGGCGTGTGCTCGTGACCTTCTGGTGGAAGCCGGGCGCAGTCGGAGACTCAGCGGTCGCTCGCATGACCGGATCCTGCGACTGGCACGGACCGTGGCTGATCTTGATGGCAGCGGACCCGTCCGCGAGGACCACCTCGCAGGAGCGCTGCAGCTCAGGCGGAGGTCTGGAAGTTGAGCCAGCCGTCTGATGCTGCGGGCGAGGCCTGCCCTGCCTGTTTGCGGCGAAGCTGGCTGATCGCCGCGCTCGGCCCGTTTATCCAGGTCGCCTGCGATGACCGGGCTGGCCGACGGGTGCCGGAACTGCTCCGCCTGACAGACGAGGATCTGGTCGCAGCCATCGCTCCACGGCGTGCTGACCAACTGCTCACCGAGAACAGAGGAATCGACGAAGGGCTCATGAGGGGCGCCCTGCAAGAAGCGGGCTGTTGGTCCTGCTGCCTTCACAGCGATGGTTTTCCGGAAGGGCTAGAGGACGGTGCCGATGCGCCCTGCTGCCTGATTGGCTGCGGGCAGGGCTTCGCATTGGAGGACGTGACGATGACTGGATCGGTCACGGTTGTTGGTGCGAGGAGAGCCTCGGGTTACGGGCTGGAGGTGGCGAGGATGCTGGGTTCGGAGCTTGCCTCGGTGGGCCTGGTCGTGATCAGCGGGCTGGCCCTCGGTATCGACGGGGCAGTTCACCGCGGAGCTATCGAGCGTGGCAGGACGGTCGCGGTACTGGCCGGTGGACCGGACCGACCGTACCCGATGTCACATGCCCGGCTCCACAGGCGGATCAAGGAGCAGGGGCTGGTGATCTCGGAGATGCCACCCGGCACCCGACCGTGGCGCTGGGCATTCCCGGCAAGAAACCGGATCATGGCTGCGCTCTCGAGGATGACGGTGGTCGTCGAGGCGGCGCGCCGTTCCGGTTCACTGATTACGGCCGAGATGGCCGCCGATGCCGGTCGCGAGGTGGGTGCCGTGCCGGGACCGGTGACGGCCGGGCCATCGATCGGCGCAAACGAACTGATCGCCTCGGGTGCTGCCCTGGTGCGTGGCGGCGAGGATGTGGTCGGGCACTATTTTGGCATGGGCCTGAGCCTTCCCGAAAGACATTCGGGGCCGGGGCTCGGTAGGGCCGAGCGATCGATCCTCGAGGCGGTCGAATCGGGACATTCACTGGTCGACTCGATCGCAACAGCAGCCGGGATCGGGGTTGTTGAGGCATCGGCCGGGCTGGCGCGACTGGAGATCGCCGGCTACGTGAACTGCTCGCTTACCGGTGAGTACCGTCGCACCGGTCTGGTCGCCGGTGCTCCCTGATGCGCCGTGTGCCGGGAGACTCCTATGATCCGGCGGGTGAGCGCCTCCGACATCCCCGCAGTGCTTTCTATCGCCGGCTCCGACTCCGGGGGCGGGGCGGGGATACAGGCAGACCTCAAGGCATTCGCTTCCTGTGGTGTCCACGGCATGACCGCAATCACCGCGATTACCGCTCAGAACACCCTGGAGGTAATCGCAATCGAGGCAGTCAAACCCTCCGTGATCGTTGCTCAGGTGAGAGCCGTGCTGGACGACATCGGCGTTGATGCCGTCAAGATAGGGATGCTTGGCACGGTCGAGACGATCGCCGCAGTGGATCACTGCCTCGACCTGCTCGGCGATATTCCGGTGATCCTTGATCCGGTCATGGTCGCCGAGAGCGGAGCTGATCTGCTCGCCACGGATGCCCGGGAATCGTTGGTCGAACTGATTCTGCCGCGTACTACTGTCGCCACCCCGAATATTCCTGAAGCCCGGATCCTGACCGGTCTCGGCAATGACGCTTCACAGGAGAGCCTCGCCGCTGCTGTGGTTGCGGCAGGACCGGACTTTGCGGTCGTGACAGGCGGACACAGTGAAGCCGTTGTCGATGTCTTCTGTGGTCAGACCCGCACGGTCAGGATCGAAGGCCCGCGCCACAAGGCGACTTCCTCACACGGTTCCGGTTGCACACATTCCTCAGCCCTGGCCGCGTTCATCGCCCAGGGACTGATGCCCGAGGACGCAGCACGGGCTGCACGCAAAGTCGCTTCGCAGGCGGTCGCTGACGGGCTTGACACGATCGGCTCCGGTCCCGGGCCAGTGGACGTTCTCGGTCTCTCCCGCTTCAACCACAAGTGAAGCCTGCCTGTTCAGGCCTTCAAGCCTAAGATACGAGCCATGGCCTCCAACGAATCTTCCTTCACTAGCCCGTATCCCCGTCCGCGTTCCGCCGCCGTCTTTGACGGGCCGGATCGGGCCGCAGCTCGCGCTTACATGAAGGGGATCGGCCTCACCGATGAAGACCTCAGCAAGCCGACGATCGGTATCGCCAATACCTGGACCGACGCGATGCCATGCAATTACGGCCTCAGGGGTCTGGCCGAGTTTGTCAAGGAAGGCGTGCGCGCCGCCGGGGGAACTCCAATGGAGTTCAACACTGTTGCTGTCTCTGACGGGATTACGATGGGCACCCAGGGGATGAAGTCCTCACTCGTCAGCCGCGAGGTCGTAGCCGACTCGATTGAGCTGATGGCTCGTGGCTACCAGTTCGATGCCATCGTCGCACTCGCCGCCTGTGACAAGACCATCCCCGGGGCGGTGATGGGCGTTACCCGACTGGACATTCCCTCGATCGTGCTCTACGGGGGATCAGTCAAACCCGGAACCTACGAAGGCCGTGATGTGACGATCGTCGATGTATTCGAAGCGATTGGAGCCCAGTCCGACGGCCGGATTTCGGAACAGGAACTGACCGACCTGGAGAACGTCGCCAGCCCTGGCTTTGGTGCCTGCGGCGGGCAGTTCACCGCCAACACGATGGCCTGTGCCTTCGAAGCGCTCGGGATCTCACCGGCTTTTTCGGCCATGGTTCCAGCTGAAGATGCCGACAAGAACGAAGTCGCTCGTGGCATCGGCGAGCTGATTCTCAAGGTTCTCGCCGAGGACATCCGGCCGAGCAAGGTGATCACCAGGCGTTCCCTTGAGAACGCGATCGCAACTGTGACTGCTTCCGGGGGCTCGACCAACGGAGTACTTCACCTGCTTGCGATTGCCCGGGAAGCCGGCATTGAACTCGACATCGATGTCTTCGAGGAGGTCTCCGGCCGCACCCCGCTGCTGGCAGACCTGAAGCCGGGTGGCCGCTTCGTCGCCACGGACCTCTATCGCGCTGGTGGTGTGCCGTTGATCCTCAAACGGCTGAAGGACGGGGGCCTGCTCCACGAGGATGAAATCACCGTCACCGGCAACACGATCGGTGAAGAGGCCGACAAGGCAGTGGAGGAGCCGGGACAGGAAGTCGTACTGCCGGTCGACGCGCCGCTCAAGGCCAAGGGCGGTCTGGCGATTCTGAGGGGCAACATCTGTCCGGATGGTGCTGTCGTGAAGGTTGCCGGTACCGAGCGGCGCAGTCATGTCGGCCCCGCACGGGTATTCGAGTGCGAAGAAGACTGCTTCGCCGCGGTCCGCAAGAAGCAGATCGAGAAGGGCGACGTGATCGTGATCCGCAACGAAGGACCGGCCGGGGGACCCGGAATGAGGGAGATGCTCCAGGTGACCGCGGCTCTGGTCGGCGAGGGCATGGGCGAGCACGTGGCGCTGCTGACCGACGGCAGGTTCTCCGGTGCCACTCGTGGCCTGATGATCGGCCATGTCGCCCCGGAGGCCGTCAAGGGCGGCCCGATCGCAGCCATCCAGCAGGGCGACATCATTACTGTCGACCTCGACAACCGGCGCCTGGACGTAGACCTGAGCGTGGAAGAGATTGACCGTCGAATCGCCGCCTATAAGGCACCCGAACCGCTTTTCACACGCGGGGTCATGGCCAAATATGCGGCTGCGGTCAGTTCGGCGTCCCTGGGCGCGATAACCTGATCGAAGAGGAACGGGGCGAGTCTGAGGCGACCGCAGCCCGAAGCGTATTCCCGTGTTCAAGAGTGAGGTACGGGAAACAACCAGCCGCCGTGGCCCAGCCCGGTGCGACGAAGGAGAGAATGGGAACTTCAGGCAGCAGGAAGATGATCAGGGTAGTGCTCGCGACCGTAACCACAGTGTTCGGAATCGCCCTGTTCGCCGGGCCGGCATCGGCTGAGGACACCGTCTGGCTCTGCAAGCCGGGGCAGGTCGACAACCCCTGCGCCGGCACCCTCGCGGGTAGCGTCTTCCTGCCGCCAGACAACAGCGTTGACCCGCCGTTGCCTGTCCGCACCGAGCCGCTCGCCTTCCAGGCCGCCTCGAAGTCTCCGGTCGACTGTTTTTATCTCTACCCGACACAAAGCCCCCAGCCAGGCCCCAACTCGGACCTCGCCAAGGACCAGCCGATCCGCGGGGTGGCCGTAAATCAGGCCCGGATGTTCTCGCAGATCTGTGATGTGTACGCACCGATGTACAGGCAGTACACGCTGAATACTCTGGGCGGTCCGATCTCCGACGAAGTGAGA
>CAIZLN010000017.1 GCA_903933815.1 uncultured Solirubrobacterales bacterium
CCACTCGCCGAGGTGATGGGCGCACGAATCACCAGCCGGGGCAGCAAGGACTTTCCGACCTCAGCCGTGATCGACTCGCGCGCCATAGGCGGCGGCGAGCTGTTCTTCGGCATCAAGGGGGAGTCGGAGGACGGTGGTCGTTTTGCCCCGGCGGCGCTTGATGACGGTGCCTGGGGGGTGGTTGTGGAACCCGTACATTCCGAGGCTGTCTGCGGGCCTGATGGGGCCGGACCCGACGGCTGGGTGTTCGTCGTCGAAGACCCCCTGCTGGCTATGCAGGAGTTGGCCAGGGCATGGCGCAGGGAACTTGGCTCGACCGTAATCGGGATCACCGGCTCGGTCGGAAAGACCTCAGTCAAGGACATCACCAGAGCGATACTGCCGGGCTCGGTTCATGCCTCGGAAGAGAACTTCAACACCGAGATCGGGCTCCCGCTAACCATCCTCTCAGCGCCTGCGAACACCGATACGTTGGTGCTGGAAATGGCGATGCGCGGCCGCGGTCAGATCGCCGAACTGGCGATGATCGCCGAGCCCGACATCGGTGTCATCACGACTGTCGGACCCGTTCACCTGGAACTGCTCGGCTCAATCGAGGCGATCGCCGCCGCCAAGGCCGAGATTATCGGGGGGTTGAAGCCGGGCAATCCGGTGATCGTGCCGGTCGAGGCCGGATACCTCGAGCCGCACCTGAAGGGCGTTGCCGGAATCGTCCGTTTTGGTGACGGGGGCGATGTCTACGCTGAATCCGTGGTCCGCACCCCGGCAGGCATTTCGGCAACGGTAGTGACCCCCGCCGGCCCCGCCCGATTTGATTTCCCGTTCACGGAGGCCCATAACCTGGCCAACGCCATGGCAGCGGTCGCGGCGGCGGTCGCGGCAGGTGCAGCACCCGAAGATCTGGCTGCGAGGGCGTCTTCCGTCACCTTCTCGAAGCTGCGCGGTGAGCACCTGACCCTCCCGGGAGGAACCCTCGTGGTGAACGACTGCTACAACGCCAATCCCGTTTCGATGCGGGCTGCGCTTGACTACCTGGCCACCCTTGACCGCCAGCCAAAGGTCGCCGTCCTGGGAATGATGGGTGAACTCGGCCCGGGGGCCGCTGATTTTCACCGTGAGGTAGGCGCTTACGCCCGCTCGCTGAAGATCGACGTGATCATCGGGGTCGGTCCCGAGGCTGCGCATTATGGACCCGACCACCTGGTCGAAGACCAGGCAGCGGCAGTCGAGCTACTGGAAGGAATGCTGGACCCTCAGGGTGTCGTGCTTGTCAAGGGGTCGAGGGCGGCAGGGCTTGAGGTCGTGACCGAGGGTCTCGCCCGAGGATCCGTCGGCACGGAAGGGGTTTCCTGATGGGCGAGATTGTCCTCGGCTCGATGGCCTCCATGCTCATCTGCCTGTTCCTCTCACCGAGATTCATCGCCTTCCTGAGGCGGCGCGAGTTCGGCCAGAACATAAGGGAAGAGGGCCCCTCCGGCCACCAGACCAAGGCCGGCACACCGACCATGGGCGGCCTGATCATCTTCACCGCCGTGCTGGTCCCCTTCCTGGTACTTTCGGATCACAGCTTCGCCGCGATGACCGTGTTCTTCGTTGCGCTTGGCTGCGCAGCACTTGGCTTCGCAGACGACTTCATAAAGATCGTCAAGCGGCGCTCCCTCGGGCTCTCGGCCCGCTACAAGCTCGTCGGTCAGGTCCTGCTGGCCCTGGTTCTCTGGTGGGTTGCCCGTCACGAAGTTGGCCTGGAGCCGGTGATCCTGATCCGCGGTCTTGATCTGAGCTTCGACATCGGTCCTGTCGGCTACTTCGTGCTCGTGTTTCTGGTGATCGCGGGGGCTACCAACGGCGTCAACCTGACCGACGGACTCGACGGGCTTGCCGCAGGGACCAGCGCGATCGTCCTGTTGACCTATACGGCCATCTGTTACATCACCGTAGGCCAGCAGGACCTTGCCTTGCTGGCGGTCTGTCTCGTCGGCGCCTGCGTCGGCTTCCTCTGGTTCAATGCCTTTCCGGCTTCCATTTTCATGGGCGACACCGGATCGCTCGGGCTCGGTGGTGCCATCGGTGCGCTGGCGGTCATGACCCAGACTGAAATCCTTCTGATCGTGATCGGCGGCCTCTTCGTGATTGAGGCACTTTCAGTGCTGGTTCAGGTCTTCAGCTTCAAGACCTTTGGCCGCCGGGTTCTGCTCATGGCCCCACTCCACCATCACTTCGAGATGATGTCCTGGTCGGAGACCAAGATCATGCTTCGATTCTGGATCATCGCTGCGGTCTGTTCCGGGCTCGGCTTCGCGATCTACCAACAGTCTGTTGGTGGATAAAGGTCGTTCTCAGGATTGGCCTGAGAGGGCGGCCGGCCATCCCTTCAGAGCCCGCCCGGACCGGTGTGAATTGCCTTCCCGGCTACAGGAATCGGGTTATCGGCGTTGAAGTACGAAAGGTGGAATATGTCCACTCATCCAGGGCTCGCCCGCCACTGCCCCATGGCCCCTTTCTCGTAGTCGGTCTTGCCCGCTCTGGGGTAGCGGCTGCGAGGGCGCTCAAATCCCGTGGCGAAGCCGTTTCCGGATTCGATTCGGGTCATCCGACTGCGCTCGGGGAGCTGGATCTGGCCGGGGTCGAATACTCGACTGGCGGTAGTGGCGTGGACCAGCTGGACGGAGTCGGGACCGTGATCAAGAGCCCTGGTGTGCCGAAGGAGGCGCAGATAATCGTCGAAGCCGGCAACCGTGGGATCCCGGTTATCGGGGAGCTGGAACTTGGCTGGCGGCTCGTCGGGGCTACCTTCGTCGGCATCACCGGCACCAACGGCAAGACGACGACGACCGAGCTCGTCGCCCATATTCTGCGAACGGCGGGCCGCGCAGTCCATGCGGTAGGAAACATCGGCAGCCCGCTGACCAGCCTCGCGGAGCGGCCGGTAGGGCCGGAGGTCACTGTCGTCTGCGAGTGCTCGTCTTTCCAGCTTGAAGACATCGAGTTCTTCGCTCCGGAGTGCGCGGTCTACCTCAATCTGGCGCCTGACCACCTTGACCGCCACGGAAGCATGGCTGAGTACGGCCGGATCAAGCAGCGGATCTTCATCAACCAGATCGAAGGGGATGTTGCGGTGCTCAACCAGAGCGATCCGACCCTGATGGACCTCGATCCACCCGGAGAGGCGGCCGTCGTGAGGTTCATTCCAGCCGGAAAGGATGATCTGCCGGTCGACCTTTGGCTCGAAGATGGCGCGATCACCGTTGATGGCCACAGGCTGCTCGATCGCTCGGAACTCAGACTGATCGGGGACCACAACGTGGCCAATGCGATGGCAGCCGGGGCGGCCGCACTCAGCCTTGGTCTGTCGACCGAGGCCGTCGCCGAGGGCCTTCGGAGTTTTGCCGGTGTCGCCCACCGGCTGGAGCCGGTCGCCATGATCGGCGGCATCAGGTTCATCAATGATTCGAAGGCGACCAACGTCGAGGCTACTGCCACGGCGCTCGCCTCGTTTGATCACGGCGTCCGACTCATTCTCGGCGGCAGTCACAAGGGTGAATCGTTCGAGTCGTTGACTGACCCGGTTGAGTCAGCCTGCTCCGGTGTCTACCTGATCGGTGAAACGGCCTCCGAGCTTCTTGAGGTATTCGAGCCGCTCGTGTCTGCCGGCCTGCATTTACGGGACTGCGGGGACCTTGAGACTGCTGTGAGACTCGCCTGGCAGGACGCGGGTCCGGGCGAAACCATTCTGTTGTCACCATCCTGCGCCAGCTTCGATCAGTTCAGGGACTTTGAGGATCGCGGCGATCACTTCCGGAGATTTGTGGGGACGATCGATGAGGTCTGATTCCAGCCGTCGCAGGGGCCGCAGTCCGCGAGGGGGAAAACTGGCAGCTACCGATACCGGGGGTGGCCGCGGGTCCCGGTCGAAGCGGGTTCGTGGCGAGACATCAGTCGAGTACAACCTGCTTCTCACCGCTACCCTGATCCTGCTTGCCTTTGGTGCGGTCATGGTCTTTTCTGCCAGCTCGACCTCCGCGATCCTCAAGGACGGCGGACTGGCAGACAGCGCTTCCTACCTTCAGCGCACATTGATAGCCATCGGTATCGGCCTCGTGCTCATGTGGTTTGCCATCCGGATACCACTGACCCGGGTTCGGGAGTTTGTGCCCCTGATGATCATCCTGATTCTGGTTGCACTCGCCGGTGTATTGATCGTCGGTACTGCTGTAAACGGAACCAAAGGCTGGTATACGGCCGGTCCGATCCAGATTCAGCCAGCCGAGTTCCTCAAGGTAGGTCTTGTGGTCTACGGGGCCCACCTGTTCGCCAACCGGCCCGACAGGCTTCATTCGGTCAAGGAATTGGCGCCCTATCTCTGCCTGACCGGGATAGCTTCGGCGCTGGTCATGGCGCAGCCTGACATGGGCACGATCATGGTTGCCCTGGCGGCAGCCGGGATCACCCTGTTCGCCGCCGGGGCAAGGATCCGGGACCTCGGACTGCTCTTCGCCGGGCTTGTGTTGGCCGCCCTGACCATGGCCCTTATTGCGCCCTACCGGAGGCAGCGCCTGCTCACGTTTCTGGATCCGTCAAGCGATCTGACTGGGTCCGGCTTCCAGACCTATCAGGCGAAGATCGCAATCGGCTCCGGAGGCCTGGATGGTGTCGGAATCGGCAACGGTGTTCAGAAGGCTTCTTATCTTCCCGAGGCGCATACCGACATGATTTCGGCGGTGATAGGCGAGGAGTTCGGCCTGATAGGCATGGTTTTGCTCATCGCCGTCTACGGCCTCGTTGGCTACGCCGGCTTTCGGATTGCCCGCGCGGCAAAGGATGATTTCGGTCGAATTATTGCCTCCGGGCTCACCGGCCTGATCCTTTTTCAGGCGGGCTTGAACCTCTACGCAGTGATGGGCTGGGCGCCACTCACCGGAGTGCCACTGCCACTGGTCTCCTACGGAAATAACAGTCTGGTCGTGAGCCTGATCGCGATCGGGCTGATCCTGAACGTGGCCCGAGGTGGAAAGGCGGCGACACTCGTCAAGGCACCGCCACGGCGAAGACGGGATCAGGGTGCCAGACTGAGGCTTGTCGAGGACGCAAGCAGAGATCAACCGACCAGAAGGACGGCGACAGGTGCCCACGGTAGTCATGGCGGCGGGCGGTACGGCGGGACACGTGGTCCCGGCCGTGGCGATCGCAGACGAGCTTCGAGATAGAGGAGCAGAGGTGTTTTTCATGGGTGCGCGCGGCCGTCTCGAGGCCGAGCTTGTCCCGGCTGCCGGCTACGAAATTGATCTGCTCAACCTGGCTGGCATTGACCGCCGAAACCCGCTCAAGGCTCTGCGGGCAGCAGGTTTGGCTGCGGCGGCGCTCCCGGGTGCCCGACGGATCCTCGCTGAGCGTGAGGCCGATGTAGTTGTCGGTGGCGGCGGGTTCGTCGCCGGCCCAGCGGGCCTTGCGGCGAGGTCGAAGCGAATCCCTCTCGTACTTACTGAAGCTGATCGCCATCTGGGCCTGGCCAACCGCATGCTGGCCCGGTCAGCCGAGCGGGTCTGTCTGGCCTTTCCAATCGAGGGCTGTGAGGGAAGCCGGTTCACGGTTACCGGCCGAGC
Organism: uncultured Solirubrobacterales bacterium; assembly: GCA_903933815.1. Classification (GTDB taxonomy): domain Bacteria; phylum Actinomycetota; class Thermoleophilia; order Solirubrobacterales; family 70-9; genus 67-14. The sequence goes on from CAIZLN010000017.1 coordinate 5,601, forward strand.
GGTCGGTCGTGCTGTTCTGGAGGCCGACAGAGGCAGGGCCCGCAGGCGTTTCGGGATTGATCCGGGTTCAAAGGTGCTGCTGATCATGGGCGGAAGCCTGGGCGCAAGGTCGATCAACTACGCCGCGATCGAGGGGTTGGCCGAGCAGTCGGGGCGCAACTTCGAAGTGATCCATGTGGCCGGGAGCCGGGACTTTCCAGGGGTTTCCGAGCGCCTTGCGATCGCGGGCAATCGCTCCGGTTACACACTGCTCGAGTACGAACCCGATCTGGGTGATTGCCTGGCGGCCTGTGATCTGGTGCTTGCCCGCTCCGGTGGTTCGGTGTTCGAATTGACTGCCACCGGCAAGCCCGCTGTGCTCGTTCCTTATCCCCACGCGACCGGTGACCACCAGAGTGCCAACGCTGAATGGATGACCGCGGCCGGCGCTGCGGTCGTCGTTCCAGATGACCAGCTTGATGCCACCCGGCTGACAGCAGAGGTCGGGTCCATCTTCACGGACCGTGACAGGCTCGAAAGCATGTCGGCTGCCTCCCGGGGACTGGCGATGCCAGACGCCTCCGGCCGGATCGCCGACCAGGTCATGGCTGCTGCATCCACACCCGGCGAAGGCTCCGGAACCGCGGACGGTAAAGCGGTCACTACAGGGGCGTTTGATTGATGACCGGGGACTGGCCCGACAGAGGGCTTCACTTCATAGGGGCAGGTGGAGCCGGCATGAGCGGGCTGGCGTTGGTCTGCCACGGACTCGGTGCTTCGGTTTCGGGCAGTGACAGATCAGATTCGTCGTATCTTCGGCGGATCGCAGATGCCGGCGTCGCTGTGACCGTGGGCCACGACGCAGCCAATCTGCCTGAAGGTGCGGAGGTGGTCGTGTCTACTGCCATCGCATCCGATAATCCCGAGCTGGAGCGAGCCCGCCAGGAGGGCAGGAGGGTGCTCCATCGCTCCGACATGCTGGCCGAGCTGTGCGCGGCCAAGCGCACGATCGCCGTCGCCGGCACTCATGGAAAGACAACAACAACAGGAATGCTGATCTGGGCCATGAGGGCGCTGGGTATGGACCCGGCATTCTTTGTCGGTGGCGAGCTTCCGGGGATTGGACCAAGGGGGGCCGCGGCCAACAGCGGCTGGGGTGAGGGTGAGTGGGTTGTGGTCGAAGCAGACGAGAGCGACGGCAGCTTCCTGGTTCTGAACCCCGAAGTTGCCGTAATCACCAACATCGAGATGGATCACCATTCGCGTTGGAGCGGCCTTGCTGAACTGAGGGCAGCTTTTGAGACCTTTGCCGGCAGGGCTTCGAAGGTGGTCGAGCCACCGGGACTGACCGAGTCCCCGGGACAGCGCACCAACTTCGACCTTGACCGGCCCGGACCGGCTGATCTGCAGTTGCTGGTCCCGGGAGACCACAACCTTTTTGATGCCCGCGCCGCAATTGCGGCCCTACAGGCGATCGGAGTAGAGCCAGATGCCACGGCTGCCGCCTTGCTCAGCTTCCCCGGTGTCAAGCGCAGACTGGAGTACAAGGGGGATTCACGCGGTACCCGCGTATACGACGACTACGCGCACCACCCGACGGAGGTAGAGGCTTCGCTTACCGCCCTTCGCGGACTCCAGCCCGATCGCCTCATTGCTGTGTTCCAACCCCACCTCTACTCCCGGACCAAGGCCTTCAGTTCGGCATTCGGCTCCGCACTCGCCCTCGCCGATGAAGTGGTGGTACTCGATGTTTACCCGGCTCGCGAGGAGCCGGTCGGTCCGTTTGAAGGGGTGAGCGGCCTTGATGTCCTGCGGGCGGCTGCGGACAGGCAGAGTGCGACCAGAACCTGGTGGGCCCCGGATCTCAAAGCAGCCGAGCGGGCAGTCGAAGGGCTGCTTGGCCCCGGTCGCATACTCGTCACGGTCGGAGCGGGGGACATCACGAGACTCTCCGACCGACTGGTTGAACCTTCCGGCGAAGGTGCCCCGAAGTGAGCTCACCCTCAGCAGCAGGCTCACCCGGACCACCTGCCGGAGTCGAGACCAACCATCCTCTGTGGCGGCTCACAACCGTCAGAACGGGCGGCAACGCCGACTTCTTCGCAGCGCCTGATTCCACCGAACTCCTGGTCGAGCTGCTCGACTGGGCAAGGCGTAGCGGCCTGAGGGTCGGTGTGATCGGCTCCGGCTCCAACCTGCTGGTGTCAGACGATGGATTTCGCGGTTTGGCCCTGAAGCTTTCCGGCGACTTGTCCGGGATCGAGCGCCGGGGTACCGACGTAGTCTGCGGCGGCGGCGCCCGACTACCTTCGGTTGCCGCCAAGTGTGCGGGCTGGGGTCTTTCGGGCCTTGAGTTCGGAGTAAACATCCCGGGAACGGCCGGCGGCGCGGTCCGGATGAACGCCAATGCCTATGGAGGCAGGCTCGCTGACGTCCTCCACCGGGTGGAGGTCTGCTCGGCATCGGGCTCTGCGACTGTGGAGCCCGCCGAGCTTGGTTTTTCCTATCGTCACTCGAACCTGACCGACGGGCAGGTTGTCTCTCGCGCCTTCTTCTCGCTGAAGGAGGACACCACCGAGGCAATCAAGGAGCGGCTGGCCGAGATGCGTGCCTGGCGTCGTGATGCTCAGCCATCCGGAATCAAGACCTTTGGCTCTACTTTCAAGAATCCGGACGATTCACGGGCGGATGGTCGCAGCGCCGGGCAACTACTTGATGCTGCCGGCTGTCGTGGCCTGTCGATTGGGGGCGCGCGACTTTCGGAAAAGCACGCAAATTTCGTCGACAACATGGGCGATGCCACCACTGCGGACGTGATCGCGGTCATGTCTGCGGCCAGGAGGAGGGTCATGGAGAAGTTCGGCGTCACCCTCGAACCGGAGGTTCAGGTGATGGGTGACGTCGAGTGGCCGGACGACTGGAGACAGTCTGGCGAACCGGAAGTGGATCAGGGCGATCAGGGGCCGGGCAGGGGGCTGGACCTTGGCTGACCGCAGGTTGTCCGTTCGGCGGACGGTAGAGCTGGCGGAGCGCCGCGAACGCCGACGTCGCAGACTGATGTTCACCCTGATCAGCTTGATGGTTCTGGGGATCACCCTGATCGCCCTTTGCTGGTTCGTGCTCCGCGACCTGGCCGTCGTCGAGATCCGTGACCTGGAGATCCGCGGACTGGATACCGGTACGCCTGAAGGCAGGCAACTGGCGGACGCGATCGAGGTTGCAGCGGGAGAGATGACGACTCTCCACGTAAAGCAGGAGGTCCTTACCGAGGAAGTGTCTCGCTTTCCCAGGGTCAAGTCAGCAGAGATCGAGGCCGATTTCCCCAACGGCGCGACCGTAATCGTGACGCAGCGTGAGAACGGCTCGATCTTTGGTGAGGATGAAGACGCACTGTTGATCGCCTCAGATGGAACAGTGCTCGGCTCTCCGGGTGATCAGTACGAACTTCTGCCGCTGATCGGTGACGGTGAGCCACCGAAAGGGGGTCGCCTGCGAGGCATCGCCCTCGAGCAGGCGATCGTACTCGGCTCCGCGCCGACTGAACTGAAGACCTACGTGGACCGCAGCGACAGCACGGAAAACGGGGTGGAGGTGACGCTCTCCAACGGCCTCGTGCTGCTGTTCGGCGGCCCGGAAAAGGCGGTCGAAAAGTGGAAGGCAGCAGCGACCGTGATCGCCGATCCGGAGCTCGGCGACGTTGGCTACGTGGATCTCACGGTTCCAATGAGGCCCGCAGTCGGGATCGGTACGGAGCCGACCGGGGAAGGGTAGGGCCGTTTTGAAGGCTGTGGGTGGCGTGGCCTGTCAGGCCCCGGATTGAGCCGGATCCCGCTCCGGCAGGGGACTGACGGGTGAATCAATCGGTCCCCGAAACCGCAGCACCCTCAACCTTGACCACAACTTGAGGGTAGTGAAACTCTCAAGTAACCCTTGAGAAAGACCCGTTGCAGGAGGCAGTGCGAACCGTTGACATCTGCGAATGTATGCCTTACTTTGAGCGGAATTCCAGAGAACCGGCCAGCCCCGCGAACCCTGAAGCGGGACTGAAGGTCCGGGACATGGACTACTCAGATCAGATTTCAACTCACGCATCAAAGCTTCAACACAAGACAGGCTTCAACTCAGGCAACACGATTGGGACGGGAAGATGGATAGCACCTACCTAGCGGTGATTAAGGTCGTCGGTTGCGGCGGCGGTGGTACGAACGCAGTCAGCAGGATGGTCGATGCCGGAGTGCGCGGAGTCGAGTTCATCGCGGTCAACACGGACGCGCAGGCCTTGCAGGCCTGTGATGCAGACATCAAGATTTCGATCGGCCAGGAGCTGACGCGCGGGCTCGGCGCCGGTGGACGACCAGAAGTCGGGGCCGGCGCAGCGGCAGAGACCCGTGACGAGATCAAGGAGGCGCTCAAGGGTGCCGACATGGTTTTCGTGACTGCCGGGGAGGGCGGTGGCACCGGGACCGGTTCAGCCCCTGTAATCGCCGAAATCGCCAAAGAGGAAATCGGCGCGTTGACTGTTGGCGCGGTCACCAAGCCGTTCGAGTTCGAGGGCAGGAACAGGATGCAGCAGGCGATGGAGGGAATCGAGAAGCTCCGCAACCACGTCGACACGCTGATAATCGTTCCGAACGAAAAGCTGCTCCACGCAGTTGAACGGCGTACGAGCGTGCTCGATGCGTTCAAGATGGCCGATGACATCCTAAGGCAGGGTGTCCAGGGCATCACCGATCTGATCACGATTCCGGGATTGATCAACCTCGATTTTGCAGACGTCCGCACGATCATGCGCGATGCCGGTTCCGCTCTGATGGGCGTTGGGGTCGGGCAGGGTGAGAACCGTGCCCTCGATGCCGCCAAGGCAGCGATCACCTCCCCATTGATTGAGGAGTCGATCAAGGGCGCAACGGGAATGCTGCTGAACATCACCGGCCCTGAGGAGCTCGGTCTTTTCGAGGTCAACGAGGCGGCGCAGCTGATCCAGGAGGAAGCCGACCCGAACGCGAACATCATCTTTGGTTCGGTTGTCGACCAGTCGCTTGTTGACGAGGTCAGGGTTACCGTGATCGCAACGGGCTTCGAGGGCTTCGAGTTGCTCGCCCGCTCGCCGCAGAGGGTTCGTCGCCGCTATGAGAGCCGCAAGCGGGTCTCGGGCGATGACACTGATCTGAACAGCCTCCGCGTCGGTGACTCGGACATAGAGGTTCCGCCCTTCCTTCAGGATTAGTACCGCCGGGCCCGGTCAGCCTCGGCCCGGAGCAGATCCTTGTCGTGAAGCGTCCCCATTCGGAGGCGCTTCACGTCTGGCTGCCCGGAAGAGTGTTCCCCTTGATCGCCGTCCGCGCCTGACCCGCCCTGTCGAGCCCCTGAGTCTGACTCGTCGGCCTGCTGCCTTAAGCTGATCGGGTGAGTACTCCCTCGACACAGGCGCGAACCACTCCACTTCACGCAATTCATGTCGAGGCAGGGGCAAAGATGGTTGACTTCTCCGGCTGGGAGATGCCGGTCTATTACGACGGGATTCGTGAGGAGCACGTCGCAGTTCGGACTCACGCCGGGATCTTCGATGTCTCCCACATGGGTCAGATCGAGGTCGAGGGGCCAGGCTCACTCGCCTTCCTTCAGCGTTTGCTCAGCAACGACATCTCGAGGATCCAGGTCGGCGGAGCCCAGTACTCGATGCTCCTGAACGACGAGGCGGGCGTTGTCGACGATCTGTTCGTCTACCGCCTGGGGGGTGACCGCTACCTGGTGGTCACCAATGCCGGTAACCACCAGACCGATCTCCTCCACTTCGGGATTGTCTCGCGCGGCTTCGATGTCCATGTGAGGGATGCCAGTGATAACTACGTGATGCTCGCGGTTCAGGGGCCAAATGCGCGGCGCACTCTTTCCGAGCAGATGCATCTGGAACTTCCGGACAGGATGAAGGTGATCGCGCATCAGGTCGGCCGGAGGGCAGGGATCATCTGTGGCACCGGCTACACCGGTGAGGACGGGGTGGAGCTGCTGATCGATCCTGAAATCGCCCCGGCCGTCTGGGCCGAACTGGTGGATGTCGGCATTGTGCCGTGTGGTCTGGGCGCCCGGGACACCCTGCGCCTGGAGGCCTGTTACCACCTCCATGGCAATGACCTCTCAACCGAAATAGATCCGATCTCGGCCGGTCTCGGCTGGGCCTGTGTCGAGTCAACCGGGTTCATCGGTTCCGACCGGGTGGCCGCCCTGAGGGCCGGTGGCACCGACGAGACGCTGGTTCCGTTTCTGATCGAAGGCGAGGGCATACCCCGGGCCGGTAACTCGGTGATGCTGGGCGAGGAGACCGTGGGCGAAGTGAGCAGCGGCACCTTCTCGCCATCGCTGGGTTCAGGGATCGGTATGGCCTATGTCAGGAGCGACCTGATCAGCCCCGGAACGCTGCTCGCGGTGGATGTGCGGGGAAAGCGTCGGACGGCGCGCGTAAGCTCCAAGCCTCTTTACACGAAGGTGAAACAGGAGACCTGACGATGTCCGAGCCAAGCTATCCAGAAGACCTCCGCTACCACCCGGAGCACGACTGGGCCCGCATCGACGGCGGGGAGGCCACGCTCGGAATCACCTGGTACGCACAGGATGCCCTGGGCGAGGTCGTCTTCTACGACGGCCCGGAGGTCGGCGCGGAGGTCAGCAAGGACCAGCCGTATGCCGAGGTCGAATCAGTCAAGGCGGTATCCGACGTGATCGCGCCACTTTCGGGCGAGGTCATCGCGGTCAACGAGAGTCTGGCCGATGCCCCCGAGGCGGTCAACGCTGACCCATACGAGACCGGCTGGATGGTCAAGATCCGGCTCAGCGAACCGTCCGAGGTCGACTCTCTGCTGGATTCAGCAAGCTACGCGGCGTCGCTGGAGTAGTCCGATGGCCGGGTACACACCTGCCACTGGTCCCGACCGCGAGGCGATGCTCGATGCGATCGGGGTCGACTCGATCGACCAGCTCTTCGAGCAGGTTCCGGAGGAGGTCCGACTGAACCGCCCTCTGGCGCTCGAGGACGGGCTCAGTGAATCCGAGGTCTACTCCCGGATGGCGGAGCTTGCGTCGAAGAACCGTAACCCCGAAGGGGACCCGGGCTTTCTCGGGGCCGGCATGTACGACCACTACGTGCCGGCGATCGTCGACGCGATCACCAGCCGGTCTGAATTCCTGACCCCGTACACGCCGTACCAGCCCGAGGTCTCCCAGGGCGGCCTCCAGGTGATGTTCGAGTTCCAGACTGCGATGTCGGAAATCACCGGCCTGCCGGTCTCAAACGCGGGCCTCTACGAAGGGCCTTCGGCCGCTGCTTCGGCCGCCTACCTGGCGATGGCGGTCACCGGCCGCAACGGCCTGGTCGCCTCGCGCGGCATACATCCGCACAGCCGGGAGACCCTCGCCACACACGCAGTCGGATTCGGTGCGGAGCTGAGCGAAGTCGGCCTTGAAGACGGCCTGACCGACGCTGCCGCGCTCGAGGCCGCGATCGGTGAAGACACCGCTGCCGTATTTCTCCAGAACCCGAACTTTCTCGGATCGGTCGAGGACATCGCCCGGCTCGGCGAGTTCGCCTCCGCCCGCGGCGCACTGGTCGTGGTTGCGGTCGACCCGATGACCCTGGGCGTGCTCAGGCCACCCGGCGAATGCGGCGCTGACATCGCATTTGGCGAGGGCCAGCCGCTCGGCAACAGGCTTGACTTCGGCGGGCCGTCCTTCGGGTTCTTCTGTGCGCGGGAGGAGTACCTGCGCAAGATGCCGGGCCGGATCGCCGGCCAGACTGAAGACGTCGATGGCAGGCGGGGTTTCGTGCTCGCCCTCCAGACCCGTGAGCAGCACATCCGCCGGGAGAAGGCAACCAGCAATATCTGCACCTCCCAGGCCCTGAACGCTCTGGCCGGCGTTATCCACCTTTCCTGGCTCGGCAAGGCGGGATTCGTCGAGATCGGGGAGATGCTGGCCCGGAGAACCGCCTTCGCCCGTCGCCGGATCGCGGCGATCGACGGCTTCGAACTGCTTCACGACGCCCCGGTGGTTCGTGAGTTCGCGGTGCGCTCGACCTCCGTGCCGGTGGAAGCACTGCGCTCCGGCGCCGACGCCACGGGCTCACGGCTTCAGGTCTACCCGCTCGGCCGCGATTACCCCGAGTTCGAGGACGGCTTTCTTGTCGCCCTCACCGAGCAGCGTGACGTGAAGGACATCGAGTGGCTCTGTGCCGCCCTGGAGCGCAGCGCAGCGGCCGGAGCCTCTGAGCCGGCGACATCCTCCGGTGCGGCGGGAACTCAAACGCCACCGGCCGACACGGCGGCGCCGAAGCTGAGGCTGGCCTCGTGAGCTCCGCCACGCTGACAGAGACTCCCCAGCAGGCCGAGCGGGCCGAGACGATTTATGAGAAGTCAGTCCCCGGACGTCGCGCTGCCCAGCTTCCGCCCAGTGGGGTCGGCGAGACCCCGATCGAGGAGCTGATTCCGGCCGGCCTGCTTCGGGAGACCCCGGCCGAGCTGCCGGAGGTTTCCGAGCCGGAGATCATCCGCCATTACAACCGGCTCTCACGCCGGAACTTCGACCTCGACACCGGCTTCTACCCGCTTGGCTCCTGCACCATGAAGTACAACCCGCGGCTCAACGAACGGGTCGCCGCGCTGCCGGGCAACGCCAGACTCCACCCGGCGGCCGAGCCGGAGGACGCCCAGGGCGCGCTCGAGCTGATGTACCTGCTGCAGGAGTCGCTGGGCGAGATCTGCGGCCTGCCTCACGTGAGCCTCCAGCCTTCGGCCGGTTCCCAGGGCGAGCTGGCGGGACTGCTTCTGACCCGTGCCTACCACGCGGACCGCGGCCGCAATCCGCGCAAGGTGCTGACCCCCGACACCGCCCACGGCACCAACCCGGCATCGGTCACCATGGCCGGCTACGAGGTGGTCAAGGTCGCGACCAACGAAGACGGCGGGGTGGACATCGACGACCTGCGCTCGAAGGTCGATGAAGACGTCGCCTGTCTGATGCTGACCAACCCGAACACACTCGGCGTGTTCGACTCGAACATCGTCGAGATCGCCGGTCTGGTCCACGATGCCGGCGGCCTGCTCTACTACGACGGTGCCAACCTGAACGCGATCATGGGCCAGGCCAGACCGGGTGACATGGGCTTCGACATCGTCCACGTCAACCTGCATAAGTCCTTCTCTCAGCCTCACGGCGGCGGCGGGCCGGGCGCCGGTCCGATCGCCGTATCCGACCGGGTCGAGCCGTTCATCCCGAGGCCGCAGGTGGTCCGGGTGGCCGACGGCGAAGGTGGCTGGAAGTACGACCTCGATGAAGACAGGCCGAAGTCGATCGGCCGGATGCGCGGATTCCAGGGCAACTTCGGAGTATTCGTGCGCTCCTACGCCTACATCCTCAGCCTCGGTGGAGACGGCCTGAGCGAAGCCTCAAGGCTGGCGGTGCTGAACGCGAACTACCTCAAGCAGCGCCTCTCCGAAGGCCGGGCAGGAAAGTACCTGCCGGTCGGGTTCGACCGCCACTGCATGCACGAGTTCGTGCTCTCCGGCGCGCCGATGAAGAAGCAGCTCGGGATTCGGACACTCGACCTGGCCAAGCGCCTGCTCGACTTCGGCTTTCATCCGCCGACCGTCTACTTTCCGCTGCTGGTCGATGAGGCCCTGATGGTAGAACCGGTCGAGACCGAGAGCAAAGAGGTCCTCGACTCCTTCGCAGACGCAATCGAGAAGATCCTCGAGGAGGCCGAGCGGGACCCGGCGATCGCCACAGAGGCGCCGTACACGACCCCGGTGCGCCGGCTGGACGAAGTCGCTGCCAGCCGCAACCCGGTGATCCGCCAGCCCAAGCCCGAGTAGAACCCCGGTTCGCTCTAGAGTTGGCCGCGATGAGAATCTTTTCCGGCATCCAGCCGACCGGGCGCAAGCACCTTGGCAACTACATCGGCGCGATCCGTCAGTACGTCGAAGGCCAGGACCGCGGCGATCCGGCCGTGTTCTGCATCGTCGACCTGCACGCGATCACGGTCGCCTACGACCCGAAAGAGCTGCGCGAGCGGCTGTACGACACCACCGCGATCCTGCTGGCGGCCGGCCTTGATCCGGCCCGCTGCATCCTTTTCCGGCAGTCGGACGTGCATGAGCACACTGAGCTCGCCTGGCTGCTGGGCGCGGTCTGCGCCCACGGCGACCTCAACCGCATGCATCAGTTCAAGGACAAGTCCGCGACCCAGCGTGAGCTTGTCTCGGCCGGGCTGTTCTTCTACCCGGTGCTGCAGGCGGCTGACGTGCTCGCCTACCGGGCCGACGAAGTGCCGGTCGGCGAGGACCAGCGCCAGCACATTGAGCTGATGCGCGAGATCGCCCGGCGTTTCAATGAGCGCTTCGGCGAGACCCTGGTCGTGCCCGACCACCGCATCCCCGAGATCGGGGCCAAGGTGATGGACCTTCAGGAGCCCGAACGCAAGATGTCGACGACGGTCGGCGCCGACAGCGGCCGGGTCTACGTGCTCGACGAAGAAAAGGCGATCCGCAAGAAGTTCGGCTCGGCCGTGACCGATTCCGGCCGCGAGATCCGTCGCGGGGAGGACAAAGCCGGGATCACCAACCTGATCGGCATCCTCTCGGTCGCCACCGGGGTCCCGGAGGCGCAGATCGAAGCCGACTTCGAAGGCAAGGGCTACGGTGACTTCAAGAAGGCCGTCGCCGATGCCGTGGTCGAGTTCCTGGCCCCGGTGCGCGAGGCCTATCCGGAGATCCGCGCCGACGAAGGAGCCCTGGAGCTGGTTCTCTCCAATGGAGCCGATCGGGCTCGCGAGATCGCCTCCAGGACGCTGGAGGACGTACGCACGGCCATGGGCGTCGGCGTACCGCCTGCCCGATGAACTGTGTCCGGGAATCAGCATTCAGGTAAGAACCAGAGCGTATGCCCGGTCCCAAGCTCGCAGTCCGGATCGCAGTGGTTGCTTTTGGCCTGCTGGTACTCGGCGGGGCCTGGTTGGTCTCCCGGAGTGAGCCACCACGGCCAGATCCCCCGGCCCCGCAGTCCCTGGAGCGACCTTCAGGCAACTGACACCTAGCCGACCGGACGCCTCTTTAGCCTGTGAGCGTGACTTCCCGCCTCGACCTTGACCTCGACCTTGATCTCGACGTGTTCGTCGGGCCTTTCGATCTTCTTCTGACCATCGTCCTGCGCGAGGAAGTCAGTCTGCTCGAGGTGGAGCTGGGCGAGGTGGTGGCAAGCTATGTATCCCGGCTGGAAGAGCAGGGAGAGATCGAGCTCGAAGTGGCGACCGAGTTTCTCGTGCTGATCGCCGCCCTGCTGGAACTGAAGTCGCGATTGATGCTGCCCGGGGTCGAAGAGGAGCTATCCGAGATGGAGCCGGCCGAGGCGGTAGAGGAGCTGGTCGCCAGAATGCTCGAATACCGCCGGTACCGGGACGCTGGCCGCGAACTGGCTGAACACTTCGAGAGCCAGCGTGGCTACATGTACCGCTCGGCGCCTCTGCCTCTGGATTTTCGCCGGGTCGCAGTCGAGGCGGCTGAGGCCGTATATGAGCCTGATCAGCTCGCCGCTGCACTCGGGGATCTGCTCCAGCCTCCGGAGAGGCCCGATATCTCCCACATCAAGACGACCGTATCGCTTCAACGTCGGCTCTCGGTTCTTCGGTCAGCCCTTGCCCAGCTTTCCCGATTTGACTTCGATGAGGAGTTCGGTGAGGAGGACCGACTCACCCAGGCGGTCACCATCTTTGCCCTCCTCGAGCTCTACAGTGCCGGCGAAGCGGTCTGGGAGCAAAACGAGAACTGCGGCCCGATTACTGTCCGTCGCATCCGAACGGGCGAAGTCAAAAGTACGGGCGGGGGTATCGGGGAATCAGCCCCGTCAGTCAGGCTGAGGACTGGATAGGGATATGGACAGAGACCTCAAAGAAACAGTCCGCGAGATAGAAGCCCTGCTCTTCCTTTCGTCTTATCCGGTTTCGGAAATTGACCTTGCCGAGGCATGCCAGGTAGATGCCGACCACCTGGCCGATGCCGTCGCCCAGCTTGAGCGCGATCTCGAGCCGGGAAAACGGGGCATCCACCTCCGGCGGGTTGCCGGGGGTCTGACACTTGCGACAGATCCCTCCACCGAGGCCGCTGCCCGTCGCCTGCTGGCGAAGCCCCGAACCCCACCTTTGACTCAGGCTCAGGCCGAGACTCTGGCGATAGTCGCCTATTTGCAGCCGGTCTCGAGGCCGGAGATCGCCCGCATCCGTGGTGTGTCCTCCGAGTCAGCCGTTTCCAGCCTCAATGAGCGCGGACTGATCGAGGAATCAGGGCGCTCCCGCTTCGGAGCTGCGATTTACCGAACCTCGGCACTGTTCGAGAAAGTATTCGGCCTCGATGGACTCGATGCCTTGCCCGATCCTGGTCGCTTTGACCCCACACCTGAAGACGAGCGTGACCTGCGAGAGCGGCTCCTGGCAGCCGGCGAGCAGCGAGCAGAGGCCTAGGTCACCGTCGGGTCCGCGTCCGGCCCGTTCAGGCCGTAGGTTTCGGCAATGCGGCTTTCCAAATATCTGGCTCATTCGGGTGTTGCCTCCAGGCGAAAGTCTGAGGAGATCATCGGGTCCGGGCGGGTCCGGGTCCACGGACAGGTGGTGACCGACCCGGCTCACGGGGTGGAGATTGGTGACGACATCCGGCTCGACGGGCACGCAGTGGAGCCGGAGGGTCGGGAGGTCTGGATGGTCAACAAGCCGATTGACGTGATCTCGACTGCTGACGAGCCCGGCAAGCGGGCGGCCGTGGTTGATCTTGTCGACAGTCCGGCCCGGCTTTATCCCGTTGGCAGGCTCGACGCCGACTCAACCGGCCTGATGCTGCTCAGCAACGACGGCGAACTGGCCAACCGGCTGACCCACCCGCGATACGGCGTCTCCAAGACCTACCGCGTCAAGACCCGGAACGACATCGGCGACGGTGACCTCCAGCAGCTCCGCGACGGGGTGGTGCTGGATGACGGCAGGTCCTTTCCAGCGGATGTACGGCGGCTCGGGACCGACTCCTTCGACATCACGATCGGTGAAGGCAGGAACCGCCAGGTGCGCCGGATGGTCGAGGCGGTGGGTAACGAGGTGGTGGAACTCCAGCGAATTTCCTTCGGCTCACTGCGGCTCGGCAGGCTGGGTATCGGCAAGGCCCGGCTGCTTGACGAGGCCGAGGTCGCACGGCTCTGGAAAGATGCACGGGATGGCTGAGCAGACAAAAGTCGTGGCGGTGCGCGGAGCGGCGCAGGCGGATGAAAATTCGGCCGAGGCGATCCTTGCCGCGACGGGCAAGCTCGTCCAGGAGCTGATGGAGATGAATGAGCTCTCTCCGGATCAGATGATCAGCGCGATCTTCACCACCACGCCGGACCTCGATGCTGAGTTCCCTGCCGTCGCCGCGCGCGGCATGGGGCTCGACGGGGTCCCCTTGATGTGTGCGCGGGAGATCCCGGTTCCGGGTGCCATGGCCAGGGTTATCCGGGTGATGGTCCACTGCAACTTTCCTGCGTCACGACAGGTCCGGCATGTCTACCTGGGCGAGACCCGCAGCCTGCGGACCGACCTCAACTCGGCCCAGTAGGTAGCAGGGGGCAAAGTGAGCGCTAAGTTCAACAAGAGACTGGCCTCGATACCGGGCTACACCCCGGGCGTTCCCAAGGGCCAGACGGCTGAAGACGTCTCGGGCTCCGATCTGGCCCAGCTCGCCTCGAACGAGTCGCCACATCCTCCGCTGCCGCAAGTGGTTCAGGCGATCGGTTCGGCGGCGACCTCGATGAACCGTTATCCGGACCCGGATGCCACCAGGCTACGCGGCCGGTTGGCCGAACTCCACGGAGTCGGCCCCGAGCGGATCGCCGTATCCAATGGTTCCTGCGAGATCTTGTTGGCCGCCGCCGAGGCCATGCTCGAGCCTGGCGCAGGGGTGGTCTACGCATGGCCTGCTTTCTCGATGTACCCGAACCTGGCCGCGATGTCCGGTGCCGACGAAGTACGGGTGCCACTGGCCGAAGGTGAGGTCCACGACCTCGAGGCGATACTGGCGGCGATCACCCCCGAGACCCGCCTGGTGATGATCTGCAACCCGAACAACCCGACCGGAACCTACGTTCCGTCGGCCGAGGTCGCTGCTTTCGTCAGGCAGGTGCCGGAAGACGTCACCGTGATCCTCGACGAGGCCTACATCGAGTTCCAGCAGGGCGATGACCCGTCGGACTCCATCCGCCTGCTGGAGGAGCACGACAACCTGGTCGTCTTGCGGACTTTCAGCAAGTCCCACTCGCTGGCCGGCCTGCGGGTCGGCTACTCGATCTCGTCACCGGAGTTCCGGGCGGCGGTCGATGCGGTGCGCCAGCCTTTCAGCGTCAATGCTCTGGCCCAGGCCGCCGCCACCGAGGCCCTGGCTCACGGGGAAGAGATCGACGGGCAGATCGCCTCATCGATCGCCGAGCGTGAACGCGTAGAGGCCGGATTCACCGCAATCGGACTCGACACTGCCGAAACTGCTGCCAACTTTTCCTGGGTCTCTCTCGGTGATCGCGGTGCCGAGATCGAAGCGGCAGTGGTCGCCGATCTGGCTGCGGCCGGCGTGGTCGTCCGCCCGGGAAGGCTGCTGGGGGGGCCCGGAAGGCTGCGGATCTCGTACGGAACCCGTGAGGAAAACGACCGCATGCTGGCTGCGCTCGGCGAGTCGTTGGCCCGCAATTCCTGACTCCGATACGCACACCTGATACAAAACACCCAGTGACGCAGTCGAACTCACAGAACTCCTTCCCGCCAGTCGGGTCACCGGTCTGCTCAGCGGATCCGCGTTCTGCTGCCGCTTCCTGGTCGTATCTGCGATTTATATAGGCGTCCGGTGACGTCGGCCCAAGGGTCGGCGCCAGAACAGTTTTCAGCCACCGGGCGCCGCCCCCGGGGCCCGTCCGTGGTCCCACCGCACCGTCTCGTGGACGGCGCTGAAAGTAGAGTCTCCACAACTTAAGAAAGGCATTCAGACAGATGATGATCGTGATGAAGGAAGGGGCGACTGAGGAGGAGATCGCTCATGTAGTTGAGAGGGTCGAGCTGGTGGGTTGTACGGCCCATGTCTCAAAGGGTGAACTACTCACCGTTATCGGCGCCATCGGCGACCGCGACAAGGATCAGCAACTCTCGCTCGACGGCGCTCCCGGGGTGGACCACGTGGTTCCGATCGCCAAGCCGTACAAGCTGGCCTCCCGCCAGTTCAAGAAGGGCGAGGACTCGGTGCTCGAGATCGGCGGCCGCAAGGTCGGAGGGACCAACTTCGCGCTGATGGCAGGGCCGTGCACCGTCGAAAACCGCGATCAGATGCTGACCTCGGCCGACGAGGTGGCGGCTGCCGGGGTAACCATGCTCAGGGGGGGTGCCTACAAGCCACGAACTTCTCCGTACAGCTTCCAGGGACTCGGCCGCGAGGGCCTGCGCCTGCTGGCTGAGGCCAAGGAGCGCACCGGCCTTCCGATCGTCACTGAACTGCTCGACCTGCGCGATCTCGACGACGTGCTCGAAGTTGCCGACGTGATCCAGATCGGCGCCCGCAACATGCAGAACTACTCGCTGCTTTCGGAGATCGGCAAGTCGAAGCGCCCGGCTCTGCTCAAGCGCGGCCTCTCGGCGACCGTCGAGGAGCTGCTGATGGCCTCCGAGTACATCCTCAAGGAAGGCAACGAGAACGTCATGCTCTGCGAGCGCGGAATCCGGACCTACGAGACCGCCTACCGCTTCACGCTCGACCTGCTCGCCGTGCCGGCACTAAAGGAACAGACTCACCTTCCGGTGATCGTCGATCCGAGCCACGCGCCGGGGAGGCGGGACTGGGTCGAGCCGATGTCGCTGGCCGCCGTTGCGGCGGGAGCAGACGGCATCATCATCGAGGTTCACAACGATCCCGACAAGGCGATCTGCGACGCTGCCCAGCAGGTTCCGACCTCGGAGTTCCGTGAGTTGACCTCGAAGATTGAGGCGATCGCTGCGGTGGTCGGCAAGACGGTCTCCAGGGCATAGCGTGTTGCGCCTCGCCATCCTCGGCGTGGGACTCATCGGCGGCTCCATTGGCATGGCCGCCCGCGAACGCGGGCTGGCCGACGTCACGGGCTTCGTCCGGAACCCGGACCGGGCCGGTGAATGCGTCGGGCTCGGCGCTGCCGACCGCATGGCCGGTTCGATCGAGGATGCGGTGGCCGAGGCCGACATCGTCGTCTGCTGTGCTTCGGTCGGCTCGATGGTCGAGATGGCTCGAGCGGCGCTGGATGCGGCCGGCCCGGACTGTGTCGTGACCGATGTCGGTTCGACCAAGCAGGAGCTGGTCTCGGCGCTCGGCTCGGACCAGCGCTTCGTCGGCGGGCACCCTCTGGCGGGGGCCGAGACAGCGGGTGTAGCGAACGCCCGGTCCGACCTCTACGAAGGCGCCCGCTGGTACTTGACTCCGACCGAAGGCACCTCAGGAGTCCTCTACGACCGCGTTCAGAAACTGATCAAGGGCATCGGCGCGAGGCCGGTGGCGATCGCAGCGGCCGAGCACGACCAGGCGATGGCCGTGGTCAGCCACCTGCCGCACGTCTTCGCCAACCAGCTTGCCGTTCAGGGGCGTTCCGGTACTGACCGTTTGGGGGCATTGGCGCCCAGCCTTCGCGACGCAACCAGGGTCGCCGGGTCGAATCCGGCTATCTGGGGCGAGATCTTCAGCACCAACCACGAAGCGGTGGTCGCGGCGATCGACGACGCAATTGATGGCCTGAGCAAGGCTCGAGATTTGATTTCTTCAGCCGACGCCGAGCGGATTGGTGCCTGGCAGGAGGTCGCCGCTGGCGAACGGGCTGCGCTGTCGGGTATCGAGAGCGACGCTGGCGCAACCCGTCAGCTGCGTGTCCTCGTGCCGAACCGGCCCGGAGTGCTGGCGGAGCTGGCGCTGGCCCTCGGGAAAGCCGGGGTCAACATCACGGACATGTCGCTCGAACCGACCCCGGACATGAGTTCCGGTGCGATTTCGGTCTGGGTGGCCGGTGAAGAGGATGCAGCCAAGGCTGCGGAGTGCATCGACGGTCTCGGCCACTCCTTCAGTCCGGCCGGCGGGGACTGAGGTGGCCCCGGCGCGCCACGACCGAAGGACGGCATGAGCCACGAGCCGAAGACCCGGCCTCCGGAGCCCGTCCGTTTCGAGCCCCGCGGCCCGCTCTCGGGCACGCTCACGCCGCCCGCCGACAAGTCAATCTCTCACCGGGCCGCGATCATCGGCGCCATCGCCGAAGGCCCGACCCGGGTGCTCAACTTCCTGGATTCCGACGACACCCGCTCCTCGCTGAGCGCTGTTGCGAACCTCGGTGCGATGCTCAACCCGGAGCCGCGTGACTTCATGCCGGACGAGTTCACGATCGAAGGGGTCGGTCCGGGCGGGCCGCGCAGCCTGGGCCGGATCGACGTCGGCAACGCAGGCACCCTGATGAGGCTGCTGCCCGGCTGGATCGCAGGCTACGAAGGCGGCCTCTGGCGGATGAACGGCGATGCCTCGATCCGCAAGCGACCGGTCGACCGGATCGCCGACCCGCTGCGCCTGATGGGGGCCGAGATCGAAGTCACCGACGGCCGTTTTCCCCCGATCAGGATCGACGGTCGTCGCCTTCACGGGATCGAGTACGAACTGCCGGTGGCCAGTGCCCAGGTCAAGTCCTGCCTTCTGATCGCAGGCCTGCAGGCCGAAGGGCCGACCACGGTGATCGAACCGCTGGCAACCCGCGACCACACCGAAGTGATGCTCGAAGCAGCCGGAGCGAAGATCGAGCGTGGACAGGGACGGGTGACCGTCTGGCCGAGCCCGGACCTGAAGCTCGACGAAGTCGAGGTCCCCGCTGACATTTCATCTGCCGCGTTCTTCATGGTCGCCGCTTCGATCGTGCCCGGCTCCGAGGTTGTGCTCGACCGGATCGGGATCAACCCGACCCGAACGGGCATCCTCAGCATCCTTGAGCGCATGGGCGCAGACATCGAAGTCGAACCTCAAGCCGGCGGCGAACCGGGCCAGGGCGGCGAGCCGATCGGCCGGATCACCGTCAGGTCGGCAGGCCTCCGCGGGACCAGCGTCGAAGGTGCCGAGGTTCCGCTGGCGATCGACGAGCTTCCACTGGTCGCGCTGGCGGCCTGCTTCGCCAAAGGGGAGACCGTGATCGCTGACGCCGAAGAGCTCAAGCGCAAGGAGTCCGACCGGATCGCAGTGGTGGTCGATGCGCTGTCGGGGCTCGGGGCCGAAATCGAGGCGACAGCAGATGGTATGAAGATCAACGGAACTGGCATGTTGCGTGGCGGTATCGTCAACTCACATGGCGATCATCGGATCGCGATGCTCGGTGCGATTGCCGGCATTGCCAGCCGCGAGGGGGTCGGGGTAGTCGGGATGGACGCCTCTTCAGTCAGTTACCCGGGCTTTGAGTCCGATCTGCGTCGGCTCAGCTGAGGGGCGCTTCAGGACGGATGCCGGTCGGGCGGCGGCTGGTCTTCAGGAGCAGCCGCAGCCGCCTCGGGGGCGCTGCCGTCGGTGAGGGTTTGCCTGTCTACCCAGTCGTCGAGCATCTGCCAGCGGTCGTACAGCCACTCAGTGCGGGCCGCCTCGCCCTGAGGCAGATCTGCTGCCGGGTAGCGCCAGAAACGGATCCTGACAGTCCTGCCGACCAGAACCCCGGCGCGGATGTCGGAGATGGTGCGCACTCCGTCAAAGCCGTAATGGGCACAGAAAACTATGTCGGTGCCGGTGGCCGCCTCTTCGATCAGTGCGAGGGGTCCTCCCAGGCGCGGCGGCAGCAGATGGTTCAGCCTCGCTGCCAATGGCGCAATATCCGGCTGACGCTCGGCGATTACCTCCTTGGCACGGGCGATTTTCTTTGGCGTGGGTCGGGTGCCTTCCGGGTAAATGGCAAGGATCTCCCCGGGACTCATCTCGTGGGTCAGGCGACGGACGGATTTGATCTCGGTGTCCGGGTCGGGGGAGCCACGCTTTATGAAAACCGTCGGTATCCAGCGTCCGCCGATATCGATTGCCGGCAGGGACCGGATCTCCTGCTTGATCACGTAGCGCACACCGATCCCCCACTTGTGGCCGATGAATACATCGCCGATCAGGTTGTCGAGGATGCTGGCGTGGCGCAGCATCAGTACGTAGGGCCCCTGCGCTGTCATCTCGAGGCCCTCGAGCTCGAACTTCATGCCGAAGAGGATGCGGAATGCTCCGAGGTGGTTGCGGGCCCAACGTATTCGCAGCACGTATATCCACCGCCGCCTGCGAATCGAGCCGGTGCCGAACGGGCCGCCTGTCAGCACGTAGATGAACGGCAGCTTCACGAGCGCTTCGAGCTCGCCGAGCAGGAACATCCAGAGTGCGGGCAGCAGCCGCACATAGACCCAGGGCTTGCGACGGGTTACCCACATGGTCAGGTCGACCCCGGCAGCGACCAGCATGATCAACGGCGAGAGCAAGGTCATGACGAGAAATGCCAGTACCTCGGCGCTGATCCCGACGAACCTTCTGGTCAACCTGGGAAGAAGGGGCCCATCGTCCGGAAACAGTGGGCCCGGGCCGGGTGTCTGGACGCGCATCGGAGGATCCTATTTTGCGGGCCCGGTACCGGGGGTCCAGCCCCTTCGGCCATTACCCGTACCATGCGATCTCCGATGAACGCTTCACATCACATCCAGACCGGCAGGCAGAGTTGGTAATCGCAATCGACGGTCCGGCCGGTGCCGGGAAGTCAACCGTGGCCAGGGCGGTTGCGCAGGAACTCGGTTTCACCTACCTCGATTCCGGGGCGATGTACCGCTGCGTCGCACTGACCTGCCTCGAATGGGGGGCCGACCCCGAGAAGTCAGGTGAGGCGACCTCAACCGCCGAGTCGATCCAGATCTCGTTCGAGGATGGCACTGTGTTGATCGACGGGGTGGACGTGAGTGAAGGGATCCGCACGCCTGAAGTAACCGAGGCTGCTTCAAAGGTTGCCGTCCACCCGGGCGTGCGCGCCGCGATGGTCAGTGAGCAGGGTCGACTGATCGCCGCAGGCAGGTACGTCGCAGAAGGCCGCGACATCGGCACCGTGGTCAGCCCGGACTCACCGCTCAAGGTGTTTCTCACTGCCAGTCCCGAGGTCCGCGCCGAGCGCCGGGCGGAGCAAACCGGGGCTGATGCAGCCGAGATTCTCACCGCGCAGCTCGAGCGCGACCGCCGCGACACCGAGCGCGAGCACGGCGCACTCAAGGTTGCCGGTGATTCGGTCGAGATCGACACTTCCGACCTCAGCCTTGAAGAGGTGGTCGGACGGGTGACCGCCCTGGCCCGCGATCGCGGACTGGCCTGATCATGGCCTCAGTTCCCACAGTGGCCGTCGTCGGCTTCCCGAACGTGGGTAAGAGCACGCTGGTCAACCGTCTCGCGGGAGGCCGTGAAGCGGTTGTCCACAGCGAAGCAGGGGTCACTCGTGACCGCAAACGGGTCCGATGCGAGTGGAACGGTCTTGAGTTCGACCTGCTCGATACCGGCGGCATAGATCTCGAGGACGAATCCGAGATGGCCGCCGACATCCAGCGACAGGCCCGGCTCGGGATGGAGGAGGCCGACGCGATCGTATTGGTGACCGACGGAAAGTCGGGTCTGCGCTCGGGCGACACCGACATGGCCCGCAAGCTCTGGGACTCGCCGGTACCGGTGGTCCTGGTCGTGAACAAATCCGACCGGGCCGAGGATCAGTACGCGGCGGCAGAGTTTCATGCCTTGGGCCTGGGTGAGCCATTCCCGGTTTCCGCCACCCACGGAATGGGCAGTGGAGACCTGCTCGACCGAATCGTCGAAGCGCTGGGAGACAAGCCGCCCCGAATCGAAGATGACGGCAGCGTGCGGGTGGCGGTAATCGGGCGTCCCAACGTTGGCAAGTCTTCGCTGGTCAACCGCATGCTTGGCGACGACCGGGTGATTGTCTCCGATGTGGCCGGAACAACACGTGATGCGATCGATACCGAGGTCGAGGTTGACGGTCGTCGATTAGTGCTGGTGGATACCGCTGGCCTGAGGCGCAAGTCGAAGGTCGCGGGTACGGTCGATCACTACGCGCAGCTCCGCTCAGAGCGGGCAATCGAGCGAGCCGACGTCGCGATCATCGTCTGTGACGCGTCCGAGGGTGTGCGCTCCGAGGACCTCAAGGCGGGAGAGATCGCCATGAAGGCTGGCTGCGCGACCCTGATAGTGATGAACAAGTGGGACATCACCGAAGCTGACATCGACGATACGCGAGCCCGGGTGGCCCGGAAAATGCGGCTCCGGCCCGACGTTGTCACCTGCTCAGCCAAGACCGGGCGAAACGTCGCCGGGCTGCTTTCGCGCGCTGCCGAGCTGGCAGATCGGGCCGCCCAGCGCATCCCGACTCCGGCGCTCAACCGCTTCGTAGCAGAGGTCGTAACCACAACGCCGCCGCCTTCCCGTCGTGGACGCCGTCTCAAGTTGCTCTACGCCGCCCAGATTGAGGTCAGCCCTCCCCGTTTTTCGATCCAGGTCAACGATCGAAGGCTGATCTTCAGGGACTGGGCCTACCACCTCGAGAATCGCCTCCGGGACGCATACGGCCTTGAAGGCGTCCCCCTCGTTATCGACTACGTACCTCGCAGCCGTTCCTCGGATTAGGTGAATAGGCTGCCGGGAATGGAATCATCATTCTTCAGAGCCCCTGACCTCGCCGAGGGTGAGCACCTGTTCACTTCGGAGTCGGTCACCGAAGGCCATCCAGACAAGATCGCGGACAAGGTCTCAGACACCATTCTTGATGCCTGTCTTGAGCAGGATCCCTCGTCCAGGGTCGCCTGTGAGACCCTGGTCAACACGGGGATGGCAGTCATCTCCGGGGAGCTTTCGACCGACGCGCAGATCGATGTCACTGATTTGGTGCGCAAGACTATCTGCGAGATCGGCTACGACAACGGAGATGTCGGTTACGACGGCAACAGCATCGCCGTGCTGGTTGCTCTTGACAAGCAGTCCCCGGATATCGCCAAAGGTGTTGACGAGGGCATCGAGGCCCGGATAGGTGGTTCTGAGGACCGCTACGATGCCGAAGGCGCGGGCGATCAGGGCATGATGTTCGGATACGCAACCTCCGAGACCGAGGCGCTGATGCCGATGCCGATCCAGATCGCCCATCGGCTTTCGGAGCGGCTTGCCCTGGTGCGGAAGAACGGCACACTGGACTACCTGCGGCCGGACGGCAAGACCCAGGTGACCGTGCGTTACGCCGATGGTCGCCCGGTGGCGATCGAGCAGGTCCTGATCTCGACCCAGCACGATGAAGGCATTGACAACAAGGACACTCTCAGGCCAGATCTCTGGGAGAACGTAATCCTGCCTGTGCTTACTGAGGATTACGGCAACCTGCTCGATGAGGCCAGGCTCTTCAAGGACATGCTGATCAACCCGACCGGCATTTTCGTGATTGGCGGTCCGGTAGGAGACGCAGGTCTTACCGGTCGAAAGATCATCGTTGACACCTACGGCGGCGCCGCCCGTCACGGTGGCGGTGCCTTCTCCGGCAAGGACCCGTCCAAGGTTGACCGCTCAGCCGCCTACGCTGCTCGCTACGCAGCCAAGAATGTGGTCGCAGCAGGACTGGCAGAGCGCTGCG
This sequence comes from uncultured Solirubrobacterales bacterium, assembly GCA_903933815.1. Taxonomy (GTDB): domain Bacteria; phylum Actinomycetota; class Thermoleophilia; order Solirubrobacterales; family 70-9; genus 67-14. The sequence continues at coordinate 28,281 of CAIZLN010000017.1, forward strand.
AGGTGCAGGTGGCCTATGCGATCGGCGTGGCTCATCCCGTCTCGGTCATGGTTGAGACTTTTGGCACCGGCAAGCTGCCCGACTTCCAGCTTTCGAAGATCGTCACAGACGAGTTCGACCTGAGACCTGTCGCCTTCAGGGAGTACCTGGACCTTCACCGCCCGATCTATCGCGAAACTGCTGCCTACGGACATTTCGGGCGAAGCAACGAGAACTTCACGTGGGAGCGCACCGATCGTGCCCAGCTGCTCAGGGATGTGGCTGGCGCCTGAGACGGGTCGGCTGTCCAGGCTGACGAAACGGATGACGGGGCTCGACCGGAGTGAGCGAGCTGGTCGATCAGCGAAGTCTTGCCGATTGCCTCAGGTGTGGACAGATGCTGTTCTGCAGCGGGAAAAGTAAGTGGAGAACGAGTCGACCAGGATTGTTTTCATGCGGACAATCAAGGTTGGGCAGCGCAAAGTCGCACGGCTGCCTGCGCATGAACAACTCACGGGTCCGGGCCCTTGTAAAAATCATGAAGGGAACGGCAGTCAGGATCCGTCGCTGAGGTGGGTTCCGATCAAAGACACGGGACCCCGCTTCCTCAGGAAAGGCCTTTGGCGCGGCGGTAACGGCGGATCAGGCTCGAGGTAGAGGTGTCGTGCCCGAGATCTGGGACATCTGCCGATTCCAGTTCAGGGATTATCTTTCGGGCCAGGACCTTGCCTAGCTCGACTCCCCACTGATCGAAGGAATCGATCCCCCAGACCGCCCCCTGGGTAAAGACCGAGTGCTCGTAGAAGGCGACCAGCGCGCCGAGTGACCTGGGTGTCAGACGATCCACCATGATCGTGTTTGTCGGCCTGTTTCCGACGAAGGTCTTGTGAGGGACGAGTGCCTCGGCGACACCTTCGGCCTGGAGCTCCTCCGGGGTCTTGCCGAAGGCGAGTGCCTCGGCCTGTGCGAACACATTCGAAATCAACAGGTCCTGATGATTGCCAAGCGGACTGAGAGCATGCGCGAAGCCGATGAAGTCGCACGGGATCAGTTCGGTTCCCTGATGAATCAGCTGGTAGAAGGAGTGCTGACCGTTGGTCCCCGCTTCACCCCAGAAGACTGCGCCGGTCTGCCAGGAAACCTGTTCGCCAGCGAGAGTCACGCTCTTTCCGTTCGACTCCATGGTCAACTGCTGCAGGTAGGCGGGGAAACGGTGGAGGTACTCGCTGTAGGGCAGCACAGCCTGGGTTCGGGTTCCAAAGAAATTTCGATACCAGAGGCTCAGCAGCCCGTGGATCGCCGGGAGATTCCGTGTCAGAGGGGTTTCGCGGAAGTGCTCGTCCATTTCGTGGAATCCGTCGAGCATGTCCTGAAATCGGTCGGGGCCGATCGCCAGCATCGTCGAGAGGCCGATCGCCGAGTCCATCGAGTAGCGCCCGCCAACCCAGTCCCAGAAGCCGAACATGTTTCCGGTATCGATACCGAACTCCGAGACACCCTCGGCATTGGTCGAGACAGCGACAAAGTGCCGGGCGACGGCGTCTTTGTCTCCGCCGAGTCCGGCCAGGCACCACTCGCGGGCGGTGTGAGCATTGGTCATCGTCTCAAGCGTGGTGAAGGTTTTCGAGCAGACGACGAAAAGGGTTTCTGCCGGGTCCAGATCCCGAGTCGACTCGTGGAAGTCGGCTCCATCCACATTGGAGACGAACCGGAAGGTCAGGTCGCGCATTGAGTAGCCCTTCAGCGCTTCATAGGCCATCACCGGCCCGAGGTCTGAGCCGCCGATCCCGATATTGACGACGTTGCGGATCGCCTTCCCGGTGTGCCCGAGCCAACGACCGGAGCGGACCTCTTCGCTGAAAGCGGACATCCGCTTGAGTACTGCGTGAACTTCCTTGACCACATCGACTCCATCGATGATGAGCGATCGGCTGGAGGGCATGCGCAGGGCGACATGGAGCACCGATCGGTCCTCGGAAACATTGATCCTCTCGCCGGCGAACATCGCCTCCCGGCGGGCGGGCATCGACGCCTCCTCGGCCACTGCCGCCAGCAGGGGAAGGGTCTCCACGGTTATCCGGTTCTTTGAGTAGTCGAAGTAGAGGCCGGCGGCTTCGGCGACCAGGTTCTCCGGCGCGGGCGGTGCCTCCGGACCGCTTTCTCCGCGACCGGGGTGGTCCCTGAAGAGCTCCCTCAGGTGGACCTGAGCGATCCTCTCATGATGGCCCGCGAGAGTCTTCCAGGCGGAAGTCTCCGTGAGCCCCGGCATGGGCTCAGCCCGCCCCGGCGATCTGGTCCTTGGCGGCCTCGACCACGCGGTCGGGCGTGAAGCCGAAGAACTTCTGCAGGTCCTTGAACGGGGCGGATGCACCGAAGGTGGTCATGCCGATCATCGTGCCGTTCTCGCCCACATACCTCTCCCAGCCCATGGTCGAAGCCTGTTCGATCCCCACTCTGGCCGTCACTGAAGACGGAAGCACTGACTCGCGGTACTCCTCGCCCTGAGAGTCAAAGATGAACCAGGACGGCAGGCTTACCACGCGTGAGTTGATTCCCTCGATTACCAGCGTCTCGTGGGCCTCCAGGGCCACATGGACTTCACTGCCGGTGGCAATCAGAATCACGTCGGGCTTGCCATCACAGTCTGCGATCACGTAGCCGCCCCGGGCCAGTCCTGAGGCCGATCCGTACTTCTCGCGGTCGATCACTGGCACGTTCTGTCGGGTCAAAACCAGTGCCGTCGGCTGTTCTTTGCGGGGCATGATCACCTTCCAGGCTTCCGCGACTTCATTGGCATCGGCTGGCCGGATCACGTCGAGCTGAGGGATCGCGCGCAGAGACGCAAGCTGCTCCACCGGCTGGTGGGTGGGTCCGTCTTCCCCGAGGCCGATCGAGTCATGGGTGAGCCAGTGGACTACCGGCTGCTCCATCAGAGCCGAGAGGCGGATCGCCGGTCGAGCGTAGTCGGAGAAGATCAGGTAGGTGGACCAGACCGGTCGCATCCCGCTGAGTGCCATCCCGTTGGCCATGGCGGCCGACTCGTGCTCACGCACGCCGAGGTGAATGCCGTGGCCGGAGCGTGAGCCTGGCTCGAACACCCCGGAAACCTCTGGGGAGAGACCGCTTGAGGCCGATCCCGTGAGGTCCGCCGAGCCGCTCATCAGCCAGGGCACACGGGGAGCGATTGCGTTCAGCGTCTTCTGGGCCGCCTTGCGCGTGGCAATCTGGTCACCGGTATCGAAAGACGGGATGTCGGAGTCCCATCCTTCAGGCAGGTCCCCGGCAAGCATCAGACCAATGTCCTTGCGCGTTTCCGGGGAGGCGGCATCGAACTTCTGACGCCAGGCCGCACTCAGTCTGGCGCCACGGGCGCCGATCCCGTTGCTGAAGTTGGGGTAGACGCCGTCGGGGACGAGAAAGTGGGCATCCTCGGGCCATCCGTATGCCTCTTTGGTCAGGATGGTCTCCGCAGCACCGAGCGGGTTGCCGTGCACGTCGGCCGTGTCGACCTTGTTTGGCGAGCCATACCCGATGTGACTGTGGACGATGATCATCGTCGGACGGTCCTTCTCGGCCTTGAACCCGTCCAGTGCCCGGCCGATTTCGTCGAGGTCGTTGGCGTCGTGTACGTGGTGCACGACCCAGCCGTTGGCCTGGAAGCGGGCATCAACATCCTCAGTGAAAGCGAGGTCGGTGCTGCCGTCGATGGTGATCCTGTTGCTGTCGTAGATCCAGCAGAGATTGTGGAGCTGCTGGTGACCGGCCAGGGATGCCGCCTCCTGGGATACGCCTTCCATCAGGTCGCCGTCACCGCAGACGGTGTAGACGTCGTAGTCGAAGAGGTCCTCGCCGAAGACCGAACGCTTCCAGAGGCCGGCGACAGCCATGCCGACCGAGGTCGCCACGCCCTGGCCGAGCGGCCCGGTCGTGGTCTCGACGCCGGTGGTGATGTGGGACTCCGGGTGGCCGGGGGTCGATGAGCCGAGCTGGCGGAAGTTCCTGATGTCTTCGAGGCTGATCGAGGGCTCGTCGAGCACGGTTCCGTCGTGGTCGACCTTCCTGACGCCAGCGAGGTGGATCAGCGAGTAAAGGAGCATCGAAGCGTGACCGGCCGAGAGCACGAAGCGGTCCCGGTTGGGCCAATGCGGGTCGGCGGGGTCGTAGCGCAGGTAGTCCTGCCAGATCTTGAGCCCCAGCGGGGCGAGCGCCATCGCCGTCCCCGGGTGTCCGGAGTTGGCCCTGTCGATCGCGTCGATCGAAAGGGTCCGGATGGTGTTGATGCTCAGCTGGTCAGGACTCTGGGATTCAAGGGTGTCGGTCACGCGCGGCATCCTAACGCGATTGCGACAGGATCATGATCACGTACGGTGAACACCGGTCGGACCTTCGGCAGGTGGTTGATCACGCTTCCGGCTCAGTAGCTGTCACTGGGGTGACCGAGTCCGTGTGACCCGGCAGCCCCGGCGGAGGTGGCTTTGTCGACCTGGGTGACTACTTCCTGAGGGTTGGCCACCCCGCTGAATACAAAGGTGTTCTCCGCATCCGAGGCGGTGTCGAAATCGACAGACCCGACATTGAGCATGCGCTCGAAGGCAGTCTGGCTGTAGCTGACATTCTGCACGCGCTCGAGGCGGGTTTCCTGAATGTCGCGGGCGACAATCCCCCGTTTGATGTTCAGGCGGCGGTTGGTGATCGTGTAGATCGTGGCCATTCGCCTCACAAAGCCGATAACTACGGTGAATCCAAGCACCACCAGCAGGATCATGAAGATGGCAAAGAAGCCCTGACCGACCAGCTTGGCGACCAGCGCGATAACGATTGCGATCAGCAGGCCCTTCAGGTAGAAGGCGAGGATCGAGCGCCAGGAGGGATGCCCCTGGAAGATGATCTGCTCACCCGGACTGGGAGTGAATGACATGCCGGCCAGCATATTCGACCTCGGTGGGCCGTGGGTGACGGAATCTGCCGCCGGGCTTCGCCCCGTCCGGCCCTGGTCGTACCTTTGGCTGGTGTCCATCGCCAGGGTCGAGCCGCTGACGACGGCCCGCGCTCTGCGGGGCCCGTTCGATTACCTGATACCTGATCGCCTCCCCGGGATCGACATCGGCACCGTGCTTGAGGTTCCGTTCGGACCCCGTCGGATCACCGGCGTGGTCGTTGGGCTCGCGGCTACCTCGGAGGTTCCACCCGGGAAGCTGGCCGAACCGATCCGGATCCTTGGTACCGGTACGACACCGGAGCTGGTCGATCTCGGAATGTGGATCGCCCGCGAGTACTGTTCGACTCCGGCTCGGGGGGTCGGGCTGATGCTTCCTCCGGGAACTGGCACCGGTGGCCAGCGCACCAAGGCCAGGACCGAGACCCTGAGCCGGATCACCGAGCTCGGAAGAGCGGCCCTCGAGGACGGCAGCAGGCTGGGGGAGAAGCAGCGTCTTGCCCTGCGGTCCCTGCTCGAAGGTGAAATGACCGGACGGGAACTGATGGCGCGGGCTGCGGCCGACGCTTCTACCCTGAAGCGGCTTGAGTCCAGAGGCCTGATCGAACGCGAGCAGATCCGGGTCCGCAGACGTCCTGACTCTGGAACCATTGGAAGCGCCAGCGTCTCTGCGCCAGCCCTGACGGCAGACCAGCGGGCTGCCGTCTCCCGCCTGAACGATGCTGTCGACTCCGGTGTCGGGCAGGAGTTCCTGCTCGCCGGGGTCACCGGGTCCGGGAAGACCGAGGTCTACCTCGCCGCGGTCGAACACGCTCTTGCCCTCGGGCGCACCGCAATCGTTCTGGTGCCGGAAATCGGACTGACCCCCCAGGCGGTTGGTCGGTTCGAGGCGCGGCTGGGAGATCGAGTGGCGGTGCTTCACTCGGCGCTCTCGGCCGGGCAGAGGTTTGATGAGTGGCAGCGGCTCAAGAGCGGCGAGGCAACTGTCTGCGTCGGCCCGCGCTCGGCAATCTTTGCTCCGCTCATGAACCTCGGCCTGATCGTCGTAGACGAGGAGCACGATCCCTCCTACAAGCAGGAGAGCGACCCCCGGTACGACGCCCGCTCAGTCGCCCGCCGCAGATCCGCACAAAACGGCGCCTTGCTGATTCTCGGCACAGCAACCCCGCGGCCGGAGACCTGGCGGGACTTCGAGAGGATCGAACTCCCCGACAGGGTGGACGGCCTCGGCATGCCACCGGTCGAAGTCATCGACATGCGCCTGGCCGATCCCCGGGGAGGACCGATACATCCCTCGACTTTCGAGGCTCTCAGCCAGGTCAGGAGTGAGGGCGGCAAAGCGATTGTGATGATCAACCGTCGTGGCTTTGCGCCCTGGCTGACCTGTCGCACATGCGGCCACCACTGGGGCTGCCCGAACTGTGATGTCTCACTCATCGTCCACCGTGAGTCCGGTCAGCTCATCTGTCACCACTGCAGCCACGCCGAACCGTTGCCGCGCAGTTGTGGGGAATGCGGAGGTACCACGCTGGCTCAGTCCGGTGCCGGCACTCAGCGGATCGAGCGGCTCCTGGCAGAGGCAATGGATCCGATGCCGGTCTTCAGGCTGGACGCTGATACCAGTGCCGGACCTGGTGGTCACGGAAGGGTTCTGAGTGCGTTCGACCAGGCCGACAGTGCAATTCTGGTTGGAACTCAGATGGTGGCCAAGGGCCACGACTTCCCCGAGGTGACCCTGAGCGTAATCCTCGACGCTGACGCGACCTTGCGGTTCCCTGATTTCCGAGCCGAAGAGAGAACCTTTTCTCTGGTCACCCAGCTGGCCGGCCGGAGCGGCCGGGGTGCCGCCGGCGGCCGCGTGATCGTCCAGACTCTGGCGCCCGATGCCGCCAGTATCCGCGCGGCGTCCAAACACGACTCACCCGGATTCCTGGCCGGGGAACTGGTCCGACGCGAGGAGCTTGCCTACCCGCCCTTTTCGAGCCTCATCCGGATAGTTCTGGCGGCCGAAGACGAAGCGGCTCTGGATCGTGCTGCGGCAGAGGTCGCCACGCAGGTCGGTGAAGCCCTCCCCGGGGAGGCATCGATGCTGGGCCCGGCACCGATGTTCAGGGCCAGAAACCGGTTCCGTCGGAGGTTCCTGATCAAGACGACCGCCCGCGAGCAGACCGTGGGTGCAGTCCACGAGACGGTCGAGAACATGCTCGCTGACCGTGTCTTCCGAGGAATCGTGCTCAGCATCGACGTTGACCCGCAGTAGCAGGGCTTCGGTATCGGGGAAGCTAAACTCGTCTTCGATGAACGACGAACAGGAAACTGCTGAAGACACAGGCACGAGCGGGGTAGTCCTTGAGGAGACTGCCCCTGCGCAGGCAGGCGGCCTCGACGAAGACACCCTGCGTCGCCGAGAGGCGGCCCTGGCTCAGGTGCTCCAGTACGGCGATCCAGTTCTGAAGAGCAGGGCCTCGGAGGTCACGGAGTTCGACCAGGCTCTTTCTGACGAGATCGACCGCATGATCGTTCTGATGCAGGAGAGCATTGGTTGCGGCCTGGCCGCCAACCAGGTCGGCCGACTGCGCCGTCTGCTTGTTTTCCAGACGAACGCGGACGTAGAGCCGCAGGCCCTGATCAACCCGGAGATCGACTGGCTCTCGGACGAGACCGAGCCGATGACCGAAGGCTGCCTCAGCATCCCGCGGGTGGTTGTTGAGGTCGAGCGTCCGATCTACGCCCGAGTCCGGGGCAAAGACCGGGCCGGTGCCCAGGTCCTGATTGAGGCATCCGGACATGAAGCCCGAGTGCTCCAGCACGAGATCGACCACCTGAACGGCGTGCTGATCCTCGACCGCACCACGCGCTCTCAGCGTCGCGGTGCGCTGAAGGCGCTCCGGCGCGGCGAGAGTTATTCACCCCCGGAAGACGAATGACCGTGAGCCAGGGCGTCTTCCTGGGAACTTCGGACTTCGCCGCAACGGTCCTTGGCCGGCTGGCGGCCTCCGAACACTGCCCTGAACTGGTGGTCACGCTGCCGGACCGAAAGCGCGGCCGCGGCCGCCGTCTCCAGGCCTCCCCGGTGGCCAACGCCGCCGAAGAACTCGGAATCGAGGTGCTGAAAAGCGCTGACGTCAACGCCGAAGGAGACCGTGAGAAGATTCTGGCTGTGGGCGGGGAGTGGGCCTCGATCTGTGCTTTCGGCCAGATCATCAAGGAGCCGCTGCTCAGCGAGATCCCGATGCTCAACGTGCACCCGTCGCTTCTGCCGCGATGGCGCGGTGCGGCACCGATTGAGCGTGCGATCATGGCCGGCGACCAGGAAACCGGGGTCTGTGTCATGAGGCTGGTGGCGGGGCTTGACTCCGGGCCGGTCGCTCTCAGGCGTGAGGTTCCAATCGGGATCGAAGAGGACTTCGAACAGGTCTCCGGGCGCCTGGCCGATCTCGGCGGCGAAATGCTCGTGGAGGCCCTGGAGCTCGCGGTCGACGGCACGATCGAGTGGACCGAGCAGATCGAAGAAGGCCTCACTTATGCCGAGAAGGTCGAGTCCTCGGAGCGACGGATTGATCCGGCGATGGCGGTCTGCCCGGTCAATGACCTGATCCGCGCCCTCACCCCTCACATCGGTGCTTACATTGAGCTCGGAGGTGGCGAGCGGCTCGGCGTGCGCCGGGCCACCCCGGCCGGCGAGGGCCTTCTCGCGGACCTGGAGGCAGGCAGCTTCACCGAGCGGGAGGACAGGCTCTTCTTTGGCTGTTCAGATGGCGCCCTCGAGTTGCTCACCGTCCAGCCAGCAGGTGGCAAGCCGATGGATGTCGCCTCATACGTGCGGGGCCGGGGCGTCCCGGCGGCTTCCGTTTGAGTGAGGTGACGCCGGAGCGGGAGGCCGCCTTCGCGGTACTGCGCCGGACCTTCGAGCAGGACCAGTACACCGAACTCGCCTTCCGGGAGGAGGCGACTTCGCGTGGCATCGAGGGCCGGATTCGTGCCAAGGCACAGATGCTGGCCTACGGCGCGGTGCAGCGACGGGGCACGAGCGACGCGATCGTCGGTGGGTACTCGAAGAAGCCCGGCCAGAGGCCTGTGCCGGAGGCGATGGCCGCACTTCGGCTCGGCCTTTTCGAGCTGCTCTTTACCCGGGACGGCGCCGATCACGCCATCGTCGACCAGGCGGTCAGCCTGACCCGTGCGGCCGGCGCCGGTCATGCCGCCGGGTTTGTCAACGCAATGCTGCGGCGCGCCCTGAGGGAGAAGGATTCGCTCTCTGCCCGGCTGAAGGATGACTCCAGCCCCAAAGCCGCCGCTTTCGCCCACTCGGCACCGCTGTGGCTGGCGAACATGTGGTGGGAAGAGCTCGGCGCAGAGCGGGCCCGGACCCTGCTCGCGTCCGCCAACCAGCCGGCTGAACGGGCGTTCCGGGTCAATCCGGACCGTACCGGTCGTGAAGAGATGATCGAACGGCTGGCCGCAGCGGACCTCGAGCTGTCGCCCGCCGAAGGTGAGTGGCCAATGGCCGCCCCGGAGCTGGTCGTCGCCCGCGGCAACCTGGCCGCAGCCGAACAGGCAGCCGCCGAAGGGCTGGTGGTGATGCAGTCCAGGGGATCGGCCGCAGTGGTCGAGGTGCTCGACCCGCAGCTCGATGAGCGGGTTCTGGACCTCTGCTCGGGTCCCGGTATCAAGACCGGTCAGATCGCCTCCAGAGTGGGTCGCCAGGGAAACATGGTCGCCGTCGAGATCGATGCCGAAAGGGCCGAGCAGGTTGCCCTGCAAGTCCAGCGGCTGGGCTACCACCACGTGATGGTCGCTGAGACTGACGGGCGCCGGGGAGAGGTCCTCTCGACATTTGACCGAGCGCTTGTAGACGCACCTTGTTCGGATCTCGGCGCCCTCGCGTCCCGGCCGGACGCACGATGGCGAAAGAGCCCGGCAGTGATCGAGCGGTTGCTGCCGCTCCAGGCTGACCTGCTTGACCATGCTGCCGACTCGATCCGCTCCGGAGGAGTGCTCGTCTACTCAACCTGCACGATCTCCCGGCGCGAGAACGCTGATCAGGTAGCGGCTCTTGCCCTGCGCAAGGGCCTGGTGGTCGACGACCTAGGTACGTTGGCACCGGGCTTCGCCGACAGCATTGACCCGCGCTGCCTGCAGCTGATGCCGGATCGGGATCACACGACCGGGTTCTTCATTTCGAGACTTCTGAAGCCATAAAGGTCCCCGCCTCTTGACGGGAAGTCACACCCGGCCGGTGTCCAAGGGACGCCTACGGCCGGGGCAGCGTTGATAATCCTTCCGTGTCAGATCAACCAGACCGACCGTCCACCGGTGCCTTGACGGGCCTCGCCTGTCCGGGCTGTGGCGAGCCGTGGCTCCGGCCCACCCAGCTACCGGGTAGATTTCGCTGCGTCTACTGCCTCAGTCGGTATGAACTCGTTTCGCAGTGTCCGGAATGTGGCGTTCACCAGACGATCGCCAGAATGAGCACCACGGAAGACATGAGCTGCCAGACCTGTAGCGCCTCGATGCTGAGACCGATATGAACCGAGAAGACAGACTCGAAAAGTTCCAGGGGGTACACATCGCCCCATCCATCCTCTCTGCGGACTTCGCCCGCCTGGGATCGGCCATCGCCGAGGTCATGGAGGCCGGCGCGAAGGTGATCCACTTCGACGTGATGGACGGGCAGTTCGTTCCGCCGATCACGATCGGGCCGCTCGTTGCGGCGGGCATCGCAGATCAGGTCCATGACGCCGGCGGAGTGCTCGACGTCCACCTGATGATCGAGCAGCCGGACCGCCAGTTCGAAGAGTTCGCGAAGGCCGGGGCAGACAGCATCACCTTTCACGCTGAGGCCACACCTCACGTCCACCGAGCGCTGGGCGCCATCCGGGAGTTGGGCTGTCTGGCCGGGGTTGCGCTCAATCCGGGCACGCCGGTCGAAGCCATTTCCGAGCTTCGGGGCTCGGCTGACCTGATTCTTGCGATGACCGTGAACCCGGGCTGGGGTGGCCAGGCGTTCATCGAGGAATCGCCAGGCAAGGTGTCCCGCCTGAAGCCGCTGGCAGATGGTGCTCTGATTGAGGTCGATGGAGGGATCGGCACCGGGACAGCCGGTCGCATGACATCAGCTGGAGCCAGCCTGCTGGTTGCCGGTTCGGCGATCTTCGGCTCTCCGGATCCGGCCGCTGCCTACTCCGAGATTCTTCAGGCAGCCAGAGCCGGCTGACGGTCACAGCACACAGCAGATCAGGGAGCTACCTCTTCGAGTCCTGCCAGACGTGCACTTATTTCGTCAGGGGTGCCCTCGAGGGGCAGCCCTTCTTCGGGCCCGGAGGGTCGCTGGTAGATGTAGTAGAGGCTGCTCATGAGAATCAGCGCGGTCAGCGTGAAACCGATCTCAACCCGGTGGTTGACGTTCTGGATCATCGGCAGCACGGTCCAGACAATGAAAAAGACCGCGCATGCAATCCACCTGATCGAGGCTCGCCGGGCCTGACCCTGAGCCAGCGCTGCCTGGTTGAAAGTCACAGCCGCCAGGTAGAACCCCATCCCGGCGGTGACAAGCAGCAGGTCGGGTCTCGCGTAGCTGAACTTGTCGGAAAAGGCGAGCTGCATCAGCTGCGGTCCGGCTACGAGCACAACGATCGCGGTCAGGCCGGTGAAGGCCAGGATGCCCATGAGGACAGACCTGATTGAGGAGCGGAACTCTTCTTCCGAGCCGGGTTCGCTGCTGTGGTGGAGCGAGGTCAGGTGAGGCAGGATGCTGGTTGAAACAGCCTGAAAAAGCTGCAACGGGGCTCGGGCGATCATCAGCACATTGAAGATGTATCCAGCCGCAGCCGCGCCACTGATCGCGTTCACGAGCAAAGGGCCTGCGTTCAGGAAGACCTGCTCGCTGAACATGATCAGGAAGACGGAACCGACGAATCCGGCCCCGGTCGACATCGAGAACTCGGCCCGCTCGGCACCCATGTCGATTTCTTCGCCTCCGGCTTTCCCACGCTCGGCCTCTTCGCGCCGGGTCCGTCGTGCGATCGCGTAGGGAACCACCATCAGGCTGAGCAGCGGTGCGGCGACAATGCCCATCGCAACCATTGTCTGACCGGAGAGAATGCCGATCGCTACCAGTACGGCAAAAAGTGTCCGGAAGACGGACTCAGAGAGAATCAGCGCCGTAAAGAGCCCGAACTGCTGATGGCCGGCGAAGTAGCCGCGTGCGTAGTAGCTGGCCGCGTAGAAAAGGACAGCCGAGAAAAAGATCCAGTAGAGGGCGGAGTTACCGTCGAGCAGGCCGTTTTCGATCGGGCCCTTGAGGATCAGGGTAATGAGGGCAAAGCCGAGGCTGAGAAAGAGCTGAATCCGGGCGGCAACCCTTACCGGCCCGGTGTCAGGATCGCCACGCTCGACGTGCTCGGAGATATGCCGGGAGAGAAGCTGGTCAACCGGCCGATAGAGGGTGGAGACGGTAATGAACACGGCCGACCAGAGCACCGTGATCTCGCCGTATGCGTCCCTGTCAAGGTTGTGGGCAGCGATGAAGAAGTAGACGTAGGTGATCAGGCCGGTCAGTCCGACACCGATCGTCAGAAAACCGGCGGCGCGCCGGAACCGGCTTTCCCTCCCACCATTTATCTCAGCCTCTGAGGAGGTCTGGGGCCCGTCCGCCAAGCCGGCTCAGACCGTGGTTCGGTTGGCGGGCGGATCAACCAGATGCGTGGGCTCAACCTCGAGTTCCAGTTCCACCCGTCGTACCCGCTCGAAGACCCGCTGAGTCATCACGCGCTGACCGGCCAGGAGGTCGCCGATTATCCCGAGCGCGAAAAGCTGCATCGAGACGATGAACAGGACTGCGCCAAGCAGCAGGGACTGGATGTTGCCGTCGCGGTCCCCGTTGAATATCCAGTCGGCAAGGAAAGGCATCCAGGAGGCGATCGCAAGCACGAACGCGATGACCCCGAAGGTGAAGAAGACCTTGAGCGGTTCGTAGCGCGCATAGATGCGCAGGATTGCCAGTCCGTTTCTGCGAACGTAGGTTGAGGTCGATCCGAACAGTCTCGACTCCCGTGTTTTCGGGTTCGTCCGGATCTCCACCTCGCTGAGGGCCACCCGGGTCTTGCCTGCCTGAATGAGGCTCTCCAGCGTGTAAGTGAAGTTGTCCACAACCATCAGTTGAAGGGCTGCCTCGCGACTGTAGGCGCGGAAGCCCGAGGTGGCATCAGTGATTTCAGTGTCAGACAGCCGCCTTACGACCCAGCTGCCGATCTTCTGGAGCGATTTCTTCGAAGGAGAAAAGTGGTCGATCTCAGAGACGTCCCGGTCGCCCACGACCATCTCCGCCCGGTTCTCCAGTATCGGGCGAACCAGCTTGGTGATATCGCCGCCGTAGTACTGGTTGTCGGCATCGGTATTTACGATGATGTCGGCGCCAAGCTTGAGGCAGGCATCGAGGCCCGCCTGGAATCCGGTAGCCAGCCCCTTGTTGCGGGGCAGCTTGACAATGTGGTCGACCCCGCATTCCTGCGCCACCTCGACGGTCCGATCGGTCGAGCCGTCGTCGATGATCAGCGTCTCGATCTCGTCCACGCCTTCGATCGAGGTGGGCAGGTCGGCGAGCGTCACGGGGAGGTTTTCCTCCTCGTTCAGGCAGGGGATCTGGATCATTACCTTCATGAGTCAGTCAAGATTGTCACATGAGTTCCGATCGACCATCTGCCGAGGCCCGTTTCTGGGACAGAGCCGCCGAGCTGGCGGTTCACGGTCACGGGCTGGTCAGCCCCAACCCGATGGTCGGTGCGGTGCTGGTCAAGGACGGCGTGGTGATCGGTGAGGGCTGGCATCGCGCATACGGCGGGCTTCACGCCGAACGGGAAGCCATCAACGACGCGAAGGGTCGCGGAGAGAGCGTCGAAGGCTCGACCATCTTCGTCACCCTCGAGCCTTGCGGCCATACCGGCAGGCAGCCTCCCTGCGCTGACGCATTGATCGAGGCTGGCGTCGCCGAAGTGGTCTATGCCTGCGAAGACCCGACTCAAAAGACTGCAGGTGTCGGGCCGGAGCGGCTGCGCCAGGCCGGCATCGCGGTCCGCCGTGCCGAACCTGGCGTCGCGGCAGATGCCCGCGGATTGATCCAGGATTTTCTCAAGATGGCGGCCACCGGCCGTCCGCTGCTCATCCTGAAGCTCGCGATGAGCCTCGACGGCAAGGTCGCCACCAGCAGCGGCGACTCACGCTGGATATCCGGCCCGGAGAGTCGCAGCATGGTTCACCGCTGGCGTGCGGATCTCGACGCCGTTGCGGTCGGTGCAGGAACCTTCACGGCTGACGATCCGCGGCTGACCGCCCGGCTCGAGCCAGCCGGGGACGATCCTGAAGCCGGGCCCGAACCGGTCAGGCAGCCGGTCCGGGTGGTGTTCGATTCCGGCCCCGTCGTCACTCCCGGGGCGGCGCTGTTCGAAGACATCGACTCTGCCCCGGTGCTGCTGGTCACCGGGCCTGGAGCCGACCGCAAACGTCTTGCCGAACTGGAACAGGCAGGCGCCGAGGTGCTGGCAACCGGGTCAGGCAGCCGCCGGGAGCGTTTTCTTGAAGCCATGGACCTGATCGGCGAGCGGGGGATCGGATCGATCCTGCTGGAAGGAGGACCGACCCTGGCTGGCATCGCCCTTGACTCCGGGGAGGTTGACCGGTTCGAGGCGTTCGTCGCGCCGATCCTGCTTGGCGGTGGACTGTCTGCTGTCACCGGGGACGGACCGTTGAAGATGGCCGATGCCATTGCCGTCCGGAACATGCAGGTGGGCCGAGTCGGTCAGGATGTACACATGAGCGCCCGACTGAAAGTGTGGTGAGCCTTGTTCTCCGGACTGATAGGCGACCTTGGTCGTCTGGCTGAGATCTCCCAGGGGCCCGAGGGTGCCCGGCTCAGGGTAGAGACATCGCTGTCGGGTGAAATCGAAACCGGCGACTCGATTGCCGTGAACGGCACCTGCCTGACCGCTACAACGGTCGAGCCGGCCGGTTTCACGGCCGACGCGATGAACCAGACTTTGGAAATGACCTCGCTGGGCGCACTTGAAACCGGCGATCCGCTCAACCTCGAGTTGGCACTGCGTGCGGGGGACCGGCTCGGCGGCCACATCGTTCAGGGGCATGTTGACGGTGTGGGCGTAGTGGTCTCGGCCGAGCCGGACGGCTTTTCGCTGCGGCTCAGGATCAAGCTGAGCAAGGAACTTCTGCGCTACGTGATCCCTCAGGGATCGATCACCCTCGAAGGGGTGAGTCTGACCGTGGCTGATTCGAAAGACGACTGGATCGAGGTGTCGCTGATTCCCGAGACTCGTGAGCGCACCAGCCTCGGCTCACTGAAGCCCGGCAGGGCGGTGAACGTCGAGTGTGACGTAATCGCACGATACGTCGAGAGAATGGTGTCACCATATGGTTCAGAGGCAGCGTTTCAGCCCGGCCCCCTCAAACAGAACGGTGAGTGAACAGATGTCCAGCAGTGAGCGGCTACCGTCAGGCAACGTGACTGAGGCAGACAGCCCGTTTGCCACTATCGAGGAGGCCCTCGAGGACATCAGGCGCGGCCGCATGGTCGTAGTTGCCGACGACGAGGACCGCGAGAACGAGGGCGATCTGGTGATGGCCGCGCAGTTCGTGACGCCGGAGGCGATCAACTTCATGGCCAAGGAGGGTCGAGGACTGATCTGTCTGGCCCTCACCCCGCAGCGCTGTGACCAGCTCGGCCTGAGTTTGATGACGGCCAAGAACGAGGCACCTCTGGAGACGGCTTTCACCGTTTCCATCGAAGCCGCCGAAGGGGTGACCACTGGAATCTCTGCCGCCGACCGTTCACAGACGATTCAGGTGGCGATCGACCCCGACTCGACCCCGCGGGACATCGTCGTGCCCGGCCACGTCTTCCCGCTGAAGGCCAAGGAGGGCGGCGTACTCGAGCGCACCGGCCACACCGAGGCCAGCGTGGACCTGGCACGCCTCGCCGGACTCAACCCCTCGGGAGTCATCTGCGAGGTAATGAATGAAGACGGGACCATGGCGCGGATCGACGACCTGACCGGGTACGCCGCGCGGCATGACCTGAAGATGGTCACAATCGCCGACCTGATTGCCTACCGGCGTGAGAATGAAAAGCTGGTCGAACGCGTGGTCTCCACGGCACTGCCCACCTCATTCGGTGACTTCCGGGCCGTCGGTTACCGCTCACTCGTAGACGACAAGCACCATGTCGCGATGGTCAAGGGAGAAGTGGACACCGGTGAGCCCGTGCTGGTCCGGGTCCACAGCGAATGCCTGACCGGCGATGTCTTCCACAGCATGCGCTGTGACTGCGGTGAGCAGCTGGCTGCCGCCCTCGGGATGATTGAGGAAGAGGGCCAGGGAGTTCTGCTCTACCTCTCGCAGGAGGGTCGTGGAATAGGCCTGCTGAACAAGCTTCGCGCCTACAAGCTCCAGGAAGAGGGACTCGACACGGTGGATGCCAACCTCAAGCTCGGCCTGCCCGCCGACCTCAGGGATTACGGCATCGGTGCTCAGATCCTCAGGGACCTCGGGTTGCGCGACATACGCATCCTGACCAACAACCCGAAAAAGATAATCGGGCTGGAGGGGCACGGTTTGCGGGTGACCGAGCAGATTCGGATAGAGGCCCCGCCGAATCTCCACAACGAGGCTTACCTGCAGACCAAGCGGGACAGAATGGGTCACATCCTCCACCATCAGGGACTGGCCCTCGACGAGGAGATGATCCACGGCGAGGAAGTCAGCGACCGGGAGAAGCTCGATGACGATCAGAGGCCTGGTCGTCGCGAAGCCGAAAGCCCGGCTGATTCGCGGGGATCCGCCACTGATGCCTGACCAGCGCTACGCCATCTGCATCGGCAGCTTCTATGAGGACCTGGCCGAGCGTCTTGTCGCCGGTGCCCGTGCCGAGTTCGGCCGGGCCGGCGTGGGGGAGGGAAACATCGAGGTCTTTGAGGTGCCCGGAGCCTTCGAGCTGCCGCTTGCCGCACATTTCTGCGCTACCTCCGGCAAGTTCGACGGGGTCGCCTGTCTCGGTGCGGTAATCCGGGGCGAGACAGACCATTACGACTTTGTTTGTGGAGAAGCCGCCCGCGGAATCCAGAACGTTCAGCTGGCCACAGGCGTGCCTTGCGGCTTTGGTGTGCTGACCGTTGACAACATGGATCAGGCTCTGGCCCGGACCGGTGGTGGAAAGCGCGATCAGGGCGCTGGTGCCGCCCGCGCCGTCCTGCGGATGAACGAGATACGTACTTCCCTGGCCGGCTGAGCTGCGCCCGGCGTCAGCCGGACGGGCTTTCGGTTAGAGTGCTCAACTCAATGGCACGCGTATGTCACACCTGCGGTAAAGGCCCGTCCTTTGGCAACTCCCGGAGCCACTCAATGATCGCTACCAGGCGACGGTTCAACGCGAACCTTCAGAAGGTTCGCATCGTGGAGGATGGCTCGCGCAAGCGGGTGAATGTCTGTACCCGCTGCCTCAAGGCAGACAAGGTCACCAAGGCCGCCTGACTCTGTCCGTTCCGTTTCGGGCGGGTTTGTCCGGGTATCCCTGTAGGCTCGCCGACTGTGGCTGACCCAAGCATCGAACGGTTCAGACGGGTAGTTGCGTCTGCCTACGGATCCCTCGAGGCCCGCCGGCAGGAGGTCAACGACCTGAACGTCTACCCGGTCGCCGACGGCGACACCGGGGAGAACATGGCTCAGACGATGCGGGCGGTGATGGAAGAACTCGACCGCCTTGATGACGGTCGTTCGCTCGATGAGATCGGGCGCACCCAGCTCGTGTCGGCTCTTGCCCGTGCGGCACTCATGGGCGCGCGGGGCAACTCCGGGGTCATCCTCAGTCAGATCGTCCGCGGGGCTGCCGAAGAGCTGGCGTCCCGGCCTGGTGAGCTGGTCGACCCTGTCCTTGTTGCCTCAGCCTTCGGTCGGGCGGCGGATGCCGCCTACGCTTCCGTCACGGAGCCGGCAGAAGGGACAATGCTGACCGTCTTCAGGGAAATGGCCCACTCGATCTCCCGGCAGCTCGCCCACACGGAGGCCGGCCGCCAGCGACTCAGTCCTGATGCCACGCCGGAGGAGCAGGACCGGCTCCTGGCTGATGTGCTCGAGCAGGCGATCGCCGATGGCCAGAAGGCTGTTGAGCGGACTACCGAGCAGCTCGATGTACTCGCTGAGGCCGGAGTGGTTGACGCTGGCGGCTACGGACTCGTCCTGATCCTGGCTGGCGTGCTCGCTGCACTGCGTGGGGAGGACTCCGCACTGCCGGAGATCGACCACCACGCTCCGCCCCGCCTCAGCCAGCCCCATCACGAAGACAGCAGATATCAGTACTGCACAAACTTCATCGTCTCCGGTTCGGGCCTGATCAGCCGCGACTTCGTCGGCAGTCTCGAGGAGATCGGGGATTCAGTTCTCGTGGTCGGTGACGAAGCGACACTCAAGGTCCACGTTCACACAGACGACCCCGAATCAGCCATGGAGATCTTCAGCTCTGCGGGTCAGGTGACCAACCTCGACGTTGCCGACATGCGCAGGCAGGTGGCCGAGCGGCAGGCCCGGATGGCCGGTCATCGCACCGGGGTCGTGGTCGTCTCCTGTGGGGAGGGGATGCGCTCGCTCTTTTCCAGTCTCGACGTCCATGTCGTCGACGGTGGCGAGACCCTCAACCCTTCGACATCCGAGCTCCTGGCAGGCATTCGGGAAGTGCCTACGCCAGCGGTGATAGTCCTGCCGAGTTCCTCCAATGTGATCATGGCGGCGGAGCGGGCCTGTGAGCTGTCCGAGAAAAAGGCAATGGTCATCCCGACCAGGACCCAGCAGGCAGGGTTGCTTGCGCTGATCGAGTTCGATCCGGAACTCGATATCGATGAGAACCAGGCGAGGTTGACGGCAGCCGTAGCCGAGACCACCACCGGAGGGATCGCACCGGCTGCGAGAGATGACGGTGCCGGGCGATTCCGGAGGGGTGACGCGGTCGGCTTCGTCGGTGACGAGATAGTCGCCTGGGGTGGCGCGGGCTCGACCCTCGCGACAACGATCGAGAAGATTGCCGCCGATGCAGAGATAATTACCGTGATCGCCGGCGAAGGCGCCCCGATCCCGCTCGACGAACTGGGCGATCACGTGCCTGACGGAGTTGAGCTCGAAGCCCATGAAGGTGGGCAGCCGAGTTGGTGGTGGCTGCTGGCCGGCCAGTAGCGCCGCCGCCTTTTGCCGGTGGCGAGCCGCCTGGCTTTGCCGACCTGCTCAAGGCGCCGGTCCGCTGGCCGACTCACGGTCTCTTTGAGCGCCCGCTCTCGGATCTCCGGGGCATCGGTCCCAGGCTCGAGCAGGCTGCTGGGGAGGCGGGCGTTTCGACCGTACTTGACCTGCTCTGGCGGGTTCCCGGGGCCTATGGAGAATCACCCGATCGCAGTCCTGTCAGCGAGCTTGTGGTGGGCGAGCGCTCTTCGGTTGCTGTCAGCGTTATCTCAGCCCGAAGGGTCCGTGTCCGGCGCCGCGGCCTGAGCGTGGTTGAGGCCGTGGTCGGTGACGACTCCGGCCAGGTCAAGGCTGTCTGGTTCAACCGTCACTGGGTCCTCGAACAGCTTCAGCCGGGTCGGGACCTGATCCTTGAGGGTCGCCTCGAGAAGAAGGGATTCATCGTTGCCGAGCATCAGGCAGCCGACAGCTCGTCGGGCGGGCCACCCGGCCTTGAAGGTGAGATGCCGCGCGCCCGCCATTCGTCCGGCGGTGAAATCGGCCCGGCAAGGTGGCGCCGATGGTCCTGGCAGGCCTGCGAGCTAGCGGGAGACATGGCCGACCCTCTGCCATCCGTGCTTTTGCACAGGCGCTCGCTCCCAGGAGCCGCAGCATCGATCCGCGAGGCTCATTTTCCGTCGAGCGAAGGAGGCCCTGGTGCCGCCCGTCGCCGACTTGCCTACCAGGAACTGTTCCTTCACCAGGTCGTCCTTGCCGGGCTTCGGGAGGGTGACAACGCCCGTGATCTTCAGGCTGTTCCTCTCGTGGCAGCCCCCACGGTCTCGGATTCCTGGCTTGCCGGACTCCCATTCATGCTCACCGGCGAACAGGAACAGGCTCGGGCCGCCATCAACGCGGATCTGGTCCGACCCCATCCCATGAGAAGGCTGCTCATGGGCGAGGTCGGATCGGGCAAGACAGTAGTCGCATTGTGGGCGATGCTGAGGGCGGTCGAGTCGGGCAGGCAGGCCGCACTCATGGCTCCGACCGAGGTGCTGGTAGAGCAGCACGCCTCGACGATCGCACGACTGCTGCGGGGGACCGGAGTCAAACTCGGTGTCCTGACAGGCTCCAGCACGGTTGTCCAGCGCCGGCAGATTCTCGCTTCGATCCGGAAGGGTGAGCCTTCGATCCTGATCGGTACTCAGGCGTTGCTGGAAGACCCGGTCCGGTTCGGCTCGCTGTCGGTCTGCGTGGTCGACGAAGAGCATCGGTTCGGGGTGAGGCAGCGGGCCCGCCTCGACTCAAAGGCCCCGGAAGGCGAGAGCGCCCACCTGCTTCATCTTTCAGCCACACCGATACCAAGGACGCTCTCCCTGACGTCGTATGGCGACCTGGACGTCACGTCGATAAGGGAGCTGCCATCCGGCAGAAAGCCGGTCACGACCGAGGTTGTGGGAGAGGGTGATCGGGACCGCATATTCGAGAGGGTGAGACGGGAGGTCGCCAGCGGTCGCCAGGCGTTCGTAATCTGCCCGTTGGTCGAGGAGTCCGACTCGATCAAGGCCCGGGCTGCCGAGGCTGAGGCCGAGCGTCTGCGTGAGGAGGATCTGGCCGGCTGCGAGGTAGGCCTCGTTCACGGCAGGATGGCCGCGGACCGCAAGGAGATCGCCATGAAAGCATTTGAGGAAGGGAGGACCGATGTGCTGGTCGCCACCACCGTCGTTGAGGTAGGGATAGACGTGCCCAACGCAACCGTGATCGTGATCGAGGGTGCGGAGCGGTTCGGCCTGTCTCAGCTTCACCAGCTCCGGGGAAGGGTCGGGCGCGGCCAACATGGAGGATGCTGTTTGTTGATGACCTCCTCCGGAAGTCCCGTTGCCAGGCGTCGCCTCGCCGCAGTCGCAGCTGAAACCGATGGTTTCCGCCTGGCCGAGATCGATCTTGAGATTCGGGGAGAAGGAGAGGCGACAGGCACCCGCCAGCATGGACTGCCGCGCTTCAGAGTCGCCCGGCTCCCTCGCGATGCCGAGCTGCTCGAAGCCGCCCGCGAGGATCTCGACCGGCTGGTCGCAGAGCACAACGGTCTGGGCTGGCCTGGCTTCGGCCCGATGTCCGAACTAGCCCGTGACCGGTTCGACCGGACCGGAGCAATCCGGGGAGGGTGATCGCCGGCGAGTTCGGTGGCAGGCAGCTGCTGGCTCCCAGAGGCTGGAAGGTCAGGCCGACGCCCGAACGGGTGAGGGAGGCACTTTTTTCCGCCCTGGGTGATGTCACGGGATCTACCGTCGCTGATCTCTACTGCGGCACAGGTGCCCTGGGGATCGAGGCGATCTCTCGCGGAGCCACGCGAGCGGTCTTCGTTGATCAGGACACACGCCCGGCCATGGGGAATGTCCACAACCTGGGTCTGACCGGCAGGGTCGAACTCGTCCGTGGTGACTCCGCTGCGTGGGTCGCAGACGGTGCCGGCGGGCAGAGCTTCGACCTCATCCTGCTCGATCCTCCCTACCGGCAGGCCGATGTCGTGGCCGCAGCTCTTGACCCTGTCATCGCTTCGATCATGGCACCCGGAGCAAAGGTCGTTGTCGAGAGCGAGGCGGGTCGGCCTCTGGAACTCCCGTCTCTTGAAGTTGTCCGTGAGCGCAGGTACGGCCGCTCACTGGTTACATTTCACGTCCACCCCTCGTCCCCGGAAAGCACATGAACCACAAACCACCTCGCACCGCGATCTGCCCCGGCAGTTATGACCCGGTAACAAACGGCCACCTCGACATCATCGGCCGCGCTTCCAACATGTTCGACCGGGTAGTCGTCGGGGTAGTCAACAAGCCGATGCGAAAGAACGCGACTCTCTTCACAGCCGAAGAGCGCAAGGCATTCATCGAAGACGCTACCGTCGACCTCGACAATGTGGAGGTCCGAATCTTTTCGGATCTACTGGTCCAGTTCGCCCGGGAGGTCGATGCGACTGTGGTGATCAAAGGCCTGCGGGCAATCTCCGATTTCGAGTATGAGTTCGAGATGGCCCAGCTCAATCACAAGCTTGACCCAGAGATTGAAAGCATCTATGTCTTCGCCCGCTCCAACTTCAGCTTTCTTTCTTCGACCGGTGTGAAAGAGATGTCAATCTTCAATGCCGATATTTCCGACCTTGTTCCGGAGCCGGTAGCCGCCGCGCTTGCGGATAGACTCGGCCGCTGATGAACGGATTCCTGACCAACAAGGAGTGGGCGATTCCGTGCAGAATGATGCAGCAAATGGTTACTTTCAGGCACGACCTCGGCCAGACAAATAGGGTTCTCTGAGCAATGGATGTACTCGTACTCATAGACAAGCTCGACGACCTCGTGCACAACGCGAGGCCTGTCCCTCTTACAGATCAGGTGCGCGTGGATCGCGAAGAGATCTACGACCTGCTCGACCAGATGCGGGCCACGATCCCTGAAGAGATCAAGCAGGCGCGCTGGATCGTCAAGGAGCGCCAGGAAATGCTCGAAGAGGCCAAGCGCGAGGCCGAAAGGGTCGTTCGTGAGGCCCGTGAGCAGCAGGCCAGGCTCGTCTCTGACGAAGAGGTGACCAAGCAGGCTGAGCGGGCTGCTGACGAAATCGTCGAAGATGCACGCTCGCGTGAGCGTGAGATCCGCCTCGGTGCTGAGGATTACGCTGATGAGATCCTGAACACGCTTGAGGTCAACCTCCAGAAGTTCACCGCTGCGGTTCAGCGTGGTCGTGACCGGCTCGCCGGACGCGATCAGGAATCGCTTGACGAACTCGAAGACTGACCGTCAGCGATAGTCGGCGGCGACGACCACGAGGTCGTCGAGGGCCCACTTGACCTCGCCACCTGACCACTGAGCCAGTTCATCGGCTGTGTCGGGATACGCCGTGCCCGGCACCTCACTGTCGCCTTCCCCGGAAGGCAGGGACACGAAGTCGCCGAGCACCAGAGATCTGGATTGCTCTCTGACCCTGCGAAAGAGGGTGCGTTTCTGTTCGTCGGTGAGTCGGTGAACCGACAGGACCGAGATGATCAGGTCCCAGGGCCCGTCGGGGAGGGGATCCTCGATCCGGGCCAGCTTGACGTCGCTGATCTGCTCACGGGCCCTGAATACCATCGTCGGATCGCGATCAAGCCCGGTGATCCGGGCCCGGGGAAATCGTTGAAGCAGGCGGGCACTGGTCTGTCCTGTACCGATTCCCAACTCCAGAACAGTTTCGGGCTCGAACGGGATCGCCTCGATCGCCGCCGCCTGAAGAAGCTCGTAGTGAGGCACCTGGGACCGCATCGCAGCCAGGTAGGCAGATTCATCTGGTGTCGATTCCGGTGTGATCATCTCGGTACGCTGGTGGTGCGTTTGACATCGTAGACCCATGCCAGTCTGGAGAGGTAACCGTGCTGATGGAAACAGTGGATCTTGACTCTCTCGGCCTAGCCCACGGAGACGCGAAGCAGCTTCAGGGAGTGATCGAACCGGACGAAGTGCGCCTGGGCGGTCAGGCATACAGCCCTCAACCGGCTGCTTGCGATTTCCGTCTGGATGTTTCGAGAACCAGCACTGGCTTCGCCCTGCGACTGCTTTTCGAGGTGGTACTTGCCGGTCCCTGCTATCGCTGCCTTGAGCCGGCGACCGTTCGGGTCAATGTCGATGCCCGCGAGGTGGATCAACCACCCGAGCCGATGCCAGCCCGTACGGCAGCCGAAGAGGAGGAGGAGGACGAAAGCAGCGCCGCCGAACTGGAGAGCCCCTATGTGGAGGAAGGGATTCTCAATCTTGCTGCCTGGTCACACGATGCCTTGATTCTCTCGCTCCCGAACCAGATCGTCTGCCGGCCGGACTGTCTGGGTCTGTGTGCCTACTGTGGTGAAAGCCTCAACGGAGCCGAACCGGAGGCCCATGATCACGGTCAGAATGTGGATCCCCGATGGTCGAAGTTGCGCAAACTTGGTTGAGGCCTCACCTGATTCAGGTGGAGGGGCATTCCCTCTGGTACCCCAGATCAAGCCCGGGACTGGCTTAGACAGCCGCTCGTTCAGACGAGATGGCGCTCCCAGCCCCGCTTCTGGCGAGGTATCTCTTCGGCCCGGAGGTGGATCCTTACCCCAGGAGGCCCCGCCTGTCACACTCTTTGCGTTAGTCAGGTTCCGAGGGGGTCCGCCCGGATGCGTGACAATTACTGACCGCCGGTCAGGTCGTTTGCCTTGATGCAGCGAGGTGGCGCAACCAGAGAAAAAAGAGGGAAAAACACCATGACTACGATCTCGCACCTGAGCGGTTTTCAGCCAAGAGCATTGCTTCGCTACCTGGCGCCTCCGGTTCTTTTCTGCCTGGCCCTGCTCGTCTTTGCTGCCCCGGCCAAAGCAGTCTCTTTCGCCCCGGCCACGCAATTCGAGGTCGGCTTAAGGCCCCAGCAGGTAGCGATCGGCAACCTCAACGGCGACGGCTTCGCCGACCTGGTGGTCGCCAACGATGTCTCCGGCACCGTCTCGATCCTGCTCGGGAACGGCGCCGGCTCCTTCGGAGCCTCCACTGACTTCGCGGTCGGCTCATCGCCCCGGTCAGTAGCGATCGGCAACCTCAACGGCGACGGCTTCGCTGACCTGGCGGTCGCCAACATTGACACCAACAGCGTCTCGGTCCTGCTCGGGAACGGCGCCGGCTCCTTCGAAGCCGCCACCACCTTCGCGGTCGGCTCAGCTCCGATCTCAGTAGCGATCGGCAACCTCAACGGCGACGGCTTCGCCGA
>CAIZLN010000018.1 GCA_903933815.1 uncultured Solirubrobacterales bacterium
ATGCCGCTGATGGTCGTACCACCGGAGATTCAGGCCGAGCCAGCCCAGTTGCTTGGAACGCTTGGAATGACAGGCTGCACGGCTTACTTCGGGATGCTTGAAATCGGTGAGCCCAAAGAGGGCGAGACGGTGGTCGTGTCCGCCGCTGCGGGAGCGGTCGGCTCCGTTGCGGGACAGCTCGCCAAGAACAAGGGTGCCCGGGTGGTCGGAATCGCCGGCGGTCCGGAGAAATGCGCATGGCTGGTCGATGAGCTCGGCTTTGATGCCGCCGTGGATTACAAGGCGGACGACTGGCGCGACCAGCTCAAGGCGGCAACCCCTGACGGGATCGACGTCAACTTCGAGAACGTCGGCGGCGAGATCATGGAGGCCGTGATGGCCCGCCTGAACTTCCGCGCCAGGATGGTCCTCTGTGGCCTGATCTCGGGCTATAACGAGACTGAACCGCCCCCCGGCCCGCGCACCTTCGGCAACCTGCTGATCAACCGGGTAACGCTTCAGGGATTCATCATCCTTGACTACTACCCGCGCTTTGGCGAGGCAATCCGCGAGCTTGCCGGCATGGTCGCCGACGGCAGCCTGCGTTCGGAGCAGACGGTAGTAGAGGGCTTCGAAGAGCTGCCGAACGCACTCAACATGCTTTTCGCGGGCGAGAACACCGGCAAGCTCGTAGTCGATATTTCTGACTGACCCGCCACCGGCGAAGGGCCCGGCGTCCCCCGGGCTCTTCAGCCGAACGGCAGGTCGGCTGACACCAGCATGGGCTCACGGATGCTTGAGTCAGTGTGGCTTGCGATCCACTCAAGAGTCTGTCCGGGAGCCTCTTCCTGAGGATGATGGCCGATGCCTTCCATTACTTCGGTAGCGGCCTGCGGAAATACCCGAAGGAGACCTTCCATCGAGTGCTTCGGGGGCACCAGCCGGTCGTACTCGCCCCAGAGACCGGAAACCGGCCCCCCGTAGGGAATCTCCGAGAACTGATTCTGTGAAAGATCGCGCAGAAGGTGCATGCCGTTGCGAATCCCGGGGACCATCGCACTGCGGGACGCAACAAGTCGACCTATGAGTCCGTCGGACGGATCGTGGTGGTGCGAGAACAGGTTCCTGTAGGTGAGGTTTACCAGCGGCCGGAAACGCATCGCCCGTGGTGCCGTCTGTCCCAGCAGGAACTCCATCTCCGGCCGGGCAAGGAACTGGGCCAGCGGGATGCGGCTGTAGCCGGCAGGCGAAACCAGCAGCAGGGAACGCACCCTGTTCGGCTGTCTCGCCGCGAGGGCAGACGCGAGGGCTCCACCAAGCGAGTGGCCCAGCAGAAAAGAGCTGTCCACGCCGAGCCTCTTCAGGGCCCGGTCGAACAGGCCTTGCCAGTTCCAGATGTCATCCCCGGCAAGCGAGCTGTGGCCGAAGCCCGGGAGGTCAAACGCCAGTGTGGGCCGGGAAAGTGCCCGGGCGAATGGATCCCAGCTTTCTGCGCAGTCCATCAGCCCGTGCAGCATTACCACCGGATGGCCGCGTCCCGGCGTACGCCGGAAGGTGAGGCTCACCTTGCCGACCGACACTTCGTCTTCGAAGATCTTCGTCATCTGCCCGCCCTGCCGGACCCGGAACTCCACGATCGCTGCATGCACACCGGGTGCTTCATCCTAACCGAGACCCATGTTCGTCAGGCCACGGAAGTGGTGACCCCGAAGGTCTCCACTATCCGCTCGTTGTACTCGACAATCTGTTCATTCGGGATGAAATAGGTTGGCGCACCGGGGAAGACCACATCAGCGAACGGTGAGATCTCTTCGACCTTCGCCCGGACCTTGTCCGGGGTGCCGACTGCGCAGTAGTGCTCGACCATCTCATCCGGGATCGCTGCCGCGACGCCCTCGATGTCGCCCCTGCGAAACGCGGCGGCGGCATCGGCGGCGTTCTGGCCAAAATCGTGGTGGTCGAACAGCGGCAGATAAGTCTTGACCGTCGAGTAGAAAGCGAGTGTACGGCGGGCGGCGTCCAGGCCCCGCCTGTAGTCGTCATCGATTGCCACGCAGATACTCGGGATGAAAGTGAAGTCCCGACGATCGCGCCCGGACCGGGAAAGTCCCAGTTCGAAGTTCGGCACGACCACTTCCTCGATCCAGCTCGGTGAGCAGATCAGATGTCCGATCAGACCATCGGCGACGTCGCCGGCCATGCGGCACATGCCGCCCTGGACCGCAGCCGTGTAAATCGGGATCTCGGCCCGCACCGGTGGGGTCGAGCGGTACCACCCCTTGATGTCAATGTCGTAGTACTCACCCTTGAAGGCCGCCGGCTCTCCGGCGGCCGCTGCACGGATGATCTCGCGGACCGCCTGGATCGTCTCCCGGAGATGCGGCGCAGGCCGGCCATAGTCCGCGTTGTGCCAGGTCTCGATCAGGCGCTTGACCCCAGGTCCGAGTCCAAGCCGGAATCGCCCGCCTGAGATTTCATCGATGTCCATCGCACTCATCGCCATGGTCATCGGGCTGCGCACGAAGCCCCAGGCGATTGAGGTTCCGATATCCGCCTTTTCGGTCTGACTGGCCAGCCAGGTGGTCTGGGTAAACGCGTTGCGAAAGAGTTCGATTGCCCAGACCGAATCAAAGCCGGCATTCTCAGCCTTGAGGGCCAGGTCCGCCATCTCCCTTGGGGTATCCCCCATCGCCCCAATGGCCACACGATCCATTGCTGTCATCGGCGTGAGGCTATAGGTCGTGCCGGAGGCCAGGCCCGGCGCAGAGCACCCGTTGCGCCCGCGCGCCGACCTGGAGATGAAGCAGGGCAACCTACCCACCGGTTGAGCTGGCGATCGGCCCGGGAGGCACTCCCCTGCTCCCCACGAGGGTCCCGTCAAAGACCGTATGCCACGCCGGAAATCCGTAGGGTGATGCGATGGAAGCAAACCCCCATGAGGAACTCGCGGTGGCTGGCAGCGGCGCGATTGCAATCGGACTGGCCGCGTTGGCCTCAGCTGGCAGCGAGCGGGTCTGGCTGCTTGCGAGGAGCGAAGAATCGGCCGAGAGGGCGCGCGGTGCGCTGGGCAAGGCCTGCCCACGGGTCGACGGCGGTGATGCCGGGCGGATCCAGGTCACGACGGAGGCCTCCGACCTCGCCGGTTCCTCACTCGCGGTCGAAGCGATCGTCGAAGAGCCCGACGCCAAAGCCACGCTGCTTGGCCGACTGGCCGAAGCGGCCCCGGACGCAGACCTGGCAACGACTACTTCCTCCCTTTCAGTGAGCGATCTGGCAGATTCCTGCGGTCTGCAGGAGCGTTTGTTCGGGCTTCACGTCTTCAATCCCGTACCCGTAATGCGGCTGGTTGAACTCTGCCTTCCCGAGAAGCTGAGCCCCGAGATCGGTGAGCGTGCCGCCCGGTGGTGCCGGAGCGTAGGCAAGACACCGGTGGAGGTGCCGGATACAGCAGGCTTTGTCGTCAACCGGTTGCTGTTTCCCTACCTGTTCGACGCGGCCCGGCTGCAGGAGCGGACCGGCATGCCCTCGGCTGACGTTGACGCCTGCATGTCTCTCGGACTCGCCCACCCGATGGGGCCCCTTGCCCTGCTGGACCTGGTCGGACTTGACGTCGCAGTGGCGATCAGTGACGCCCTGTATGCCGACTCGGGTAACCCCGAGCACCTGGCTCCGGAATCCGTGAAGAGCAGAATTGCCGCAGGAAACCTCGGTCAAAAGACCGGCCGTGGCTTTCACGAATACAGCTGATCCCGGCCGAGGTTGATCTCCGGCGGGTGCCCGGAACCTACCGCCCGGGTGGCATCAGAGCAAAGCGTTTATCTGGGCGGCCAGCTCGAAATCGGCCGCAGTCAGACCGCCTTCAGAATGAGTGGAGATCGAAACGGTGACCGTATCCCATGAGATTCCGATGTCAGGGTGGTGACCCATGCGCTCAGCCGGTTCAACCACCGAATCAACGAACTTCACCGACCCGACGAAGTCCTGGAGCTTGAACTCGCGCACGATCTCATCTCCCTTTCGCTCCCAGCCGGCGAGGGCCTCGAGCCTGTCCTGAATTTCCTGATCCTCTAGAAGAGCCATAACCGGATGCTACGCCCGACGGTCGACGGGCGACTGCAGGCCTTTGCGGAAAACAGTTCTGGAGCCCGCGATTACTGCCAAGGCAACGCCACCTGGCGGTGCCGCCGTCAGAAATCAGAAAGGCAGGAGGCTGACCAGGGCCGGAACGACCTGAAACCCGGACACTGGCTCCGAGATCAGGATCGCAGCGAAAAGGCTGACCACCGCAACACCGGCGAAGCCCCCGTACTCGATCAGCTTCGCGCTGGAACCGAGTTTGCCACGCTCGCCGGCGACGATGAGCAAACCACAGAGGACTCCGCCTACCAGCCCCCCCAGGTGCCCGCCAATGCTGATGCCGGGAATTGCGAAGGTGATCAGAAGGTTGATTCCGAGCACTACCCCGATCTCTCGCGCGATTGTGTTCATGCCGCGACCCCTCGCGATGATGAAAGTCGCGCCAAAAATGCCGAAGACCGCACCCGATGCTCCGACTGTCACGACGAAGTTGCCGGAGAGCAGGATCGCCCCGAAAGACCCTGCCAGAAGCGAAGCGAAGTACACGCAGAGGAACCGTGGGGTCCCGATCGAGGGTTCGAGGATCCGCCCGAGGAAGAACAGGGCGAACATGTTGAAACCCAGGTGAAGCAGGCCGGCGTGAAGAAACCCGCCGGTGATCAGGCGGTACCACTCACCCTCACCGACGGCGGCGCCCTGCAGGCCGAAGCTGGTGATCATCGAGTTCACCGAAGTGTTCAGGCCCCCGGATGAAGTGGCGATCTCGACCAGATAGGCGCCGACGCAGAGCACTATCAATGCGAAGGTCGCCGGGGATGCGTTGGCCGAAGCGACAGCCGCCGGACCGCTGGTCACGCGGGCGCGCTCGCGGGAGCATTCCGGGCAGCGCATGCCGACCGGGGTCGGCGTCATGCAGTCCGGGCAGATCGGCCGGTCACAGCTCGAGCAGGAGACCCGGGTCTCGACATCTGGATGGCGGTAGCAGGTGGCCACGGCGACGAACCCTAGATGAAGGGGACAGCGTGCAACCGTTCCAGCAGCGACAATGGACCTATGGCGAGGACGGCCTACACGCGACTTTACGCGACCCTGAGCGGAGCGCTGCTGACCCTGCTCGGTCTGGCCGGAATGCTTGTGAACTCCGAGTTCCCGAAGCCGGTGCTGTGGTCCGAACTGCTCGGCTTCTACGCGGTGAACGGCTGGGCCAACGCCCTTCACATCGTGCTTGGCCTGACCGCATTGCTACTGGCTCGGAGAATCTCGAGACTGTGGGCCCTGATCGCGACAATCCTTTTTCTCGGGCTCGGGATCTGGGGGGTACTGGCGCCGGATGGAGATCTGCTTTTCGGTCTGTTGCCGGCAACCCGGGCAGTGAACATGGTCAATCTGCTGCTCGGCGGGTCCGCCCTGGCCGCGCTGGTGGCGAGTCACTGGGGACGAATTGGCTCCACAGCAACCAGCTTTGAGGAACGGCTCAGGAAGCGGCGGATCGAACGAAAGAAAAGGCAGCAGCGGAAACTTCGCAGGGACCGGGTGATTGGCTCAAAGACCCGATCTTGACCGGGCGCCCCTGAGAAGACCCTCAATTTTCGAGCGCCGGCGGCGACTTCGACGGCGGAGCTCAACCAGCGCCAGTACCCCGGTCGCCGCGCCTCCGGCGGCCACCGCCACTACCGGACGAACCCAGTTTCGCGGTTCCTTGAGCGATTCAAGCTCGCTTTCGGTCAGCTCGTCGGCCCAGCCCGCGAGGTCCTCTGCGGCGGCATCCCTGATCACGGAAAACGTGCCACGCAGGCGGTCCGAAAAAGGTTCCGGAGGTTCGACCGGCTGAAAGACGTCAGCCAGAAGGATTTCGATCTGAAGGTCATCCATCGCCATCTTCATCCAGCCTTTCGCGCAGCTGCTTGATCGCCCGATGAAGCAGGACCTTGGTCGCGCCGTCCGACCGGTTCATCGCCCGGGCGATCTCGCGGTTGTCCATTCCGAGGGCGAAGCGCATGATCAGAGCCTCGCGGCGCTCCTCCGGCAGTTCTTCGATCCCGGCCATGACTGCCCTGAGCTCGGCGCGTCCTTCGGCCACCGACTCCGTGGTGTGGCGCGCAGCCGGCGGCTCGATGCTGTCGAGCGGGGTCTGAGGGCGGCGCGAGCGGTCCCGGTAGTAGTTCGAAGCGAGGTTGTGGGCAATCCGGATCAGCCATGGCCGGAGCGGCCTGCCGTTCGACTCCCGCCGGGCACGCGGGTAGTGGCGGTACGCCTGCAGGAAGGTCTGCTCGGTCAGGTCCTCGGCGTCGTGATGGTCCCCCACCCGATAACAGGCGTACGAATAGACGTCCCTCAGGTGATCCCGGTAAAGCTGCTCGAAACCGCGGTCGGTGACAGCTTTGCTCTCGGCCGGGGCCTCCTGGGCCCTCTCTGTCTGGCATTCGTCCACCGGACCACCCTACCCCGAGTACCGGTAACGGACGAATGGATGTGACCGGCCAGGTCAGGCGGATCAGGCCGCCCGCCGTGAGTGGCCCACCCGCCGCAGGGCAGCCACCCATTCATCAGAGGTGATGCGGCCAGTTGCGAGGTCTGCCAAACCCTGGGTCGCCGTACTTTCGCAACCCGATTTAGCGAGAGTCTGCGCGATCTGAGGCACCGAGTCGAGCGCCTCTGAGACCTGGCCGATGGCAGCCTTTATCTCATCGGCATTGCTGCCCTTGCCGAGCAGTTCACCAGCCCGGCGGTTACGGCTGTCAGGGGCCATCACCGTCGCCAGCAGGTCCCCCACTCCGGCCAGGCCGTTGAAGGTGTCGAGGTCGGCTCCCTTTACCACCGCAAAATCGACGCACTCCTTCCAGACCGCAGAGGCGGCTATGCCAGCGGCGTTGAGTCCGTGTGGCTCTGCCGCGGCAGCCGCGAGCACGGCGGCATTCTTGGCGGCGCCGGCCATCTCTACCCCCACGGTGTCACGCGAGCGCTCACAGATCAGGCCGGCCCGGTCGAATACATCTCCAAGCTGGGCCCGCAGATCGTCGTTGCCCGTACCAAGAACCAGTGCTGCCGAGCCGGAGACTGCCTCGCGCGCGTGGGCCGGCCCACCCAGACATGAAATGCCCCTGACCTTGATCCGCTCAGCGACATAGTCGGATGGAAGCTGTCCCTTTGGGGCGATCAGGCCCTTGGCCAGCAGAAGGATTCCGGCACGCTTGCCGATCCGGTCGGCTACCGCCCCCACCGCCTGTGGGTAAGCCGCCGAGGGTACTGCCAGACAGAGAAGGTCAACTCCGGCCAGCTCGATCTCACTGGAAGCCCGGATCTCGATCGCGTCAGGCAGCCGGATGCCGGGCAGATAGCGCTCGTTCTCGCGGGCGGCCGAGATCGCATCTGCCTGAGCAGCGGTGCGGGTTCCAAGCTGTACTTCGAGTCCGCCGCGGGCCAGCAGTACCGCCACCGCGGTACCCCAGCTGCCGGCCCCGATCACAGCCGCGCGTCGCATCGGTGGCAGCCCGCCGATGTCCTCCCACTGAAGTTCGATGTTCGGCCAGATCCTTGAGGTGACCGATGCAGCCAGGGCCGGCGAAGGATTCTCCGAGAAGGGAAAGTTCATCGGCCTGCCCATGCGAATCCGAACCTTTCGCGGGCGGATCCTCCATCCGCGACGGACGTTCTCGGTCCCGCTGACGGCTACGGAAAGCACCGCCGCACCGCTTCGCATCGCCAGCCTGCCCACGCCACGCTTCGGACTGCCGAGCGAGCCCTTACGGATGCGGGTCCCCTCGGGGAAGATGCAGATGGAGCCGCTGCGATCAAGCACCAGTTCGGCGGTTTCCATTGCCATTTCGTCAGCCTCGCCGCGACGAATCGGAAAGGCACCGAGCCGGTTCAGGAAGTAGCCCTGCCACTTCTTCTCAAACAGCTCAACCTTCGCGACGTAGTTCATCGGCCTGCTCCAGGGCAGACAGGTACCGATGACGAAAGGGTCAAGGAAGCTGCGGTGGTTCGCGGCGACGATGATCCCTCCCTTGATCTGGCGGGAATTACGTCGCCCCTGCCTGGAGAGCGCGAAGTAGACGAGGAAGAACGGCTGCAGCATGACCCTGGCCGCCACGTAGAGGCCCCGGTTTACACCGTGGCGCCGGGTGAACTCGTGATAGGAGGCGAGCCTCTCGTCAGTCACAGGTCTGCTTACACGCTCCGGGTCGCGGTGTTACAGGCTGCCGGCGGCAGCCCCGTCCACTGTATTTCTTCGACCGACGGACTGATCCCTCCCGGGGCAGTCGAGCCGGGTATCTTCTGGCCATCGTCCGAGCCAAAACCCGACTGGAAAAGATGACGAAGCGATTCAACTTGAAAAGGACCGGCCTGCGTTGAGTCGACCGGAGAAGATTGAGTTCTGTGTGGTCGGCGCCGGGTTCGCCGGATTGCGAATTGCGGCCGCGCTTGAGCAGGCCGGATCTGAGTACATCGTTATTGACAAGGGGCGCTCTCCCGGAGGGCGGGCTGCAACCCGCCGGATCTCGGAGGCCCGGGTCGATCACGGCATCCCGTGGCTCACCCGGACCGGAGGCCTCAGCGACAATCTGATCGACCGGCTTCGCGAAGCGGGACTCGTCGAGCGGCTTTTCGTCGGAGGTCAGGTCGGCGATGTCTGGTCCTGCCCCGACGGGATCAATGCCGTCGCAAAGCATTTGGCGGCAGGCCTGAACGCACGCTTCAGCCAGCGGGTTGAGTGGGTCGAGCCACCGAGTGGTCGTGGCAGCGGGGCAACGCTACGGGTCGCCGATGCCGACGGTGCGGTAGCGACTCTCGAGGCCCGCCACACGATCCTCACGGCACCAGTGCCCCAGGCGATCGAGATGGCGCCGTTCCTGACGGGCCAGATTGGGAGCACCAGGCCCGAGGAGATCTACGAAAAGGCTGTACTCGGACTGGCCCGCCTCCGGCACAGCAGCGACATCCCGGAATCGGCCCTGTTCGAGAACCCGGCCGACGGAATAGAGAGCGTGATCGTGGAGAGCGCCAAGTTCCTTGACCGGCCACCTTCAGTCACGATCAGATGCGATCCGGAAAGCAGCGACCGACTGTTCGATGAGGATGACGAGTATGCCTGGCAGTGGATGGCCGATCGAGTGGCCGGGATGCCGCTGCTCTCCGTCGAGCCGGAAGAGCGGGAGGTCAAGAGGTGGCGGTACGCGAGGCCGGTCAGGCCAGTCAGGGCGCCCTTCATCACCCTCGCCTTTCCAACCACCAGGTCCGGCACCGCCACCATCTCAGCCTGCGGCGACGGCTTTGACACCGGCGCCGGGACAGGTCTCGAAGCCGCTCTGAGTTCGGCTCAGTCACTGCTTGACCGCCAGCCCTGGTGACCTCCGGACAGAGCCATGCTGGAGTCCCTGAGAGCGGTCGGCAGGTTCTGTCCGAGTCGTCGTCCTCCCGGCCGCTTATGGTTCTGGACTCACAGATGCGATCAGGTCCGACGAGTCGGGCCGAAGCCCCGAACGGAGAGAATCCCGATGAACGCGAAGACCCTGACCACAACACTCGCAATCGCAGGTGCGACGCTCCTGCTTTCGGCCTGCGGAGAAGACGAGCAGGACATCACCGGAACCTGGAAGGGTTCATTCGCGGGTTACACCCTGGTCGGTAATTCGGGCCTCAACGAACCTCAGGATCAGATTGAGATCGAGATCGGAAAGCTCGATGGCAATGCCTTCACTGCGACGATCACCTTTCCGGTGACTGGAGCCAAAGGCACGGTAAAGACGAAGGTTCCAGGGGTCGTGAGCAGTGAAGAGGATGACATCTGGATGGCTGGCGCGAACGGGTACTACGTAGGCGAGGTCGATGGCGATGAGCTGGAGCTCGTGTACCTGAAGTCCTTCACTGTCGACCCCGGCTCGGCCGACGGGATCGAGAACGTGGCCCAGTCCGGGGAGTTCAAGCGGACCGAGTAGGGCGTCCACCGGGCTCCGGCAGGAGCCGCCCCTGACAACATGGCCGGGTTGGATACATCCTGAAGCCCGCCTCCGGGATCGAACCGGAGACCTCCTGTTTACAAGACAGGTGCTCTACCAACTGAGCTAGGCGGGCGGGTGCCTTTCGGCAGGGTCCATGTTTTCACGCCGATGAACATCGGTGCGACGAGACGGCTCGAATGACCCTTGGGCGGATGGTTCGTGGCACCGGGGCTGCCGGGCCGCGATCCTCAGACGGCCAGCTCGCGGCTGTCGAGGTGCCGGCCGACCTTGCGCTTGACCCGCTGGAGGGCGTTGTCGACGGCCTTGGTGTCTGTTCCCAGCAGCTCAGCCACTTCCTCATAGGAGCGGTCCTCGAGGTAAAAGCCGAGCACGCTGCTCTCGATGTCGGAGAGAGAGACACGCAGATGGGCGACCAGGCTGGAGAGCTCTTCAGAGGAGATCGCCTGATTGACGGGGTCCGATGCTGCCGGGCCGGGCAGGATCTCTTCCATGGTCGTCTCGGACTCGCCGTTGGCAGTCGGAGACTGGCCGAATGAGACGTACTGGTTCAGCGGACTGTGTTTATTCCGGGTGGCGGCCTTCACGGCAGTGATGATCTGCCGGGTGATGCACAGCTCGGCGAAGTTCCGGAAGCTGGACTCGCGGTCGGTCCGGTAGTCGCGTATCGCCTTGTAAAGGCCGACCAGACCCTCCTGGATGAGGTCGTCGGAGTCACCGCCGACGAGGAAGTAGGAGGACGCCTTCAGCCGGACGAAGCCGTGGTAGCGGCGGATGAGCCGGTCAGTCGCCTCGTTGCTGCCGCGCTTCGACATGGCGACCAGATACAGATCATCAGGCTCCAGTCGAGGGTTAGGCTTTGAGGACGGCCCGTTGTTATCAGGGTCAGAAATTGCTGCAAATGCCGCATTTGAGGTCGGGGTAGCCACCGAACATTCTCCTTTTGAAGAAGGTCTGTGGCGCCACTTACCTCCCCTGGACGCCGTTGCATGACAGGTGTTCCTCAGACTCAAGTAGAGGTTCACCCTTTATCTGTCCGTTAGTTTACGCATTCGCAGAGTTCTGTCAACCCCCGGGTCTTAATTCCTGCAATCGTCCTTGCGGATCCGGTCGGTTACTGGACGGCATCCAGCACCTCCTTCCCCCTTCCCCTGAGGGTCCGGTGATGATCTGAGGAAGCAGTCAACTCGGCTCCCCGCCTCCCGATCCTCCGGATCACCCCGGCCGGCCCAGAGGGACTGGTGCTCCGCTGAGGTTGCCGGAGAATCAGGTTGCGGGCTGCCCCCGCGGGCCTATTTCGATGCGTTGGTAAGGCGCTGACGGAGCGACTCGAAGAGCAGCACCGATGCGGCAGCGGAAACATTCAGGGAATCAATCCTGCCCGGCTGGGGGATCGCAACCAGCCCGTCACAGGCCTGCGCGACCCTGGGCCGGAGTCCCTTTTCCTCAGTTCCCATGACCAGCACGGTCGAACCGGTCAGGTCGACCTCCCACGGTGAGGCTTTGGCCTCCCCTGCTGCCCCCCAGATCCAGAACCCCGAATCACGGGCGTCCTTGAGCCAGTCGGCGATGTTTCGCACGCGGGCGATCTCAAGATGCTCGACAGCGCCAGCCGATGCCTTGCAGACGACGGCGGTAACGGCGGCCGCACGGCGATCCGGAATCACCACCCCTGCAGCGCCTGCTACCTCAGCTGAACGACAGACTGCTCCGAGGTTCCTCGGATCCTGAACCTGATCGAGAACCATGATCAGACTTCCAGCCCGATCCAGCATGCCGGAACCATCGGTATAGCGGTACGGATCAACTTCGGCGACCACACCCTGGTGATCGGGACTGCCGACCATCTCGGTCAGGGCTTCAGCCGATGTGTCCGGGGTGCGCCAGATTCGGTGGACCCGACGCGGCCCCCGCTCGGCCTCAGCCACGGGACGGCGGCCGTAGATCAGCTCCACTGTCACCTCAGCCGCCGTTGCGGGGGACCAGGGTGGCACCTTCGGCGCTGTCCCGGACCTCCCAGCCGAGGCCCGCAAGCTCGTCACGGAGGCCATCGGCACGATCGAAGTTCCTGTCGGCGCGGGCCTGTTCACGTTCAGCCAGCAGGCCCAGCGCCCCTTCGTCGGGTCCGGACTGACGAGCTTCGGCGAGGGATTCGAGGCCGACGAGCCAGAGCATCTCGACAACGGCATCCCCGGCACCAGCCACAGGCTCGTGGTTGGCCGTTCGCACGAAATCAAACAGCTCGCTCATCGCCCGCGGTGTGTTGAAGTCATCGGCCAGGGCGTCCCGGAACCGGTCGACCGCGTGGGCAGCCTCGCCTGAGTGGGCCCCCTCACCTCGTCCGGGGGCCTCGGGGCCATTGCCCGGAGGGAGCGGGCCACCGTCGGCCACGGCCGATGCGGGCGGGTTTGAGCGGAGGAAGTTCCTGAGACGATCGACCCGAGCCACCGCTTCGTTCAACTGCTCCTCGCCGAAGGCCAGCGGCTGGCGGTAATGGCCGGAAACCAGGTAAGCGACGACTGCCTCGGAACCAAAGCGGTCGAGAGCCTCGGAGAGTTGAAAAATGTTTCCCTCTGACTTTGACATCTTCTCGGCTTTGGTTTCGATCATTCCGTTATGCATCCAGACCTTGGCCAGAGGTCTGCCGCGGGCTGCTTCGGACTGGGCTATCTCGTTCTCGTGGTGGGGAAAGACCAGGTCGGAACCGCCGCCGTGGATGGCGAATGGCAGATCTCCGAGCACCTCTTCGGCCATTGCGGAGCACTCGATGTGCCAGCCGGGCCGGCCAGGGCCCCACGGAGATTCCCAATGGGTGTCCTCTCCCTCCTTGTGACTCTTCCAGAGTGCGAAGTCGAGCGGATCGCGTTTCAGCGAGCCGGCATCGTCGCCCTCCCCCTGCTCCATCGTCTCGGTCGGGCGATGTGAGAGCTTGCCGTATCCCTCGAAGCTTCGAACCGAGAAGTAGACATCCCCCCCGGACTCATAGGCATTTCCGGACTCGACGAGATCCGAGATCAGTTCCACGATCGGCTTGATCGTATCCGTGGCCAGCGGCTCGGCATCGGGCCGCCCGAGCCCAAGTCTGCCGGTGTCCTCGAAGTAGGCGGCGGTCATCTCCCGGGCAAGCTCTCCGGACGGAATGCCCCGCTCGGCCGCTGCGGTGTAGATCTTGTCGTTGATGTCAGTGACATTGATCGCCAGCCGGGCGGCATAACCCTCGCTCTTCAGGAAGCGGGCAAGCAGCGAAAAGACCACGAAGGGACGGGCATTGCCGATGTGTATCCGGCTGTAGACAGTCGGTCCGCAGGCATAAATTCCGACCTCTTCAGAAGGATCGAGAACACGGCGCTCGCCGCTCATCGTGTCCCTGATGCTGATTTCGCGCCTCAATGAGCGATTCCCGTTCCCAGTTGATCGCCGGACGGTTCCGGCAAAACCAATTGTCCCCCGCCGGATCCGCTCGTACTCCTCACGCAGCCGCTCTCAGGAACGCTTCCGGGCGGATTACTAGGCCTCGCGTCCGAAACGGTCGATCAGGGCGTCAACCCGCTCGAAGTCATCGTCGCGGACCTCTTCGCTTTCCTCTGAGACGCGCTCGTCGGCTTCGGACTCGATCTCGGCGATTCGCTTGCGGGCGATTCGCTCAAATTCGTCAGCGTGTGCCTCCGCCTGGGCGGCCAGTTCTTCTGCCTTGCGGGCACGCTCTTCGTAGGCGCTTATCCGGGTGGCGGCCTCTCGCTCTGCAGCCTGACGCGACTCGCGGGCGAGTCGCTCGGCGGTCTCCTCAAGGTGCCGGGTCCGAGCCGCAAGCCGTTCCTCCGCTTCGGCGGCGACTTTGCCCAGAGCCTCCTCGCGGCTTGTCCGCTCTTCGGCAAGCGAGCTCTGGGCGCGCTTCAGTTCGGCCTCCAGCTTCGCCTGCGAGGCTCGCTGATCCGTCTCCCGCTCCTTCAGCTCCTCTGCCTGGGCCTCTGCCTTCACTCTGGCTTCCTGGGCCTGTTCAATCTTCTCGCGGGCTTCACCGCTCAGCTTGCGCAGGGTGTCCCGCGCCTTCGCCTTGATCTCCTCGCGGGCTCCTGCGGTCTCCTGGGCTGCTTCAGTTCGGACCTGCTCAACCCGCTGGTCAACAGCGGCCGCCCGGGCATCTGCCTCGGCGCCCTTCTGCCCCCAGATCCGGGCCCTGCTCACTGCCTCGCGCGCCTGCTCGAGCGCCTTCAGTTCCGATTCCCGGGCGGCAAGTTCAGCCTTTCGTGCTCTGGCCTCACTCTCGTCGAGCTCCTTCACATAGGCCTCGACGCGGGCATCAACTCGCATGGATGCCTCACCCACGGCACGGAGTTCAGTGGGCAGGCCATCGTAAGAGGCTGCCCCTTCCGTCGACGGATCTTGTTTCGAAAGGGTCATAGTCAACGCAAACTTACTACTCGAGCGACCTTTTCAGGATTTTGCCAGTTGCATTTCGCGGAAGTTCCGAAATGAATATGACCTCTTTGGGGGTCTTGTAGGAGGCCAGGTTCTGGCGGACGAAGGCCTTGATCCCGTCTTCATCCACAGCTCCAGACTCAACCGGCACGACCCAGGCCTTGAGCACCTGGCCGAACTTTTCATCTTTCACGCCCATCACCGCCACCTCAACTACCTCTTCGTGGCTGGCGATGAGGTCCTCCACCTCGCCTGGAAATACGTTTTCTCCTCCCGAGACGATCATCTCATCGTCCCGGCCATCAACGAAAAGCAGGCCGTCGTAGTTGAAGTGCCCGACATCACCGCTCGAGACATAGCCTTCAATCCGCTCCTTGTCTTCGCCGCCGGTATAGCCCTCGAAAGTCATGTTGTTGTTGACGAAAATACGGCCGGTCTCGCCCTCCGGAACCTTCGCTCCATCCTCGTCGAGCAGCATCACTGCGGTGCCCCGAGGCGGCCTGCCTGCTGTCGAAGGGTCCTTCCTCAGGTCACCCGGGCCGGCGATCGAGACAAAAGCGACCTCGGTCGAGCCGTACAGGTTGTAGACGTTGTCCCCGTAGCGATCCATCCATCGGATCGCCAGTCCGCCCGGGAGGGCTGAGCCGGACAATGTCGTGATCTTCAGGTTTTCGGCCCGAAAACGAGTGCTCACGTCGGATGGCAGGTCGAGGATGCGCTGGAGCATCACCGGGACGGCGACCAGAACATCCGCTGAGTGCCGGTCAACGAGATCCATCGTGCTCTCGGGGTCAAACCGGCGTTCCAGAATCACCGTGGCGCCGAGGGTCATTGCGATCACCGAGTTGATGAAGCCCCAGGAGTGAAACAGCGGGGCGGCGATGACCATTGCCTCACCGGAGCGATGCGGGATGCAGTCGAGCAGTCCCGCAAGGCCACCGAGGCCATCCGGGCTGTTTCTCTGGGCCCCCTTGGGAGCACCGGTCGTCCCGGAGGTGAGGATGATGAAGCGGGCAGCCTCCGAAGGGAAATCCAACTGCGTGTCTTCGGTTGACGAAATCAGTTCCTCGAGCGTTGGTTCGCCCGAATCGGAGTTTTCGTCGGCGACCACGCGGATCAACCCTTCCGGCAGGTCGCCAAGCAGTCCGGTGAACTCGGCGTCGTAGATCAGAACCTTCGGGTCCTCGCGATGGACCACGCCGGCAAGTTGCGGCCCCGAGAACATGGTGTTGAGGAAAAGTGCCGTCGCGCCAAGTTTGGATGCGGCGAGGTTGGACTCGATGAAGCCACGGTGGTTACGGCACATGATCGCCACTCCGTCCCCACCACCCACGCCCAACCGGGCCATCGCCCTCGCCAGAGAGTTAGTGCGGCGATCGACCTGGGCGAAGCTCAGGCTTCCTGCCTCGTCGACGATGAACGGCTTGTCGCCGTGTTTGATTGCCGCTATACGGGCGGCGGTCGCCGGTGTGGTTCCACCCTTGAGCAAGGTGCTCAGCACCTTGAGTGTCCGGTCGGGGCGCATCGGAGAAACGATGCCGGTCTCGGTGAGTACCTTGAGCTGGAAGCCAGCATCGGCAAACCTGCCCTTTATCCGGTCGGCAGCCATGGTCAGGCGATCTCCACCGAGGCGACCGCGATGGCAGCGATGCCTTCGCCCCGCCCGATCCATCCCATGCCTTCGTTGGTGGTCGCCTTCACGCTTATCCGGGCAGACGTGATTCCCTCGAGCAAGGCAGCAATCTGCAGCCGGTAGTCCGCCAGCTTCGGCTCTTCACAGATAACCGTCACATCCACATTCACGATCGCACCCCTCAGCATCCCCACCACTGTCTGCAGCATCCCGATTGAATCGGCGTTCTTCCATTGGGGGTCGGAATCGGGGAAGACGGTTCCAATGTCGCCCATTCCGCCGGCTCCCATGACCGCATCAATCACCGCGTGGGTCAGCACGTCGGCATCGGAGTGACCGATCAAGCCGCGTTCGAACGGGATCTCCACTCCGCCCAGGACCAGCGGACGATCCTCGCCAAAGCGGTGGCTGTCATAGCCGATGCCGACGCAGACTGCCATCAGGAGCTGACCGTCCGGGCGACGGGCTCAAGCCGACGGTCACGGCCATCAAAAACTGCAATCCGGCCCACTCCGTGGCGTTCGAGGAACTCGACCGCAGCCGGGTACTCGAAGCCAAGCTGCCCGGGCTCATGGGCATCGGAAGAGAGTGCGAAGGTGGCGTCGGCCTCGACGCACATCTCCATGAAGTCCTCGGCCGGGTAGATCTCGCCGACCTCCTTTCGCAGTCCGGCAGTTGAAACCTCGACCGCAATGCCGGTCTCGGCGATGGCTTCAATTGCAGGCTCGTAGAAGAAGCGGGGATCCCTGGATGGCCGGCGGCCTGCCCGTCCCCAGATCTTGATCAGATCAGGATGAGCGAGCACATCAAACAAGCCGCTGCGAGCGGCGTCTGCCAGCGTCTCGAAGTAGCGCCGCCAGATCTCGTCGGGATCAGTGCGCTCGTCCCAGATCGTGAACTCCTCGGTATCGAGCGAACGGTCACCGATGAAGTGGACCGAACCGATGACGAAGTCAAAGGGGCGCCGGTCCAGCAGGTTAGAGATGCGGTCCTCGGCGCCTGGAACGAAATCCGCCTCGATACCGAGCCGGGCCGGACTCGCGGCCACAACCTCGCAATAGGCGTCAATGTCATCGAGCGCCCACTCCTGCCAGAACGGGTGATCCCAGATCGTCAGTGCCTCCGTGAAGCGGTACATGTGCTCCGCGAAGCCGAGTTCCTGGATTCCCGCCTGACCGGCTGCCTCAATGTAGCGCTCGATGTTCGCGGTGGTGAAGTGGTTCTCTGCCGTGGCATCGATGTGGTCCTGGCGGAGGTGAACGTGGTAATCGGTGAGCATCTGTTTCCCGGTCGAATTTTCAGTTGCGGTCGCTCAGCAGGGCCTCGGCGAAGGCCATGTCTTCGGGTACCGTGACCTTGATATTGAAGGAAGGGGCGGCGAGTACGGCGACAGCTCCTCCGTCAGCCTCGATCAGTGAGGCGTCGTCAGTCGCAGTTTCGAGGTCCCCACTGGCGATGGCTGCCAGCAGTGCCTCGCGCCTGAACACCTGTGGTGTCTGGATCGAGCGCAGCGTGGAACGATCGAGAGTCTCGATCACCATGCCCCTGGAGTCCACTCGCTTGACGGTGTCAGTCACGGCGCCGGCGGCGATAACCGCATCGAGTTCAGGTGCCGCCTCGAGGGCTGCGACCGCCTCGTCGATCAAGGCTGCCGTGACCAGGGGCCGGGCCGCATCGTGAACCACGACCAGCCCGGAATCAACGTGATCCAGCCCCGCTGCGACCGACTGCGACCTGGTCGCTCCACCCTCGACCAGACAAACCTGCGCCTCTGCCTCAGACCCGATCGATCCATCTTCGCCCCGGCCTGAAACCCCGATCTTCGCGGTCGCCCCCATTGCTCTCACAAGGTCTGCGAACTGCTCCAGGCGGCCGTGGGGAACTGCCATCACGACCGGGCCGACTCTGGCCGCCGACAGGC
Source organism: uncultured Solirubrobacterales bacterium (assembly GCA_903933815.1). GTDB lineage: Bacteria > Actinomycetota > Thermoleophilia > Solirubrobacterales > 70-9 > 67-14. The sequence continues at coordinate 17,990 of CAIZLN010000018.1, forward strand.
AGGCGAGAAGTGAATGCTCGAACATCGCCCGGCCGGCCAACGGCACGAGAGCCTTGGGGCCACCGGCGCCGAGTCGTTCGCCAGAGCCGGCAGCAACGATCAGGGCGGCGGCCGGACCCCCGGATGCGGGACCGGCAGCCACCGGAGATCAGGCAGAAGCAGCGGCCGCGACCGAAGCCTCGAACCGCTCTTCAAGCAGATTGTCCAGGTATTCCTCGGCGCCCTCTTCATCCTTGTCAAGCGCGTACATGAACTCCGAGGCGAGGATCTTCTTGGCCCGGGTGTACATCTGCTTCTCACCGGTAGAAAGGCCCTTCTCCATCTCACGCAGGGCGAGATTGCGGACGACCTCAGCCAGCTCGAACACATTGCCGGTCTTGATCTTTTCCTTGTTGTACTTGAACCGGCGATTCCAGTTCTTGGGCATGTCCGAGACCTCATCCGACAGCACCGAAATCACCTTCTTGATCTCGTCTTCATCAATGACCGGGCGAAGACCGGTGATCTGGGCGTTTTCGGTCGGCACCTTGACCGTCATGTCGTTGTGGAGGATCTTGATCGTCAGGTACTCACGAGTCTCACCGAGCAGCTCGGTGCTCTCCTTCTTGAGCACGACCCCGGCACCGTGATGCGGGTAGACGACCTTTTCGCCTTCTTCAAAGTCGAATGCCGGGGCGACCGGTTCGATGTCGTCCAGATCCTCAATTACTTCTTCTGAGTCAGAAATCAGATGCTCCTTTGCTCCGTTGCGACGGCCGAAACCGTCATGTGTTCAAGTATTGGTCGGCGTGGACCGACTCCTGCAGCCGTCTCACTCCCTCGCGAATCTCTTTCGCCCGGGAAGGCCCCACGCCGTCGATCGAAGCGAGTTCCTCGTCACCAGCCGTAAGAACCTGCCCGAGGGTGCCGAAATGGTTGACGATCTTCTGGACGACCAGACGGGGAAGTCTCGGTGTCTGGCCGAGCAGGCGGTAGCCGCGTGGCTGAATGGTGAAGTCAAGAGTGTTGAGCTTGCGGTCGTAGCCGAGGATCTCGGTAAGGCGACCAAAGTCAAGTACGTCCTGATGGGGCAACGCGCCAATTTCTTCGGTGATCCGGACCAACGAGCCCTCGGTGTCCTCGGTCGAGTAGTCACGGATCAGAGCCATGCGATCAGCAGCGACGCCGATCATGGTCTCCTCGAGCTGCATCTCCATCAACCGGCCCTCAGTGCCGAGTTCAACGATGTAGCGCTCGACCTCGACTGCCATGCGGGAAACCAGTTCCGAGCGCTGAAGTACTGCCAGGGCGTCATAGAGAACCACGTCACCATTGAACTCGGCCCGGGTCAGCCGCTGGCTGAGTTCGTCAAGCCGGCTGCGGTACTTGTCGAGCGTCGCGAGGGCCTGATTGGACTTGGCCAGCACCGAAGGGATGTCCTGAAGGATGTACTTCATGCCGTCGAGATAGAGCGATACGACGTCGCGCCGTTGGGATATCGCTATGACCAGTGCGTCCACCTGCTTGGAGATCCTCTCGGCGGTCCGGTGGCGGGTGCCGGTCTCGGCGGAGTGAATGGTCGGATCGGGCATCATCTGGACATTGGCCCAGCTGATCGTCGTTGCGTCCGAGTTGATCAGAATGGCACCGTCCATCTTGGCCACCTGGTAGAGCATCGCCGGCGTGTAGTCGAGATCGAGCCTTATGCCGCCGGAAAGCATGAAGGCAAAGTCCTCAGTCTCACCAACGACAATCAGGCCTCCGGTGCGTGCGTGAACGATGTTGTCGATTCCTTCACGCAAAGAAGTGCCCGGCGCCACCGCATCAATGGCACGCAGAAGCCTCGGATCCTGACCCTCGGTGAGGTGAGCCAAATCACTTTCAACTGCTGGCAACATCTCCATTATTATGCCAGATTCCGCATTCTAATGCGGTCTGCTGAGGATTGGCATGGAGCCTTGCCAAACCCCCCGAAAGGGACTTTCAGAGTGGGTCAAACGGCGACGGGTCCACGCTCATCCGGGAACGCCGCACGGAGGGCCTGTCTTACCGTCGCACATGGCGCCAGCCCGGGCAGACTGTCGCCTCCGGGGGGTCCGATGACCGGGTCGAGGCCGAACTTGTTGGCTTCAGCTACCCGACGGTCCGCGTGACCGACGTAACGAAGGTCACCGGTGAGGCCGAGCTCCCCGAAACAGGCGAGCGGCTTGCTGCCGGTACCGCCGGCGGGTTGATTGCGCTGCGCTGACGCAACAGCCAGGGCGACAGCGAGGTCTCCGCCAGGCTCATCGATCCTGACACCACCGATCACATTCACGAAGACGTCGGATGTGCCCAGTCCGACACCGCCGTGGCGGGCAAGGACGGCCAGGATCATGCTCAGCCGGTTGCGGTCGATGCCATTGACGACCCGCCTCGGGATCTCCAGCTCGCTCGGGTTGACCAGCGCCTGGACCTCGACCAGCACCGGACGGGTGCCCTCCATCGAGGTCAGCACGACGGAACCCACAGCACCGGTCGCCTCCTCGACGAACCTGGCCGAAGGGTCAACCACTTCGGTGAGGCCGCCCGAGCGCATTTCAAAGACACCTACTTCACTGGTCGCACCAAAGCGGTTCTTGATCGCCCTCAGGGTCCGGTAGGTCCGTTCCTTCTCGCCGTCGAACTGGAGTACGCAATCGACCAGGTGCTCGAGCACACGTGGCCCGGCCAGACTGCCCTCCTTGGTGACGTGCCCGACCAGAATCATCGCGACGTCCAGCCGCTTGGCTGCCTCGGCAAGCGCATTGGCCGCCTCCCGCACCTGGCCGACCGATCCTGGTGCGCCATTGAGCTCAGCCCGGTGCAGGGTCTGGATCGAATCGATCACGACCACGGCCGGCTTCTCAGCCTCAATCGTGGCGAGGATCGTCTCAAGAGAGGTCTCCGCCAGTGCCCTCACCTCGAGTGCTGCGGGGCCGAGGCGTTCCGCGCGCAACCTCACCTGGGAAGCAGATTCCTCGCCCGACACATAGAGCGTTTCGGCGCCGGCAGCCTGAAGGTTGGCCAGGGCCATGCCGGTGATGGTGCTCTTGCCGATGCCCGGCGATCCGCCGAGCAGGATCAGCGAGCCGGGGACGATGCCGCCTCCAAGCACCCGGTCGAGCTCACCGATTCCGGTAGCCAAGCGGGAAACCCGCTCAGCGCTGACTTCACGCAGGGCCACCGGTCGACCGGCGGCCACTCCTGACCGTTTTCGGGCCGGGCCGCCTGCTCCGGTCGCCGTTGCGGAGGTCTCCACCAGAGTGTTCCACTCGCCGCAGCCGGGACACTTGCCAGTCCAGGCCATGGCGACATGGCCGCAGGACTGACAGACATGACTTGAACGAATCTTCGCCATCTTCAGTCAGGCTAAGGAACAGGCAGGACAGATCCCTCCCCCCGGGCAGTCAGCGAGTTCCGCGGCCAAATAGGATCCGGATATGGAACTTGTGCTTTTCATCCACGTGATAGCTATGGCCTTTTTCGTCGGAGGCCAGATAATGCTGGCGGCTGCGATCGTGCCCGTAGAACGAAGTAATCCCGACCCGGCTCGCATGAAGGCGATCGCGCAGAACTTCGGTTGGGGTTCGCTGATCGCGATCGCGATCTCGATATTCACCGGCATGCTGCTGGCATCTCATTACAACCTCTGGAGTGACGGCGCCCTTCACATCAAACTGACGCTGCTGGTGCTTACCTTTGCCTCGCTTGCTGCCCACATGAAGTTCCCGAAGGTTCACGCACTCATGGGACTGACTTTCGTGCTCACCCTGGGCATCGTCTGGTTCGGCCTCGAGCTGCCTGTCTGAGCTGCCCACGCCCGAAGAGGGTTGGCGGCCGGCAGAAACTCCCTGATAGCTTGCGGATTCCGTATGAGCCAAGCCACTGAACCGACCAAGCCAGATGACCGCGACCATGTTGCCGCCTCTCCTCCGCCGGTAGACCCGGCTCGCAGGATGCGATTTCTGAACATCATTGCCTGGGTGGCAGTGGTTGACGTACTGCTGCTGTTTCCGCTGATCTGGGCATCCCGCTGGGTGGCCCACAACGAAGAGGTAGTCGCCATCCTCGGCCCCGTCCACGGCTTTCTCTTCATTGCCCTGATCGGTCTCTGCGCCTACGGCTCGATCCAGAGGTGGTGGGGCTGGTGGTTCCCGGTGCTGGTCGTGGTTACCCTCGGGCCAATCGGCTCGCTTGTCGGCGACTGGATCATCCGCCGTCAGATCAAGGCAGAAGCCGGGCACACCGCATGAGCAGCCTTGAAGAGGTCACCTGGCAGTTGGACGACCTGCTCGCCGGCGAGTCCACCGAGGACCCTCAGGCGGCAGTCGTTTCGCTACTGGAGCAGGCCGATGAAGCCGCCCAC
>CAIZLN010000019.1 GCA_903933815.1 uncultured Solirubrobacterales bacterium
ATCCTACCGACAGCAAAAGGAAGGCAGAGGCCCGGTCCTCGCCGGGCAAGCCCCGGATAACATCGGCCCACCGTCAGGAAAAGTGCTGCTCGAAACGGATCAGGGTCAGTCTCGCCAAGCTTTTGCTGCGGCATTGTTGTCGAACTTTGGGGTCCACTCGCCTTTGGCGATCGGCCGCTCGACCTTGGAGCCGCGCTTCGACATCAACCAGGGATGAGGAATTTCTTCGCCGCCCGGCTCGGGAGCAGCAAGCCGACGTCGAAGTTCCGGGTCGGCCCAAAATTCCGCAGTGTTCTTCCACTGCCTGATGAGAGTCCCAACCAAGTCGAGACGATCGATTTCATCCGACCCTTTCAGGGTTCTCATGAATTCAGAAGCAAACTCTGCTCGGTCCTACTCGGGAAGAAACTCCATCCATGTCAGACGCCTCGCGCTCAGCGAGCTTCAGTACGAGATCAGCGCCAGGTCGTAGGCGCCCTGAACGAGAACCGGTCCGTTTGATCAGCGGGCCGATCACGCCGAGACTTATCTGACTTTTCAGACCTGAATCCGGAACAGTCCGAGGTGCGAGCGGGCAAATCACCCCCGGCAGGCTGCGCCGTCGCAGAACCGGGATCTACGAGGTTTGGTGGATTCGCATCCGAGCTGGGGTACCAAAGGGCCTACCCCTTCATGCAAAAACAAAGGCCCGGGGTTACCCGAGCCCTTGAAGGAAGCGACTTCACTTCCAGTGACCGGGCTCCTGCGGCTTGCCGCAGGCGCCCGGTCCAGTCAACCCTCAGGCGTTTTCGAGGTGAATCACCTCTCCTGCTCGCTCCTGCGGCTCGCCTTCGAGTCCACCTTCAACAGGCGACGCGGGAATCAATACTTCGGATACGAAGGCATCGGCGACCTCCTTGGAATTCCAAATCGCCGTGATGATCACGCCTTCGTCCACGACGGCCGCTGCGTGAAACGTCTGACCGGCAGGAAGGGCTCCGTCCGGGTGGACAGCCTTGATCGTTTCGTTGTAGCGGGCCTCGGTTCCTCCGGGCCATAGGTGCTGCATCAGGTAGGTCATTGAACTCCTTTGATTGGTTGCCGACTACGACCACACTATGTTCAAACGTGAGATACGAATTCCACGGCGCTGATTACGGCAAGGTTGTTCAGCACAGCCTGAAACTCATCCACTCCAACTTGCGAGGGTCCATGGATGACCACTTGCTCGAGAGCGTTAGCTCTTTCAAGGGAGAGGACATGCGAGTGCGAGCTTGAGCTTTGACATTGGCGGGATCCAACCGACAGCAAAAGGAAGGCAGATGCCCGGTCCTCGCCGGGCAAGCCCCGGATAACATCGGCCCACCCTCAGGAAAAGTGTTGCTCGAAACGGATCAGGACCAGTCTCGTAGATCGCGGTATCCTCCCTTTTCGCGCTGGCAGTCTGTGGGGAGCTGTTTTCCTTTAGGGCTGTCGCACGTTTTTTAGCTCCCAGACTTACTTTGCCCCGATAGCTCAGCTGGATAGAGCGTCTCCCTCCTAAGGAGAAGGCCGCTGGTTCGAATCCAGCTCGGGGTACTCAGTAGCGCAGAAGGGCGAGCACGCCGTCGGCCTCGGCCAGGGCCGGGACCTCTTCGACCGACGCCGAGCTGACAAGTGCTCCGGTTCGCAAGGCGATCTCCACTGCGGCCTCCCGGGCTGTCTCCTCACCTGCGTTGGCAATCGCCTCGCGCACACCGTCGGAGAGGTCGCCGTCGTCGAACTCATAGAACGGATCCATAATCAGGTGATCAACCCGGCCCTCCATCAAGGCAGCGACCACCTGGTCCGGTCCGCCGGCCCCACGGTCCCCGGCCTTGATTCGCTCGAGGGCATGGTTGGCAAACTCGTTGACCTGGTCCCGCCAAGCCTGGCGCAGGTGCTCGTCCAGGTGATGAGCGACGTCAGGAGCGGGTGAATCGATCAGGTTGAGGGCGACCATGGCGACAACCCGCTCATTGAGTTCCTGAGGCAGGGCATCCCTGAAGTCGGTACCGAGATCACCATCGGCAACGACCACGAGCCGCTCCAGCTCCAGATCCTTGGTGCTTTCGGCGATTGCCTTGGCGGCATCCTTCATGAAGCGGCTGCGCCAGGCATGAACCCGGTCTTCATAGGATTCGATGTGGCTGGCGCTGTGCTGAGTTCGCCCGGCTCCGCCGACTCCCCGGTACTGGCGCCAGTCACCGAGCTCGAGGTTGTAGACCGAGGATTCGAGATCCTTTACTACGCCGTCTTCCCACTCGAGCAGCCGGATCTGATCCTGGCTGAGCAGGATGATTCCGGTGCGCTGTCCGCGGTCAAGCAGGTCCATTGCCGGCCAGATCACGACACCGCTCTCAAAGGCGACGAAGTCTTCGCGGACCGGGATCTGGAAAGTGTGAAAGATATCGATCGTGCCATCGGCACTGAGGAAAAGGGCGACGCTGCGTCCTCGCTCATGGGCTGATGCTCCGGTCAGTCTTTTTTCCGCCTCTTTGCTGAGCCGCCGGATGGCTTCGGTCGCATCGTGATCTCCCTCGACCGTTGCGGCCGCGTCGCGCAACCCGTTGCGGAGGGCGACCAGCCAGCCGGGGGTCTCGCTGGAGTTGGCCGGGTCGCGCGGGTCGGTGCGACAGAAGACCGACAGCACCGGACCGTCGGTTTCGCTGTCTATCAGGCCGCGGAATACATCCATCAT
>CAIZLN010000020.1 GCA_903933815.1 uncultured Solirubrobacterales bacterium
ATCGGATGATCGTGGAACCGGACTACACCACTGACCTGAAGCAACACTCGCTTGAACGGGCATGGTTGTTACCGTCTCGCGGCAGGAAACCATGAACATTCGAAACACACTCACGATCGCGGCAGCAGCCACGGCACTGATTTTTCCGGCTACAGCTTCTGCCCACGTCGATATCTCTCCGAGCGAGGCTCCAGCCGGCAAGCCGACTGCCTTCGCTTTCACCGTCGGCCACGACTGCGAAGGCGCGGCTACGACGGGTCTGGACGTTCAGGTCCCCGCCGGAGTATCCGGTTATTCGGCGAAGTCGATACCGGGATGGAAGGCCGTGACACGTGGGGGTCTGATGAAGTGGCGCGGTGGCCCGCATCCAGACGGAGTGGAGCTGGCACTGCCGTTTCGGGCCACGGTTTACGGGAAAATGGGCGACCAGCTCCCGTTCAAGGTCATCCAGCTTTGCGAGGGAGGAGCCGAAACGGCCTGGATTCAGATTGGTGGTGGCAAAGGCGAAGGCGACGAACCGGCACCGGTGCTTGCTTTGACCTCCACCAAGGTCGCCCCGCCGCCGCCCGTGAGCCCGGCCGGGGAAGGGCAGTCGGTTGTGACGGAGCCATCCGAAGCCGCATCGGCCGGATCTGATGACGACGCCGGGGGGGTTGGAATCGGTCCGATCGTCGGGCTGGTACTCATTGTGGCTTCAATCACCGCTTTCGTAGTGATCCGCCGCGGCAAGAGTTCCTCCAGCTGAGTTCCGGTCGGGGCCTAGCGTGGCTTTCGCCGACGGCCTGCCGGGCGCCTGCCACGCTTTTCCAGATTGCCCCGGCTTGACTCCTTTGCGGCAACGGGCCTGAGACTGCGGCTCTGCGGGTAGAGGATCTCCTCGGCACAACGCTGGTGCCAGTGTGAATGCTCGGTGCCACCCAGCCGACCGATGTACTGGACAACCACATGCTCGGCACCGACTTCGATCGAGTCGTAACAGCCCTGGCACTTGTAGAACTTCTGCGAGATCGACCGGATGATCCAGATCTCGTCGCCGTCCGCGGTGAATCCCGTCAGGCTCTGACGGCGGTTTGGGAAGCCATTCAGTGATTTCATTGTTCCGGCTCTTGAAGGGAAACGGGGCTGGTTGACGAATTGGATCCGCGTGAGTACTGCTACCCCCGAAACCAAGACCCTGTCAACCTACATCCAGGACCGGATCGAGGATTTCTCCCGTTCCCAGAAGGATGTTGCCCGATACATCGTCGACCATCTCGACGAAGCGGCCTTTCTGACGGCTGAGGAGTTGGCCCGCCGGGCCGGCACATCCTCGTCCACCGTGGTCCGGTTCTCGCAGGCACTCGGCTTTGAGGGCTACCCGGAACTCCAGAGTTCGGCAATAGAGGAGTACCGGGCGACTGTCGGAGGTGGCGAGGGCTCAGCCGGTCGCATGCTGTTTGCTTTCGACCACTCCGAGTTCGAGGCGTCGCTCGGAACCGATCACGCAAACCTTGAGGAGACTGCTCGCAAGCTGACCCAGGAGCAGATCGACCTGGCAGTAGCAGCCCTGGCTGCGGCCAATCAGGTCGTAATCGTCGGCACCGATCAGATGGCCTTTTTCGCCAGCTATATGCGCCACACGCTCAGCCTGCTTGACATTCGAGCCGAGATCGTCACCTCGACGGCGGGCCCCTCTCTCCAGAGGCTGGGCAGGATAGACGAGGAAACGCTCGTCATAACCCTTTCTGCAGGTCGGGCTCACCCGCTTCTGGCGAGGGCCATGAAGCTGGCCGGTCATCGTGACGCCCGCACGCTGGCGATTTCGGATGCGACCCTCTCGGACACCGTCAAGCAGGCGGACATGAGCCTGTACTACTCGTCCAACAGCCCTTCGTTCCTGCGATCAAACACGGCACTCATGGCGCTGGTTCACGCACTTGC
>CAIZLN010000021.1 GCA_903933815.1 uncultured Solirubrobacterales bacterium
CTCTCCTTCCGTGCGGAGGGGTCTGCCCGAGGCGATCGAGCCAACCAAGGACACCAAAGCTTTGAGCTTGGCCCTTTCGACCAGTTCCTCGATCGTGTGCTCACGGCTGCCGGTGTCCCGGTCGGGGTCGCCCATCTGTTCCGATCCTATGCGGCGGCTGCTGCCCGTTGCCAATTGTGGTTCCTTGCGGCGGGAGCTCGGCGCAACCAGTGGCGGTTTTCCCGTTGGACCCCCCCACTCTCCCGACGGCATCCGTCACCCGAGGCCCCGGCACCCGGTACCGTTCTGCGCGATGACCACCATCGGTGCGAGAAGAGACTGACTTGCTGAGGCTCAGGGTTGCGGTGGCGGACGCCCGCAAGGATGAGATGGTCCGCAGTCTCGACCGGATCGAGGGTGTGCGTCGGCTTGCCGTGCTGCCCGAGGCCTGCGATGGGGAGTGGGTCGTCTCGGCTGACCTCTCGCCGGCTGCGGCAGACGAGGTGCTGAAGATCTTCCATGACCACCGGGTCCCTCATGACGACTACGTCATCTTGCGGCAGGAAGTGATCGCGCCGGGGCTTGGACCAGGAGTCTCCACTGAAGCCGAGAGTGGTTTCGCCTGGGTGGAGATAGTTGGCGAGGCACGTGCTCACGCTCGCCCGGTCGCCCGCTACGTGATGCTGATGATGGTCGCGGGAGTGGTCGCCGGGCTTGGCGTAATCACTGACAACGCGATCCTGATCGTTGGCGCGATGGCGGTCAGCCCGGACCTGTTGCCGCTTTGTGCGATCTCGGTCGGCCTGGTCGGCCGCCGGTACTTCCTCGCCCGCCGTGCTTTCGGCACGCTGCTGATCGGGATGGGGCTGGTCATGCTTGTGGCCCTGTTGGTGACGCTCGCTCTGGTCACGGTCGGCCTGGTCGAGAAGGGGATCAACATCAATGCGCCGGACCTCCAGGGACTCGCCAACGCCGACTACACGACCGTGCTGATCGCAGCTGCTGCCGGCGTCGCCGCGATCCTGTCGTTTGAGACCCGGGCGGCGAACGCTGTTGGAGTGGCCATTTCGGTCACGACTGTGCCGGCCTCGGGCTACTTTGGCGTCGCCCTGGCCCTGGGGGAGTTGGATCAGGCCCTCGGGGCGGGGCTGGTCCTGCTGATCAACCTGACACTGCTGATCGTCACGGGCACGGTCACCTTGCTGCTGCAGCGCTACTTCATCCCGCAGCACAGATCCCGCCCGCCAGCCGATGACGAGTACCTGCCCGAATGATCGAGGCAGTGGCGGGCCTTCCTCTGGGAGACTGATCAGCATGAATCCGGGAGAGCAGTTCGAAGGCAAGGTGGCGCTGGTGACCGGCGGAGCGAACGGACTCGGGCGGGCAACCGCGGCCCGGTTGGCCGGCGTCGGTGCGCGGGTTGTCGTGGCCGATAACGAGGAGGAGACGGGACGGGTGGCGGCCAGTCAGATCGGCGCTGAGTTCATCCACACCGACGTCACTGATCCGGCCGCCAGCGAGGCCGCTGTCGCGTTCGCCGTCAAGGAGTTCGGCGGCCTCGACATCGCCTTCCTGAACGCCGGCGTTTCGACCGGCTGTGGTCTGGTCGAGAACTTCGACATCGAGAAGTACCGCCGGGCGATGGGGGTCAACCTCGACGGCGTGGTCTTCGGGTTGAACGCGGTTGTGCCGGCGATGCGCGAGCGTGGGGGAGGCGCGATCGTCGCGACCTCCTCGCTGGCAGGACTGGCTCCCGTGCCTTTCGATCCGGTGTATGCCGCGAACAAGCACGCCGTAATCGGGCTGGCCCGCTCGATGGGCCCGGTGCTGGCCACCGAGGGGATCCACTTCAACGCGATCTGCCCTGGCTTCGCCGACACCCGGATCATTGCCGACTTCAGGGACTCACTTGTGGAGGGCGGCATTCCGGTTATTCCGGTTGAAGAAGTGGTTGACGCGGTCCTCGGGCTGTTCGGACTCGATGCCGGTGGCGAGTGCCACTTCGTCCAGGCCGGGATGGACGCCCAGGAGTTCCGCTTTCGCAACGTGCCCGGCCCCCGCTGACCCCGGACCGGAGGCAGTAGGGAAGGGGCTCAGGGGGCCCGGTCCTTGTCGAACCGAACCCCCGAACCCCCTCCCATCCCCACCGTGTCCTCCCCCAGAGGACACAGGTGACCTTTCCGGGCCTGACACCGGGCCGGTCACCGTTATCGCATACATAACCCCGCAGAAAATGAAGAGTTGCGCTACTGAAGTGCGAAACGTTTCCCGGACCTCGAGGGGGCGAACTGCGCCCCGACTGACCTCAGGTTCAGTAGTCGAACGCATATCGGGAGGGTTGATAAAGTAGCCACACTTATGAAGTCAAAAAGCACTACATCAGAAAACCCCGGAGAAGTGGGTGTCAGGGATCTGCGCGATAACCTCAGCCGGCACCTGAAGGCAGTCAAGGCAGGTGGTGAGCTGACGGTCACCGACCACGGAAAGCCGGTCGCCAGGCTGGTTCCATGGGATGGCATGTCAAAGTTCGACCGGCTCGTCGCCGAAGGCAGGATCACGCCGGCCAGTCAGCCAAAGCAGCCGTTGCCTCCCCCGCTGAAGATCGAGGGGGGCCTCAGCCACCTGATCAAGGAGCAGCGGGGTTGATCGTCTACCTCGACACTTCGGCGTTCGTGCCGATGCTTGTCGAGGAACCGACCAGCGAGGCGTGCATCGAAATCTGGAACCTGGCGGACTCGGTCGTCTCGACCCGGCTGCTTTACGTCGAGACATCCTCTGCCCTTGCCCGGACAAATCTCGGCATCAAGGCTCTGGATCACCTGGACGAACTGTGGGCCCAGATCCGGGTGGCTGAACTCGAAGCGGAGCTGATGTCAGCCGCCGCGACCGCAGCCTTCAGTTTCGGCCTTCGCGGGTACGACGCGGTCCACTTCGCTGCCGGGGCTTCGATCGCGGGGGGATCTGCCGTGCTGGCATCAGGGGACGCCGAAATCCTTGAGGCGTGGAGAGGGCTCGGCCTGAGCACCTTCGACCCGAACCGGAACTGAGCCGAACCGGAACCGAACCGCAACCGAACCAGAACTGATCCGAACCGAAATGACCTCGGTCCGGGTGGGGGAGTGCGCGCCCTGGTAGCCGTCGCGGAGCTGCGACGGGCCTGTGGTTGCCGGCCGACACCTGCGGAAGAATCTGAGCCGGCTCCCGGTCAGATGACTCCCGGCTCGAGCCGGTCGATGTCGCGCCTGATCGCCGTGAGGTCCTCCGCCGTCACGGCTGCATGAGCTTCGAGCCCGGACACCCTTCTCAAGATGTCATCGACCCGGGACTCGATCAGATCCAGGCTGGTGACTATCTGATCGAGGGTTGAGATGATTTCGCTTGAATCGTCCAATGCGTGCCTCCGGCAATTTCGTCTGCGGTTTCGGGTTTCTGTCGGTCAGGGTCATTTCTGGCCATACGCATCTGACAGGAGTAACCTCCTGCAGATGGATGGATTGAGAGTTCGCCTCTTGTCGGCGGTGCTGGTGCTGAGTTCGTTGGTCATGCTGACGCTTGTTGCGACCGCCGGAAGCGGCGTGGCCGCTCCGGCTCAGTCCGCCGCCGGGTCCAAGGCGGCAAATCGCGTGATCGGCGGCCTCTACAACCGCCGCTACTGCGAGATCTTCGCGGTCTCGCCGGCAGCCGCGACCGGCTTCCCCTTGAAGATCTACAACACGATCGGCCTCAACGACTGCCCGGCTGAGATCTGGGATTCACTCGACTTTGCTGCCATCGCGGAGAGCGAAGGCGTTTTCGTTGCCGCCCCGAACGGCCCGCGGCGCTGGGTTGTGGATGCGGTAGTCGGCAGCAGGCCAGGCCCGGCCCGGGACCTTGGCGGTCTGATGATGCGCGAGGTCGCCAGGGCGGTGGTGACCAGCCTCTCGCCTCCACCTTTCACCCTGACCACGATCGAGCGCAACAACAGCTGGATCATCCGCAAGGGCAGGACCATCCGCGAGATGATCTCGCCCGGGGGCCGTCGTTTCGTGATGCAGGCCTACACGAACACGATCGACCCGGGACTGAACCTGCGCACGATCAACTCGATCGGCAGCAACCCGCTTGCCGCGATGCCGCCCGGGTGGAAGTTCAGGACCCGGAAGCTGCAGCGCAAGCTGACGGTCACCGCCAACGGTGAAGCCAGGATCGTGCGCGACGGCCTGCGCAGCGTCTACCAGCTCTACAACCCGCCGAAGCCGAAAAAGCGCTGACCGCCAGGGCAGCCTCGCGGCTGGCTCGCGTCGCTAGCCGTCGTGGTCGTCGCCCGGGCGCTCCGAGCTGTGTTCCTTGTCGGCTTCGCCGTAGGCCGTTGTAGGGATCTTTTCCTCGGGCAGTCCTGCCTCGGCGACTGGATCGCGCTCTTCGTCGATGCCTTCCGCCTGGCGGATGAGATCCTGCTCAGCCAACTCAAACCCTTCCGATTCACCGCCACCGGCCTCCGAGACCGCGCGTTCGGCTTCACGCTTTTCCGCTTCCCTGTCGTGCTTCTCGATCATGGTCGCAAGAATAACCACGAAGCCCGCAGCCGTGGCTAACGACGGCTGATCAGGTTCGAGCGCTTCAGCTCACCGCCGCCGGCGGGCAGGCTGTAGAGGTCACCGTCGCGGGCCAGCCAGAGCGGCCCGTCAAAGCGCTCTTCGGCGTCGCCGAGGAAGATCGCTTCCAGGCCCTTCAGGGGAAGCGGCGGCACGATGTGGGTGATCGCCAGGGCACCGGCACCGGCCTCGCGGGCGGCGTCTGCTGCCTCCGGCGCGGTCGCGTGGTAATCCGGGACGTCGGCCAGGATCTGACTCCGGGCCGGCAGCCCGGCATCGCGGGCGGCATCGGAGACCATCATCAGCAGTTCCGTGGACAGGGCATCGTGAACCAGCAGGTCGGTGTCGCGGGCAGCCTCGATCAGGGTCGGGGAGTAGTTCGTGTCGCCGCTGATCACGGCGCTTCGGCCCTTGTAGTCGAAGCGATACCCGAGGGCCGGCTCGATCGGCGGATGCTGGACCACGAAGGCGGTGACGGTGAGGCCGTCGTCCTCGAGCACGACCATCGAGTCTTCGCCTTCCGGGATTGAAAACACCCGGGCATCCATGGCGCCGTTGTCCGGGGTCACCACGTCGGGCCCGTGGTGGCCGACCCTGTAGCTGCGGTCCAGGGCGTAGGCCTCGTTCAGGCCGTTGACCAGGCGGTCGGTTCCTTCGGGGCCGATCACCGGCAGGGCCGGGCGGTCTCCATCGGCAACCCAGCGCTGGAGGTTGACCGTACCCAGACCGCCAATGTGGTCTGAGTGGAAGTGGGTCATGAGCACAGCCTCGATCCGGCCCGGGGCAAGCTGCATGCGAGCCATCGTCTCTGACGCACCCTCGCCGGCATCGACCACGAAGATCTTTCCGTTGACGATGATCGCCGCGCACGGGGTGCCGCGCCTGACGTCGGGCAGCGGTGAGCCGGAGCCGACGATCGCGACATGCAGGCCGTCGGGCAGCTCGCCTGCCGGGTCGGCTGTCATCAGCCGGGGGAGCTGTTTTTTGACCAGGGCGAGCGAGATGCGGGACCGCAGCGGATAGGACATGGGGACAGCCTACCCGTGAGCCCTCAGGCGACCGCCCGGGCCTCGGCCCGGCCGATTGCCGACGCAATCGCTGCGGGATCTTCGACCTGTGGGTAGTGGCCCAGCCGCGGCAGCCTCTCCACCGGGACCCCGGGTCGCAGCTCTATCAGGGCTTCGAGCACCGAGACCGTCGCCACCGGGTCGAGTTCCCCCCAGGTGAGGCTGAGGCTTGCCTTCCAGTCGCGGATCGCGCCGTGCCAGCGCTCAGTCAGGCGTTCGCGCTCCTCGAGGTAGTGGATCAGCCTGTGGCCGAGGGTACGGCCGCCGTTGTGGCAGACGAGCGACCACTGGTCTGCTGCTTCATCGGCACCAAGGGGGTGGTCCGGGGAGAAAACAGCACCGAACTCCCGGCGGAACACGGGGTAGTTGCTGAGCTTTGATGCCAGCGGCCCGACCCGGCCGCGCAACAGCTTCTGGCTGCGGGTCAGGGTGGCCTTCTCGAGGATCATGCTGCCGTTGAAGAGCATTGCACCGGTCATGGCGAAACCCAGCTTGCCCTCGAGGTCGCGGGCGAAGAGCTCAGTCGAGACCGAGGTGCCCATGTCGTGGGCGATCAGGAAAACCTGCTCCCCGGGAAAGTGCCGGTGAACCATCTCCTCGACCAGATCTGCCTGCCAGCCGAGGCTGTAGAGGTGGTCACGAGGCTTGTCCGAGAGCCCGAAG
>CAIZLN010000022.1 GCA_903933815.1 uncultured Solirubrobacterales bacterium
GCAGAGTTCGAGTTCATGCACGATGTTCTCAGGCCGGTACTGACCGAGGCCTCCCAGCGAATGGACATGTTCTGAGCCTCACAGGCGGGCAGATGATCCAGCCAAGGTTGCGTTTCTCCCAATAGAGAGGTAGTTGAGGTTTATGAAGATCGGAGTCCCGAAGGAGATCAAGCAGGACGAGTACCGGGTCGCGATAACCCCGGCCGGGGTGCGAGAGATGCTCGAACACGGCCACGAGGTGTACGTGGAGTCTGCGGCTGGTGAAGGGAGCGCGATCTCCGACCTCGAGTATGAGGCCCAGGGAGCGACCGTCCTGGCTGATGCTGCGGCTGTTTTTGAAGTGGCCGAGATGATCCTCCACGTCAAGGAACTCCAGGCAGCCGAGATCGAGATGCTCCAGCCGCACCACCTCCTCTTCACCTACCTGCATCTGGCTCCAGACCCTGAGCAGACCCGGGCGCTTTGCGCATCAGGGGCCACCTGTGTCGCCTACGAAACGGTCGAGGACTCGGCGGGCCGGCTGCCGCTGCTCGCCCCGATGAGTGAGATCGCGGGCAGGATCGCGACTCAGGCTGGCGCCTTCATGCTTGAGAAGCCGATGGGCGGCCGCGGCATCCTGCTCGGTGGCACACCTGGCGTCGCAGCAGCAAATGTCGTTGTGATCGGTGGTGGTGTGGTCGGAACCAACGCCGCCTTCATCGCGATGGGAATGGCCGCAGACGTGTTCATCCTGGATCGATCGATTGATCGGCTTCGCGAACTGGACCTCCATTACGCCCGTGAAGCCTCAACCGTCTACTCGACCTCACTTGCCGTGGAAGAGCTCCTGCCGAAGGCTGACCTGGTGATCGGCGCGGTGCTTGTGCATGGTGCCCGCGCACCGTTTGTAATCAAGCGTGAGCAGCTGGGGTTGATGAAGCCCGGCGCGGTGCTCGTGGATGTTGCGATAGATCAGGGTGGGTGCTTCGAGACTTCCCGCCCCACGACTCACCGGGATCCGGTTTTCGAGGTCGATGGCATCATCCATTACTGCGTCGCAAACATGCCCGGGGCGGTACCGGTCACGGCCACTCATTCACTGACCAACGCGACTCTGCCCTACGCGCTTTCGCTGGCTGATCATGGGCTCGGCGGAGCGGTTCACCGCGATCCGGGTCTGCGCCCGGGAATAAACGTGGCCAACGGTGTCGTCACTCACCAGGGCGTGGCCGAGGGTGTCGGCGCGGATTTCGTGCCGCCCGAAGAGGCCCTTGGCTGGAGCTGACCGCCAGGCAGTTCGATGAGTGAGTGGTCGGAAGTCTGTTTCAAACGCGAGACGAGAGGAACCTGATGGCGATTAGCGAGAAGCTCAAGCTGCAGAACATGATCAACGGCGAGTTCGTCGACCCGGTCGACGGCGGCAGCGAAGAGGTGATCAACCCCTCGACCGGCGAGGTCATCGCGCACTCCCCGCTTTCCGGTGTGGAAGACGTAAACCGCGCCGTCGCAGCGGCCAAGGCCGCGTTCGAGGGAGGCTGGGCCACCACCACGCCGGCTGAGCGCTCGAACAGACTGCTCGCCCTGGCCGACGCAATCGAGGAGAACGGCGAAGAGCTCACCGATCTTGAGTCCGCCGATGCCGGCAAGCCCCGCCAGGCGTTCATCGACGAAGAGCTGGCGACCACAGCCGACCACATCCGGTTCTTCGCTTCGGCGGCCCGCAACCTCGAAGGCAAGGCGGCGATGGAGTACGTCGAGGGCCACACCTCGTTCATCCGCCGGGAGCCGGTCGGCCCGGTCGCCCAGATAACCCCATGGAATTACCCGTTGATGATGGCCATCTGGAAGCTCGGCCCGGCACTCGCGACCGGCAATACGCTGGTCCTGAAGCCCGCCGAGTCGACCCCGGTGACCACGCTTCACACGCTGGCCAGGATCTGCGCCGAAATCTTCCCCCCCGGAGTGACCAACTTCGTCGGCGGTCACGGTGATCCCGCCGGTTCGACCCTTGTCACCCATCCCGACATCAAGATGGTCTCCCTGACCGGTTCGGTCGGAACCGGCAAGTGGATCGCCAGGGCGGCGGCCGACTCGCTGAAGCGGGTGCATCTGGAGCTGGGCGGCAAGGCACCGGTGATCATCTTTGACGACGCCGACGTCGCGCAGACCGCAGAGCTGCTTTCGGCATACTGCCTTTTCAACGCCGGCCAGGACTGCACCGCTGCCTGCCGCATCCTCGTCGGTCCGAAAATCTACGACGACTTCGTGGCGGCCCTTGCGGAAGAAGCAGGCGGCTACAAGGTCGGCGACCTCGACGACCCCGACACCGCGCTCGGCCCGGTCAACTCGGCCCGGCAGCTTGAGCACGTGACCGGCTTCCTTGACCGCAAGCCGGAGCACGCCCAGTTTGCCACCGGAGGGGGCAAGGCCGATCGACCCGGTTTCTACGTCCAGCCGACTGTGGTCGCGGATCTGAACCAGGACGACGAGATGGTCCAGAACGAGATCTTCGGACCGGTCATGACGGTGCAGCGCTTCACCGACGAGGAGGAGGCGGTCCGGTGGGCCAACGGCACCCGGTACGGTCTCGCTTCCTCGGTCTGGACCCGTGACATCGGCCGCGCAATGCGGGTCACCAACGCCCTTCGTTTCGGTGCCGTCTGGATCAACGACCACATCATCATGGCCCCGGAGATGCCTCACGGTGGCTACGGCGAGTCCGGCTACGGCAAGGACATGTCGATGTACTCCCTCGAGGACTACACACAGATCAAGCACGTCATGATCAACCTGGAGTAGGGCCGGCGCCTGGTCTCACGTGCTGCGTTTTGCGAAAGCGCTCACGGACCAGATGCTCTCGGTTTGGTTGGGGATCAGCCGGTTCCCGGGAGCCACCCAGGTACATCCGGATTTTCAGTCGGTTACCGGTGCGTCGCTGAGTCTGATCAGGCCGCCGATGACTCCGAGGTAGGCGGTGCCGTCAGGGCCGAGGGTGAGGCCAGCGTAGTTGTTGTTGTAAAGCAGCCCTGAGCCGGCGTATCGGCTCCAGATTGTCCTGCCGGTGCGGAAGCTGATTGCGGTCCAGTAGTAGCCCTGGGAACCGCTCGGGTCCGGTGGTCGGGTGTAGGTGTAGATCAGGCCGGTACGGATGGACAGCTTCGGAACAACCGAAGGTGCGCGTGCATCTCGATTGGTCCAGACCCTGCGGCAGCCGTTTCCGTTGGCCTTCAGGTCCACCCTGGCGAAGCCTGGCTCGGTCACCACGGCACCGCCACCAGAGGCGAACGGGTCCGTGTAGCCGTAGTTGTTCTCGACGATAAGGGAGCGCCCGGCACCGATCAGGGAGTTTTCCGTGGCGCTTTTACCCTTGTCAAACACCGGCACTTCACAAACCTCGCGCTTCTGTCCGCGCCGGAGCCTCAATGCCGTGCGGTACACGACCACATTCATCGGATCGGCATTGTCAGTTATCGCGACGAACCCCCCTTTCATCAAGGTCGGGGTGGTCCCGGTGCCGGCATCGGCCTGCCCGGGCTTGACCTTGCCGGAGTTTCGATACCGAACCTGCCACTCGATTCTCGGCGTGCCGTTTCGAGTGGTTCCGAGTCGGTACATCTTCCGGTCCGACGCGAGGTAGACGCCGGTCTTTCCGACCGTAAAGGAGTTCTGAACACGCTCGTTGAGGCGTATCACCCGCACCTTCCCGGTTCGGCGGTCAACCGTCCCCACCTTTCCGGTCTGCTTCGATACGAACCAGATCCGTCCCGAGTAGTCGGGGAGCACCGAGCTCATCCGTTCCCGCTTCGGACCCAGGACGCCACTGAGATCGATATCTCGCTCAAGAACGAATCCGTTGCCCGTTTCGTTCTGGCCGAGCACCCAGATGTGGTTTGTCTTGGTTGCAACCCAGATCCGGTCGCGGTTGTCGAGAAAGAAGTAGCCGCCTGCCGTGTAGTCCTGGTATCCGGGGGTGCTTCCGACCGACGGGCCGTCTGGCAGGTTGAGGGTGCCGAGCACCTCGAGAGTCGCCGGGTCGACGATGCGTGCCTGGGGAGGGGTCAGGGTTGAAGGACACACGGTGACGATGCGCCCCCGGCTATCGAAAGCGATCGTCGCGCAGATTCCTGGCTGGGCCGAACCGGAGGCGCCCTCAAGGTCGAGTCCGATGGGCCCGGCGCCCGGGTAGGTATCGCTCATCCAGGAGTCGTTGTGGATGTTGTTCCACGGGTCCGGCGCCAGGAACGGGTTCTGAGGCGGGCGCACAGTTCCTCCGACAGGGCTCGGCGAAGCTGTCTGTCCAGAGAACGAAGGCAGGGACGGCGCCGGCGGCAGCGAGCCGATCGGTGCCGCCGAGCTTGGCGAAACTACGGCTCCGGCCATGAAGCAGGCAAGCGCGCCCGCTCTCAGCCCAACTCCAAACAGCTTTCCCATGAGGCAATCGTACCCGGACGACTACAGCCCGTAGGTTTTTCCGATGATTTCTTTCATGATTTCGTCGGTTCCTCCTCCGATCGGGCCGAGGCGCGCGTCGCGCAGGGCACGCTCGACTTCGTACTCCTTCATGTAGCCGTAGCCGCCGTGGATCTGGACCGCTTCGTCGGCTATTTCGACCAGCGTGCGCTGGGTGAACAGTTTGGCCATTGAGACCTCGCGGACCACGTTTTCGCCTTCTTCGAAACGGCGGAGGGTGTCCCAGGTGAGGGTGCGGCTGGCGGCGGCCTTGGTCGCCATCTCGGCGATCTTGTGGCGGATCGCCTGGAAGCCGGCGATCGGGCGTCCGAAGGCTTCACGCTCGCGGGCGTAGCTGATGCTCAGGTCGATCAGCCTGTCCATCGCGCCGACCGCTCCGATCGCCATCAACAGACGTTCCCAGGCGAAGTTGGCCATGATCAGCTGGAAGCCTTCATTCTCTTCACCGAGCAGGTGCTCTTCCGGTACTTCGACATCGGTAAAGGCTATTTCGCCGGTATCCGAAGAGTGCCACCCGTGTTTCTCCAGTTTTGATGTCACTTCGTACCCGGGCGAATCGGTCTCGATCACCAGAAACGATATGCCGCCATGTCCGCCTTCTTCTGTGGTCTTGACTGCACACACCAGGAAGTCAGCGATCACGCCGTTGGTGATGAAGGTCTTCGAGCCGTTGACCACCCATCCGCCTTCGGTGCGCTTAGCCCGCGTCCTCAGGCCGGCGACGTCGGAACCCGCCCCGGGCTCGGTGATCCCGAGTGCGCCTACCTTCTCGCCCTTGATTCCGGGCACGACCCAGCGCTGGCGCTGCCACTCGTTGCCGAACCTGAAAACCGGGGGCATTGCGATCGAAGCGTGGGCGTTGAGGCCTGCGGCCACTCCACCGGAGGCTCCCCGCCGGGAAAGCTCCTCGACCCAGACGGCGTCGTGCAGGTGGGTGCCGCCCTGGCCCCCGTACTCCTCGGGGAACTTCAGGCCAAGGAAGCCGAGTTTGCCGCAGCGCCGGTACAGCTCGCGGGGGAACTCCTTCTGGTCCTCCCACTCCATGACATTCGGTGCGATCTCGGCCTCGACGAAACGCCGGACCGTCTCACGAAGCTCTTCGTGCTCCGGAGAGAAAGGCGGTGGTGGGCTGACTGATGCGGGGGTGCTGCCGTTGATCTCGCTCACGAGCGGATCATAGGGCGACGGGAGCCGGGCCTCTGCTTCGGCGGGCCGGGCTAGAAGCCGGCAGGGTGACGCGCGATGAAGCTTCCGGAGGTCGAGCGCATGCTCTTGCTCCAGCCCGGGCCATCACCTGGGGTCATGGAAGTATCGAACCGCAGTCCGGCCACCACCATGTACGCGTGGCTGGGATTCGAGTAGATCGTGATCCAGTTGCCCTTGCCGGATGCTCCCCAGTTCATGTAGCCAGTCGAAGGCATGGGGCTGGAGACAAACCGGCCGCCGCGAAGCGCAAAGCTGACGGTGCCCGAGCAGTCGTATCCGGTGTCGAAGAAGCTGCCGTGTCCGCCGCCGTATCGGTACGGCATGTTGCGGATCTTGTTGGCCCACGCAATGACGGCCTTCACCCGGGCCGGAGCCGACGCTGGTGCTATCGCCTTGCCGTTGACCAGGCGAGCCTTCTTTACGGGCTTGCAGTCACCCGCGCTGAGGTTCATTCCACCGCTTGAATCCTCAACGCAGCTGGCGAAGGAACCTGAGGGGGAAACCAGCATCAGGAAAGAAACGCTAAGGAGTGCGAACAATCCGAGCGTTACTGTGCTGAAGCTGGCAAAACGAAATTTGCTGGGCAAGTTGATACCGAATCTCCCTTTGTCGGCCTACGGGGTTAGCTGTCGGGCTGGCGCTCTTTGGAGCTTGCGCTCCCGCCTCTGACGGCGGGTTCGCCCCATGAAACTTGGTTCCCCCGATCCCCGGTCGTGTTACGACGGGGGATTCGGCGTCTCGGTTTTTTGAACTTCGGAAATAATAGACGATCTGCACGCACTTCGCTAACACTTCCGGGAATTCCTGATTGTGCAGGGGCTTTCGACAGTCCATGAATTTGCCATCCGGAATGAACTGGAGGGGCAGGGGGTCAATCGAGCGTGCACCGGATAGCCGGGGCATAGTCCAACTGGTGGGGCGGTGGTAGGTTTGGCCGGATGGAGATCAGCGAAAAAACCGTGCTGCTGACCGGAGCAACCGGAGGCCTGGGACGGTCGATGGCCTTTCGTCTGGCAGCCGAAGGGGCGAAGCTGATCCTCTCGGCGAGAGATTCGGAAGCGCTCTCCAGCCTGGCGAAGGAGCTCCCGGGAAGTGGTCATTCAACTGCCGCGGCGGACCTTGGGGAACCGGACGCGGCACTGACGCTGGCGGCCTCGATCGGACCGGTCGACTGCCTGGTAGCCAACGCGGCTCTGCCTGCGACGGGGCGGCTCACCGAACTCAGTGGACAGCAGGTAGCCCGGATGCTCCGGGTTAATCTGGAGTCCCCGATCCTTCTGGCTCAGGCACTGCTGCCCGGCATGCTTGACCGCGACCGTGGCAGGCTGATCCTCATTGGTTCGCTGGCTGGCAAGGCAGGCAGTCCTCGCTCCTCCATCTACAACGCGACCAAGTTCGGTTTGAGGGGTTTCGCCTTCGGCCTGAGTGGTGATCTGACCGGCACGGGCGTCAGCGTCAGCGTGGTCGCGCCGGGCTTCGTCCGGGATGCCGGGATGTTTGCCGACTCCGGAGCAAAAGCACCACCTCGCCTTGGCACGGCTTCGCCTGAGCAGGTTTCCGACGCGGTCATGAAGGCGATCGAAGGCGGGAAGATAGAGATCACGGTCGCGCCGATGAAGCTGCGCGCCATGGCTCACGCCAGCCTCCTCAGCCCCACACTTTCGTACCGGTTTCAGAGTGGTCCAGCAGGCCAGAAGACGGCCGACGTCATCGCCCGGGGCCAGACGGACAAGCGATAATCCGACGCACGACCCAACCGCAGAGATGAGAGAAGAAGACATGAGCAGCGATTCATTCGGAGCCCGGACAGAGCTCGACGTGGACGGCAGGACTTACGAGATCCACAGGCTGGATGCCCTTGAGCCGAAGTTCGACATCGCTCGGCTGCCCTACTCGATCAAGGTTCTGCTTGAGAATGTCCTGCGGCTGGAGGACGGTGTCTCGGTCACTACCGCTGATGTCGAGGCAATCGCCTCCTGGGATGCCGAAGCTGAGCCCTCAGTCGAGATTCCTTTTCAGCCGGCCCGGGTCCTGATGCAGGATTTCACCGGTGTTCCCGCCGTGGTCGACCTTGCTGCGATGCGCGACGCGATCGACGAGATCGGTGGCGACCCGACCGCGATCAACCCGCTGGTTGACGTCGATCTGGTGATTGACCATTCGGTTCAGGTGGATGCTTTCGGCAACGGCATGGCCTTCGAGGTGAACGCCGAGCGTGAGTTCGAGCGAAATCAGGAGCGCTACGAGTTCCTCAAGTGGGGGCAGAAGTCTTTCGACAACTTCCGCGTGGTCCCGCCCGCGACCGGGATCTGCCATCAGGTGAATCTTGAATACATCGCCCAGGTTGTCTACAGCCGTGAGCAGGAAGGTGTTCTCGCCGCCTACCCGGACACTCTGGTCGGAACTGACTCACACACGACGATGGTCAACGGTCTCGGCGTGCTCGGCTGGGGGGTCGGTGGCATCGAAGCCGAGGCCGCCATGCTCGGCCAGCCGATCTCGATGCTCCTGCCCCAGGTAGTCGGCTTCCGGCTTTCCGGCAAGCTGCCTGACGGCGCCACCGCCACCGATCTTGTTCTGACCGTCACCGAGATGCTCCGCGAGCGTGGAGTTGTCTCCAAGTTTGTTGAGTTCTACGGCCCGGGCCTTCCCACGCTGCCGCTGGCCGATCGCGCAACCCTTGGCAACATGTCCCCCGAGTTTGGCTCGACCTGTGCGATCTTCCCTCCCGACGCCGAGACACTCAAGTATCTGGAGCTGACCGGCCGGCCGACCGCGACGATCGCCCTGGTTGACGCTTACGCCCGTGAGCAGGGGATGTTCCACACGACAGAGTCCGAGGACCCGGTTTTCAGTGAGACCCTCGAGCTGGAGCTGGACTCGGTGGTGCCATCGATCGCCGGCCCGAAGCGGCCCCAGGATCGCATTTCGCTCTTTGATGCCAAGGCCTCTTTCCTGCAGGCGCTGGAAGATCTCGACGAAAACGCCGCGGCTGCGCTCAGCCCACTCGACGAGGCCCTGGATGAATCCTTTCCGGCTTCGGATCCCCCGGCAGAGGACCACAGCTCTGAAGCGGGTCGACCGGCTGGCCGTCCTCACGAGGTTCCGGCGGCCGTGCTGGAGCGCCGCTCCAGTGATGCGGTGTCGGTCACGCTCGACGATGGCACTTCCTTCGACCTCGACCACGGACGGGTCGTGATCGCCGCGATCACCTCCTGCACCAACACTTCGAATCCTTATGTCATGGTCGGCGCCGGCCTGCTCGCCCGCAACGCCCTGGCCAAGGGCCTTTCCCGGAAGCCCTGGGTCAAGACATCGCTGGCTCCCGGTTCCACCGTGGTCACCGACTATCTCGACCGGGCGGGACTCACGCAATACCTTGACGCGCTCCAGTTCAACCTGGTCGGTTACGGCTGCACGACCTGCATCGGTAACTCGGGTCCGCTGGACTCCGCGATCTCAGCAGCAATCGAAGAGAAGGACCTCGTCGTCTGTTCGGTGCTCTCGGGAAATCGCAACTTCGAGGGTCGGATCAGCCAGGATGTCAAGGCGAACTACCTCGCATCCCCGCCGCTGGTGGTCGCATATGCGCTGGCTGGAAGGATGGACATCGACATCCAGACCGACCCGCTCGGCGAAGACCCGGACGGCAACCCCGTCTACCTGAGCGATATCTGGCCGGACTCCGACGAGGTTGCCAAAGTAGTCGGTGAGTCGATCCGTCGCGAGATGTTCACCGAGAACTACGCCGGGGTCTTCACCGGGGACGAGAACTGGCAGCAGGTTTCGGTCCCCGAAGGTGACCGGTACACCTGGCCCGACTCCACCTATGTGCGCCGTCCTTCCTTCTTCGAAAACATGCCTTCGGACCCTCCGGGAATCGCGCCGATCGAGTCGGCCCGTGTTCTCGCCCTGCTCGGCGACTCGATCACCACCGACCACATCTCGCCGGCCGGAGCGATCAAGAAGTCGAGCCCGGCAGGTGCCTGGCTGATCGAGCAGGGAGTCGGTCCCGCCGAGTTCAACTCCTACGGCTCACGCCGTGGCAACTACGAAGTCATGGTCCGGGGCACCTTCGCCAACATCCGGCTGCGCAACCTGCTGGTCGAGAAGTCCGGCGGCTTCACCCGCCACTTCCCGGACGGTGAAGAGACGAGCATCTACGAGGCGGCGATGAAGTACGCCGACGAAGGGGTGCCGCTGGTCGTTCTGGCTGGCAAGGAGTACGGCTCCGGCTCCTCGAGGGACTGGGCGGCCAAGGGCACCATGCTGCTGGGAGTGCGGGCCGTGATCGCTGAAAGCTACGAGAGGATCCACCGCTCGAACCTGATCGGCATGGGGGTCGTTCCGCTTCAGTTCCCTGAGGGTGAGACTGCTGAGTCGCTCGGCCTGACCGGCGAAGAAGTGATCTCGGTCGGCGACCTCCTGAACGGCGAGGCCACTTCGGTCGAGGTGACCGCCGAGCGGGAGGGTGCTGCGGCGGTCGTGTTCGAAGCCAAGGTCCGGCTCGACACTCCGAACGAGATCCGCTACATCCAGAACGGCGGCATCCTTCAGACCGTCCTGCGCGACCTCAACTCGCGCTGAGCACCGAGCCGGGTTCCAGGATCAGCCAGCGACCGGCCGCGGCGCGGGCCGGGGCTTCGCCGAAGCGATGATCCGAACCGCCTTGCTTTGCCTGCCGTTCTCGACGTTCTCCCCGGTGAGGGTCGCCTGTGCCTTGACCGAGACGCTCCGCTTGGAGAATCCTCTGGTAAGGACCGAGAACTTCCTCGACTGGCCCGGGTCGAGCCGTGCGATCGTCCAGCAGACCTTCCTGCCCGGACCGATCTTCGCCCCCTTCGCCCTGACGATCTTCAGAGCGCGGGGGAGGTTCTGGCAGACGACTGAGTCGTAGGCCGACGCATCGGAATCGTTTTTCACGGTCAGTCCGAAGGAGAAAGCGCCCCCTGATCTGGCCTTCTTGCGACTGACGGTCTGCTTGAGCTTCAGGCGGGTCTTATCGGATGTCACGTCGAACCTGGCCGTGTCGGACTGGTTGGCCGTGTTTGGATCGGGCCGTGGCGAGGAGACCGAGGCCGAGTTTGTGACCGTCTCTCCGGCCAGGCCGGTTGTCGGCCGCACGGTTACTTCGAAGCTGGTCCTGACCCCGACCGGGATCTGGCCGAGGTCGCAGGTCAGGTCCCTGCCTTCGAGCTCACACGCCCCCGGAAAGGAGACGATCGTCAGCCCGGCCGGTATCTCGTCCTGGAGCGTTACCGGATCGGCGTCGAGCGGACCCAGGTTCTCGACCCTGAAGAACCAGGTCACGGCTTCGCCGGGTTT
Source organism: uncultured Solirubrobacterales bacterium (assembly GCA_903933815.1). GTDB lineage: Bacteria > Actinomycetota > Thermoleophilia > Solirubrobacterales > 70-9 > 67-14. The sequence goes on from CAIZLN010000022.1 coordinate 10,981, forward strand.
CACCGAATCGGCACTGGCTGTCTTGCTCATCGCGATGTCTGCGAACGGCAGTGGTGTGACCGTTACCGATGAGGTGTTGTTTTCGGGGTTCGCATCGGCCTCGCTCGAATAGGCGGTCACCGTGTTCACTACCGGCACTCCGGCGCTGGCGGGGGAAAGGGTTCCGGTCAGGGTGAGTGAAACCGTCGAGCCGACCGCAAGCGGCGGGCCCGAGAATGAGCATGTGAGAGTCCCGCCGGCGACAGGCAGGGGGCCACATTCGATGTCACTCGGGTAGCTGGCCTCGGTCGGAGTGAAAAGCTCGGGAATCTGGTCGTTGAAGACGACTCCGTCGGCGTCAGAAGGCCCGTTGTTGGTCACCTCGATCGTGTAGCTGAACTCCTCGCCTGCGATCGGGTCGGACCCGGCGGTCTTGACGATCTCGATGTCAGCAGTGGCGGCCACATTGTATGTCGCCGATGATTCGTTGTTTTCGGGCCTTGGATCGGCCTGGTCACCTTCGACGCTCGCCGTGTTGATCAGGCCAGTCTCGTCGTCGTTGGTCACAGTTGCGGTGATCGTCACTGTCGCGCTCCCATCGACCGCGAGCGAGCCGAGCGAGCAGGCGACCGAACTTCCCGTAACCGTCGGGCAGGTTCCCTGGGATGGGGAGGCCGTGACGTCCGTGAGGCCGGACGGAAGGGTGTCGGATACTGCGATTCCGGTCGCGGTTGAGGGCCCTGCGTTCCTGACTTCGAGGGTGAAGATGATCGGCTGTCCTGGCAGCGCAGTAGCCGCGTCGACCGTCTTGACGATCGAGAGGTCACTTGCGGTCGGTGGCACTGGCAGGAAGTCGACCGCGAGGTTGTTGCCGGGCGTGTTGTCTCCGCCACCGGCGAC
>CAIZLN010000023.1 GCA_903933815.1 uncultured Solirubrobacterales bacterium
ATGTCCAGCAGGTGCTCGTAGTCCGGAACCGAGTGCATGCGATCGAACGGGTGCGGCACGTAGACGAGACCGCCCTGACGGCGGATCTCGGCGATCGTCTCCGCCATGGTCATGCCTCGCGGAATCTTCTCCTTGATGAACAGGCCGATCACTTCGCCCTGCTCGGCGGTCTTTACCTCTTCCGCGATGATGATCTTGAAGTCGTCTATGCCTTCGGCAACCTTGGCTGCGGCGAACGCCCCGGAGACCTCGTTGTGGTCGGTGATCGCGATCGCCCCGAAGCCCCGGTCGCGGGCGGTCTCGATCAGGACTTCGACCGGCGTCGCGCAGTCCGAGGAATGGTCGGTGTGCATGTGAAGGTCGATGTCGATCAGCGGTCGGCTCTGGACTCGTTTGCGCACGGCCGGGTTGGCCACCCTTTGCTGGCGGCGACCGGCGAGGCGCAGGTAGGTCTCTTCAAAGCGGTCAACTACTTCAGACCATTCCCGTGACTGGGGCTCACCCGCAGCGGCCCTGCGCAGGCTCTCGAGCTTCTTCGGATCCTCGCCGAGGCGGGCGATCTGGCCGGCCAGAGTTACCGGGTCACCGGCCGGGAAGAGCAGGCCGCGCTGGCCGTCACCGATCAGTTCGACGTAGCGGGAGATCGTCGAGACGACCGGAACTGCACCCGAGGCAAGGGCCTGACGCACGGCGCCGGGAACCTGTCGCGAGCCGCCGGATGCGGCACAGAAGATGTGACTGCGGGAGAGGAGCTCCGCCAGCGACGCCTGATCGGGTCCGATCACCTTGATCCGATCGCGGACCTCCCGCGAAACCCGAAAATCAACTTCCCCGGGACTCTCGGAAAAGATCGTCGCCGTCCAGTCAAGGCCGGCGGGCAACTTGCGCAGCGCCCGGACGAATACCCGCAGCGCGCCCATCTCCTCCTGGTCGGAGAAAGTGATCCGCAGAGGTCCATCCTGCTCCTGATCAGGAGGCACCGGGTCCACCCCGGCCGGCGAGAGCTCATACGAGCCGGGGAAGTATCGGTTGAGCAGCTTCGCGGCCGCCTTCGAGGAAGCCGTGCGGTGATCAAGGCGTCCAAAGAAGACCTCAAGCAACGGCCGGGCCACGTGAGTCGCGAATGGCCGCTCTTCAGTCTGATGAAAGGTGCCGACGTTGAGGGAAAAGGAGTGCCGCAGCGCTGTCGAAGAGAAGCCCGGTACGAAGGGGTCGTGCACGTGAAGGAGATCGATCCGGGCGTTACCGAGCAGCGTCTCGACCCGGTTGCCGACATCCACTGACGCTGGGGCAGGCCGAGCGCGTGAACCTCTGGGCAAAGACATTCCGCCCATGGAGATCACCCTTGGCTGCTCCCCGGGGGCGTAGAGGAGATCGGGGTCATCCGCCAGGCCGGATGTCAGCTGCCGGGCTTCGAGCACGGCTTTCCTGCTGCCAGCCGGGGCAGCAATCGTTACGGAGTGACCACGCTCGGCGAGGCCATCGGCCAGCCGCTTCACATATGAGTTGATCTCACCGCACTCATCCCACGGGAAGGGCGTGAACTGCGCGATCGAGAGCGGCTCTGACATCTCAGGAGAGCGACGCGCCCGCAGGGCGGGCGCGTCGTTTCGCTCTGAAAATGCTGGGACTCAG
>CAIZLN010000024.1 GCA_903933815.1 uncultured Solirubrobacterales bacterium
AACCTCAACTACCTCTCTATTGGGAGAAACGCAACCTTGGCTGGATCATCTGCCCGCCTGTGAGGCTCAGAACATGTCCATTCGCTGGGAGGCCTCGGTCAGTACCGGCCTGAGAACATCGTGCATGAACTCGAACTCTGCGGTGTCGGCGATCAGTGGCGGAGAAAACTGAATGACCGGGTCGCCACGATCGTCAGCCCGGCAGATCAGGCCTCTTCGGTAGAGCTCCCCGGACAGGAATCCGCGAAGCAGACCCTCAGCCTGGGGGCCCTCGAATGTCTCTTTGGTCTCCTGGTCCCTGACCAGTTCGATCGCCTGGAAGAAGCCCGCGCCCCTGACGTCGCCAACGATCGGGATATCCCGCAGGCTTTCAAGCATCGCCCGGAACTCGGGCTCCTTGTTCTGGACGTGCTCGAGCAGGCCGTCGCGCTCGTAAAGCTCGATGTTGGCCAGCGCGACCGCAGAGGCGACCGGATGTCCGGCGAAGGTGAAGCCGTGGGCGAAAGACTCGGTGCCCTCCATGAACGGCTCGGCCAGCTTGTCGGAGCAGATCATCGCCCCCATCGGGATGTTCGCAGAGGTGAGTGCCTTGGCCGAGGTGATGATGTCCGGCTGGTAGCCGAAACGCTCAGCTCCGAAGAAATGGCCGAGACGACCCCAGGCACAGATGACCTCATCCGAAATGAGCAGCACGTCGTGCCGGTCGCAGATCTCGCGAACCCGCTGAAAGTAACCGTCCGGCGGCACGAAGCACCCGCCTGCGTTCTGAACCGGCTCGAGAATCACGGCGGCGACGGTTTCGGGGCCTTCGAAAATGATGCGATCCTCGATTGCATCAGCAAGCAGCAAAGGATCACGATCGTCGGGGTAGCGGTACATGTTCGTGTTTGGAACGTGACAACCACCGGGCGAAAGCGGCTCGAACTGGGCCCTGAGATCGGTAAGTCCGGTGGCTGAAAGCGCGCCCAGTGTGGTGCCGTGGTAGGCAATCTCCCTGGCGATCACTTTGGCCTTCTGGCCGCGACCGCACATGCGCCAGTAGTTGCGGGCGAGCTTGAGGGCCGACTCGACCGACTCGGCTCCGCCGCTGGTGAAGAAAACGCGGTTGAGGTCACCCGGGGCCAACGAGGCAATTTTGCTCGCCAGTTCGATCGCCTTCGGGTGGGCGTAGCTCCAGATGATGGAGAAGTCCAGCTCCCGCATCTGCTTGTGTGCGGCTTCAGCAAGTTCGGGGCGGCAATGGCCCGCGTTCACGCAAAAGAGACCGGCAAGGCCGTCGAGGTACTTGTTGCCCTTGTCGTCCCAGACGTAGCAGCCCTCACCACGGGTGATGATCGGGATTTCGTGTTCAGTGTCGTACCCGCCCATGCGGGAGAAATGCAGCCAGAGATGGCGCCGTGCCTCAGCCTGCATGTCCATGGATGCGACGCTGGGGGTGGGGCTGGCGGTTTGCATGTGCTTCTCCTTGTCTGGGCCGACCGGCTCGTGGCAGGCCGGACATTCAACCACCAGCCTAGAGAGGCGGGAGGCCCAAAGCAAGTCTGCGCCGTGCCGCCAGCTTGCATCTGGGTGCCTGATTAGCGTAGGTTTCCGGGGTAGGCGCAGGTTGATCCCCCGGTAAGGGGGGTCGTCCGGTCCTTCCACCGTGAGGAGAGAGTGCTTGATGGATAACGTCGCAGAGCGTCCCGAAGCCGATCCGGCAGACCGCAGGACCGAGGGGTCCGGGTCGGGTTCGACCGGCAGTGTTCAGCTCGAAGGCGTAACCAAGAAGTTCGGGGGCTTCCAGGCCGTGGACAACATCGATCTGGAGATCGCGAGTGGCGAATTCTTCACGATGCTCGGCCCGAGCGGCTGCGGCAAGACAACTACTCTTCGGATGATTGCCGGGTTTGAACAGCCGACCTCGGGCAAGGTGATGATTGACGGTATAGACGTGGCTGGCGAGCCGGCCTACAAACGTCCGACCAACACCGTCTTCCAGAGTTACGCGCTCTTTCCCCACATGACCCTCGAAGAAAATGTCGGGTTCGGACTCAAGCGCAAGAAGGTCGGCAAGGACGCAATAAAGAAGCGGGTTGCCGACGAACTCGAACGGGTCGGACTGGCCGCTGAGGCCAAACGTAAGCCGGCACAGCTTTCGGGCGGCCAGCAGCAGCGGGTTGCTCTGGCCCGGGCACTGGTCAACCTGCCCAAGGTCCTCCTTCTTGACGAGCCGCTGGGCGCTCTGGACCTCAAGTTACGCAAGGCCCTCCAGGTCGAACTGAAGAAGATTCAGGAGGACGTCGGCATCACCTTCATCTACGTGACTCACGACCAGGAAGAGGCCCTGACGATGTCGGACCGGATCGCGGTCATGAACCAGGGACGGATCGAGCAGTGTGCCGGACCCGAGGAGGTCTACGAAAGGCCCTCCACAACCTTCGTCGCCGGATTCATCGGGGTTTCCAACCTGATGCCGGCCGAGATCGAGGGTGGCGGCAGCGTCAGGATCGAGGGAGGGCCGAGCGTAGCGATGCCGGATGCCGCAAAGTTCAAAGGCAAGGGCAGCCTGTTCGCCGTGGTCAGACCCGAGAAGCTGGAGGTCTCGGCCCCGGGTCATGGTCCGTCAGACCGGCCCGGTATCGAGGGTGTGGTCGAGAGCTCGCTGTTCCTCGGCACCGCGACTCAGCTCGGGGTCGAAGTGTCAACTGAATCCAGCCTGACCGTACTCATCCCGAATGCGAGCGAAGAAGAACGCTCGCGCCTGCCCGAGCCGGGCTCACGGGTGCACCTCAGCTGGGAGCCCGAGCACATGCATCTGGTTACCGAATCTG
>CAIZLN010000025.1 GCA_903933815.1 uncultured Solirubrobacterales bacterium
GAACCAGTTCGTCAGCCTCACCGACCTTCTGATCCTTGCCGCCATGTACCTGCTGACCGCGATCGGAGTGACCGTCGGCTTTCACAGGCTGCTCACCCACCGTGCCTTTCAGACCTACAAATCAGTCGAGTACGCCTTCGCCGTTCTGGGCTCACTTTCGGTTCAGGGCCCGGTCAATACCTGGGTCGCCGACCACCGGAAGCATCACGCTCACACTGACAGGGAGGGTGATCCGCACAGCCCGCATGTCGGTCACGGTGAGGGCGTGAAGGGGGTCCTCGGGGGTCTCTGGCACGCACATGTCGGCTGGTCCATGTCCGACCACGGCCTGGCCGATGAAAAGAAGTACGCCCGGGAGCTCAACGAAGACCCTGGAATGCGGTGGATAAGCAAGTACTTCCTGGTGTTTCTGGTCCTGAGCCTGGCGATTCCTGCCGCAGCCGGGTATCTGGTGACCGGAACCCTCCTGGGCGCTGCGACCGGTCTGCTCTGGGGAGGGCTGGTGAGGATCTTTCTGGTCCACCATGTCACCTGGAGCATCAACTCGGTCTGTCACTTCATGGGCACGCGACGATTCGACACCGACGACAGATCAACCAATGTGTTCTGGCTGGCGTTGCCCTCGCTCGGTGAAGCCTGGCATCACAACCACCACGCTTTCCCCAGATCGGCCGATAACGGCCTGAAGCGTCGCGAGCTGGACCCTTCGGCCTGGGTGATAACCGGTCTCGAAAAGTCCGGACTGGCCTGGAATGTGGTCCGGATCAGTCCGGAGCGCCAGCAGCAACGCCTCGCTGCCGGTGACAGTTCCAGCACTTCATGAACGAATAGTTCCTGAAGCCTGCCAATCGGTGTATTGTTGGTGATGGGTAGGGAGTCGTAACACCAAGGAGGAGATTAATGGGTATGAAAAAGAAGCTCGCTTCAATCGTTGCGGTTGCAGCCGTTGCGGGGGCCATCGGAGCTGCGCCAGCAAGTGCCGCGCCGGCACCACTGACGATTCCGAGTGCTTCCAGTCTGTCGGGTCTTTGCGCCAGCGTGAAGCAGTCGTCGCTGAAGACGGTCTGCAACCAGGCAGTCTCAACACTGGGTGCCTGCGAGACGGCCGGAGACACCAAAGCGGTGGTTTCATGCCTGTCTGTGGCAGCCGGTGGCTTCAGTGTTTCCAAGGTCAAGCTGCCTTCCAGCCTGAAGGATCTGTTTTCCCGGGTCTCCGGCTCGGGATCGGGAGGCTTCAAGCTGCCGAACCTCGGAGGCTTCAAGCTGCCGAACCTCGGAGGCTTCAAGCTGCCGAACTTCGGCAGTCTTCTGGACGGCCTCACTGGTCTCAAGCTGCCCGGAGGCCTTGACCTCTCGAAGCTGCTCTCAGGCCTGAAGCTCTGATTCACGCCGCACAGCGGCTCGGACTACCGAGCAGCTGACTTGACGCCGGGGCGCAGATGCGCTCCGGCGTTTTGCTTTTCGCGGCTTCAACGCTCTGCTGAACGGGGAATCTGAAACCGCTCGCCAGCGATCTTTGGCAGTGCCCGGAGGCTCAGTTTCGCGGACTGCCGGTAAACGCCTTGGTCACCAGCTCCTGAACCCGGCCCCTGTCTTTCCTGGCGACCATCGGTGCATCTTTGGTGGGGACTACAAGGCGGAAGAACTCCCTCCGTTCTTCCTCGCTCAGATTGTTGTAGAGGCGCTTCGTATGGTGAGTCAGCCACCGCGCTCGCATCCAGACTGCGGGCCAGTCAACCCGCCTGGCAACTTCCCAGGCACGAGCCGTCATCCCTGCAACCGCACCCGCCCTCGCGGCTTTCGATTTCTTTCCTGCCACGCGTCAGGCCAGTCGGGAGATGGTGAACTTGCGCGTGCCTCTTGGCGTGTTGACTTCAACTTCGTGCCCGACCGAACGATTGCGCAGTGCCTGGCCTACCGGTGATTCGGCCGACAGGCGACCCTCTGCGAGGCTGGCCTCGGTTGAACCCACAAGCGTCCAGGTGTGTTCATTTCCGTCGGAATCCGCAATGACCGCGGTGCGCCCGAAGCTGAAGGTCTCGTCCGATGCCTGGTCCACCTCCACCACGACGGCATCGCGCAGGCGCTCACGGGCCCTCTGTATCCGGGTTTCCAGATGAGCCTGGTCCTCCTTGGCGATGTGGTACTCGGCGTTTTCCTTGAGGTCACCCATCGCGCGTGCGACCTTCAGCCGCTCCGAGATTTGCTCGCGCCCGGGACCCTCCATCTCTTCGATGTCGGCCTTCAGTGCGGTGAGGCCCTCGGCGGTGATCGAGCCGACCATGTCTTCACTTTCGCTCATGACACCACTTTACGGTCTTCGCCGGTAACGGTCGGGCCGCCCACTGTTCTTCCGGGCGGCGAGATCTCGTTCCCGATCACCGGCGGACGTGCCAGCACGTCCACCTTCGCGGGTTCGATCACTCACAGCGGCGGGCTCTCGCTTACAGCGGGTGACATAGTCGTCCAGCTCACCGACTTCACGATCAACGTGGACGGCGAACCGGACCTCACGGCGGTGCTCAACGGCGGGAACAGGGTCTCGATCCTGGACCTTGACCTGTCGGCGCTGACCACCGATGTCACCGGGCTGAACATCACCCTGGGTGGCGTGTCAGCCGGCCTCACAGCTGATGCGGCAGGGGCATTGAGTGGTGCCTTCGGAGCTCCGATTCCGACGGGCTTCACGCTCGGCACGGC
>CAIZLN010000026.1 GCA_903933815.1 uncultured Solirubrobacterales bacterium
AGCCTTAAGGGCAGAATCTTCCTCGACGCTTGACGCAGCGGCTTTGGCCTCGATGCCGGCGGCGTTCAGGGCCGCCAGCAGTTCCTTGCTGGTGACTCCCGCCGACTTGGCTATCTCGTGAACCCTGCGCTTACTCACTCGGTCGCGGCCTCCCCGTCAACATCAGCCTCCGCGGCTTCAACAGCCGCGTCCACTTCAGCCTCTGCTTCGACCACTTCGACCTCAACCTCAACTTCGGCCTGTGCGGCCTCCGCCACGACTTCGGGCTCCTCGCCCGCCGTCTCGGCCAGAACCTCCACCTCTTCAACCTCTGCCTCGACTTCCGCCTCGGCTTCTGCCTCATCGACTTCTGCTTCGACTTCTGCCTCTTCACTCGGCTCAACGAATCCCGCTTCAGCGCCGGTGACGATCGCGGTCACTTCGGCTTCATCGGAATCAGGGTTTGCAAGTGTCTCGATCTCGCTGTCACCGAGCCCGGAGAGAACGGCGACGTGACTTGTCGTAAAGCGTGAGAGCGCCTGATGCTGCGGCAGGCCGCAGTAGGTCGATCCAGCGATTGCTGCGTTCGGACAGCGTCGCCCGCTCGAGAGCACCGTCATACAACGGCCGTCGAACTCTTCCTCGCCTTCGTACTCGTGCTGGCTTTCCTCTTTCGCGAACTCGCTCTCGGATTTGATGTCCACGCGCCACCCGGTAAGCCTCGCCGCCAGACGGGCGTTCTGCCCGTCGCGTCCGATGGCCAGGGAAAGCTGGTCGTCCGGGACGATCACCGTCGCCTGCATGTTTTCGTCATCGACCAGAACCTCACGGACCCGGGCGGGCGAAAGCGCCTTCGCTACAAACCTCGCAGGCTCCTCGTTGTAAGGAATGATGTCGATCTTTTCACCGCGAAGCTCGGAAACGACCATCCGCACCCGGGACCCCCGGGGGCCGACGCAGGCTCCGACCGGATCGACACCGTCTGCGTGAGAAACGACCGCAATTTTGGATCGATACCCAGGCTCGCGGGCGACCCCGACGATCTCGACCAGCTTGTCGGCGATCTCGGGGACCTCCAGCTCGAACAAACCCTTGATCAGCTCTGGACTGCGCCGCGAAACCACGATGCTGGGTCCCTTGGTGGATTCGGAGACATCGGTGATCACGGCCTTCACGCGCATTCCGTGGTCGTAGCGTTCGCTGTAGACCTGCTCGGACTTCGGCAGCAGCGCCTCAACCCGCTCACGCAGCTGCACCAGGGTGTATCGCTTGTCGGACTGCTGAATCAAGCCGGTGATCAACTCGCCGACCCGATCCTTGAACTCGTCGTACATCATCTGGCGCTCGGCCTCGCGGATCCGCTGGTAGATGACCTGCTTGGCGGTCTGGGCGGCAATCCGTCCGAAACCATCAGGCGTTACGTCGCGTGTCTCAATCTGGGATTCGTAGGGTGCCAGCATCTCGGGGTCGAGCTCAGGGTCCTCCGGCTCACGCATCTCACCGGTCTCCGGATCGATTGTGCGCTCCTGCTCGGCAGCCGCTTCACCAAGAAGCTTCTCCTCCAGTTCCGGCGGAAGTATCAGCTCGAACACCCGGAAATCACCGGTCTCGTGATCGAGGTCGACCCGGGCGTACTTTGCCGAGCCCGGACTCTTGCGATAAGCCGACAGCAGCGCGTCTTCGAGCGCGTCCATCAGCGTGTCCGCAGAGATTCCCTTCTCCTGTTCAAGAACCTTTACAGCGTCGACGATCTCCTGGGTCACTTTGATGCTCCTTCTGGAATTACCGGCACAAGATGGGCGCGTTCAACGCTCGGGAAAGAAATCTGGACGAG